>JAJQFJ010000027.1 GCA_021201185.1 Clostridiales bacterium
CCAGCACCCGCTGGCAGGAGGCGGCCTGCTCCCGGGCGGAGCCGTCGCCGGGCTTGAGGGCCATGACCAGAGAGCCCAGGCCGGTGGTCTCCGGGTCGCAGCCGTCCAGGGCCTCCTTCACCTTTGCAGTGGACTTGCCCGCCTGACGCTGCTTCTCCACCTTCTGGATGGCCTTAGCCCGGCCCACATAGGCGGGGTCCTTCCGGCTCAGGGCAAACTCCGCCAGGCCCAGGGGATTGGAGCGGTAGGAGGAGGTCTCCCCGGAGGGGATGAGCTCGTCGGTGGTGGTCACCGGGTCATAGATGGCGGAGGCCACGGTGAGCATCAGGTTCTCCGGCATGGCGATCTGGGCGGGCCAGTCGGTGATGTTGGGGCCAAAGACCTGCTCCGTCTCCGGCTGGGGGTTGCCCACGCCGAAGTAGACCCGGCTCTTGTAGGCGGAGTCGTCGTAGTGATAGCTCTCGTTCGGCTTATCCTCCGGGACGCTGTCCAGCTCGAAGGCGGAGGTGAGCACGCCGCCGTTCAGGGCGGTGGCGGCGATGGAGCGGGCGTCCATCAGGGCCACATAGGACAGCTGGCCGTTGCCGGGCTTGGAGCCCTCCCGGTTGGGGAAGTTCCGGGTGGAGTGACGGATGGAGAAGCCGCCGTTGGCGGGCACGTCGCCTGCGCCGAAGCAGGGGCCGCAGAAGCAGGACCGGATGGAGGCACCGGCGGCCATCAGGTCGGAGATGGCCCCCTGACGGGTCAGCTCCTGGAAGATGGGCATGGAGCCGGGATAGCAGGAGAGCCAGAAGGACTGGCTGCCAATGGAGCTGCCCTTCAAAATCTCCGAGGCCCGGAGCAGGTTCTGATAGGTGCCGCCGGAGCAGCCGGCGATGACCGCCTGATCCACATAGAACTTCCCGTCCTTCACCTTGCTCAGCAGAGAGGGCACCTTGTCCATCCCCAGCTGACGGCGGGCGGTCTCCTCCGTCTCCGCCAGGATGTCGGTCATGTTGGCCTTGAACTGCTTGATGGTGTAGGCGTTGGAGGGGTGGAAGGGCAGTGCGATCATGGGCTCCACCAGGCTCAGGTCCACCAAAATCACGTCGTCGTAATAGGCGCCCTCCCCCGGCATCAGGCGGCGGTAGTCCCCGCCCCGGCCCAGGAGGGTGAGATAGTCCCGGGTGGTCTCGTCGGTGGCCCAGACGGAGGAGAGGCAGGAGGTCTCGGTGGTCATCACGTCGATGCCGCAGCGGTAGTCCATGGAGAGGCTGGCCACGCCGGGGCCAAAGAACTCCATGACGGCGTTTTTCACCACGCCCTTGGTGAAGGTCTTGCCAATGATGGCCAGGGCCACGTCCTGGGGGCCCACCCCCGGCCGGGGCGCGCCGGTGAGGTAGACGGCCACCACACGAGGATAGGAGATGTCATAGGTCTTGTTCAGCAGCTGCTTCACCAGCTCCGGGCCGCCCTCGCCGATGGCCATGGTGCCGAAGGCGCCGTAGCGGGTGTGGGAGTCGGAGCCAAGAATCATCTTGCCGCTGCCGGCGTACCGCTCCCGCATATAGGAGTGGATGACCGCCTGATGGGCGGGGACGAACTCGCCGCCGTACTTTTTGGCGGCGGAGAGGCCGAACACGTGGTCGTCCTCGTTGATGGTGCCGCCCACGGCGCACAGAGAGTTGTGGCAGTTGGTCAGCACATAGGGCAGGGGGAACCGCTCCAGCCCGGAGGCCCGGGCGGTCTGGATAATGCCCACATAGGTGATGTCATGGGAGGCCATGGCGTCGAATTTGATCTTCAGCTCCTCCATGTCCGGGGAGGTGTTGTGGCTGCTGAGGATGCCGTAGGAGATGGTCTTCTTTTTGGCCTCCTCCACGGGATACAGCTCCGCCCCCTCGCTGAGGGGGACGAAGGTGCCGCCGGTAAAGTATGCGCCGGAGCTCAATACGTTGATCATGGGGATACCTCCAGTTCAAACAAAGACGCAGAGGGGGCGGGACGGCCCCGTCGCCGTCTCCCTGCTCTACGCCACATTTTTCAGCTCATCCGCCCATACAGCACGGGCGGCTGAAAATAATATAACAGCATCCGTTCAAAAACACAAGAGCCGGAACCTTTTTCGTGAAAAAGCCGGGAATGGAGCCGGTTTTCTCTCCCCGGATTGGGGAAATAGCCGTCCTTACCGGGCCGCTCCCCCTCCCCCGGCCAGCTCCCGGAGGGCCTCAGTCGGGAGGAAAAACTTCGCCGTAAAGGGGTCGATCACCACTCCGCCGCACCGGGGGTCGTTCAGGCAGGCGGCGGCAAAGGCGGAAGTCGCCAGATGCAGAAAGGCAAACCGCTCCCCGTACTCGTTGGCGATCTGGGTCTGGGCGGAAAAGGCCGGGAACAGGACGGCGTTCTCCGGCCCGGGGATGGTGTCCGGGCAGAACCCCTGGCCGCCGGAGGCCGCCTGGACAGGGACATAGAGCTCACCTGCCGCCAGCTGCGACACAATTTGGGCCGCCAAGGACTGCTCCGGTTTGCGCTGATAGCGCCGGAGCATTTGCGTCAATGATTCCATCGTCGTCTCCTTCTCTAGTCACCAGTCACTAACCACCAGCTGTCACTCCACCCAGCCGCTGTGGACGACGCCCACCAGATACCAGGCGCCGCTGTCCCCCTCAAAGACCAGCTTCAGGGTGGACCAGTTGCTCTCCCCATCGGTGGCATAGAACTCCACGTACCGCGCGTCCGGGTAAATCTCCGTAACGTTTTCCAGGCCGTTTCCCGCCACCTGGCTGCTGTCCACGCTGATGCGGGGGGAGGACAGATAGTCCCGCTCCCAGACATAGGAGGCGAAGTAGTCCGTCACCGTCAGATTGATGGGGGAGGCGGTGTCGGTGGTGGTGCCCCAGAGATAGGTGGTTGCCGACTCGCTGGCCTCCACAAGGGCGTCTGGCAAAAAGGTCAGGTTGGAGGCGGTGTCCACCGTGGTGTTGGGGGTGAAGGTGACCCCCTTCTCCGGGTGGACGTACACCGCCAGCGTCTCAAAGTCCCCGCTCCGGAGGGCTTCGGCGGTCTCCACGGCACAGGACACCAGAGAGGCGGTGTCCCCCTCCTCCTGATTGGAGAGGATGGCGGCGTCTCTGGGGGAGATCAGCTGACCGACGGCAAATCCCCCGGCCAGGCCGAGGATGAGGAAGAGAACGGACAGCAAAACCGCTGTAGAACGCCTGACCATGGGACGCACCTCCTTTCACCGCAGATCGGTGCCAAATACTGTCAAATGATATTGTAATGGTTCTGCAAGAAATTGCAATTACAAAAAGTAACAGGAAACCTTTTCAGCTGGCCCACAGCAAAGGTTTCCTGTTTTCTTTTTTCACTTCACCATCTCCGTCCGCCGCACCAGCAGCAGCCCGGCGATGAGGACGACGGGAAAAATCACCCCCGCCAGCAGGCCGGTGTTCAGGTCTCCGGCGGCGCTGGAGACCAGTCCCACCAAAGTGGGACCGCCGCCACAGCCCAGGTCGCCCCCCAGAGCCATCAGGGCAAACATGGCAGTGCCGCCCCGGGGACATCTGGCCGACACCAGGGAGAAGGTTCCCGGCCAGAGGATGCCCACGGAGAAGCCGCAGAGGGCGCACCCCACCAGTCCCACCGCCGCGTTTCCGCTGAGGGTGGCCAGGAGGTAGCTGGCGATGCACAGCACGCCGCTGCCCGTCATAAAGGGGATCAGATCCCACTTTTCGCTGAATTTGCCGTAGATGGCCCGGCTGGCCCCCATGAGCAGGGAGAAGGCGCAGGGGCCCGCCAGATCGCCCACCGTCTTGGACACCTGGAGCCCCGCCTCGGCGAAGGTGGAGGCCCACTGGCTCATGGCCTGCTCCGCCGCTCCGGAGCAGATCATCAGCACGAAGAACAGCCAGATTACCTTGGACCGGAGCAGCTCCCCCAGGCTCATCCCCTTTCCCTCAGGGACCAGGGTGGGGATGGGGACACGGGTGAACAGAAGGGCGTTGGCCAGGGGCAAAACCGCCCACAGACAGGCCAGGATGCGCCAGTTTTCCACCCCCGCCAGGGCAAAAAATCCGGTGGAGACCAGGGTCACCAGCACACAGCCCCAGCAGTAGAAGGAGTGGAGGTTTGCCATGACCCCCGCTTTGTTGTCAAAGGGGCAGGCCTCCACGATGGGACTGACCAGCACCTCCAGCAGTCCGCCCCCCACGGCGTAGAGGGCTACGGAGCAGAGCAGGCCGATATACGGGTCCGGCAGCAGAGAGGGCAGCGTTCCCAGCCCCACCAGGCCCAGAGCGGCAAACAGGTTGGCGGCCACGGCGCAGGGACGATAGCCGATCTTGTCCACCAGCTTCACCGACAGCAGGTCCACCGTGAGCTGGATACAGAAGTTCAGCGTCACCAGCAGGGTGATCTGCTCCAGGGGGATGCCGAACTCGGACTGGAAGGTGAGAAACAGCAGGGGCGCGAAGCTGTTGACGATGGCCTGGGTGATGTACCCAAAGCAGCAGGCAAAGAGGGTGTGTTGATAGTTGGGAGCGGTTCCGTCTCTCATCCGTTCTCCTCCAGCTCCCGGAGGATCTCCCGCTGGCGGCCCCCCAGCAGGAGGGAGCGGTTGTACCCGGAGAACTTTTCACAGCCGTTTTGGGCGATAAACGCCATGGAATAGGGGTTCATGGTCAGCTCGGTCAGGAAGATGACCAGCTCCTGGCCCTCCCCGAAGGCGGCCTCGATGAGGGCGAAGACCCGGTCCAGCCGGAGGGAGGCGTTCTGAATGGCCCCTTTCCGGGCCTCCACCGCCCCACGGAAGTCGGTGCGGACCCGGTCCGCGGCGGCGGTTCCCGTCAGGGACTCCCGCCGGAGGGTCTGGAGCAGCCCGTCCAGGGTGTCCAACGCCCGGTCCATCCGCCGGGCCTCCTCCGGCTCCAGCAGGTCCGCCCTGGCTTTGGACGCCTTCATGCCCGCCAGCGTCTCCGTCACCGGGGCGAAGGCAGCCTCCGGCGCCGTGCCGCCCTCCAGGGGGGGCATGAGCCCCTTGAGCTGGCTGTGGAGGAGGGTCACATAGGCGTCCTCCTCGTTGGCCTCCCGGCAGGTGCGGAACAGTGCGTCCAGCAGCAGAGACAGGGCGGACAGCCGCTCGTCAAAGGGGGCCGTCCGGAGACGGGACACGGTTTTCTCCGTCAGGTGGCCGGAGAGGATGGCCTCCACGTCGTAGTCCGTCCGGTACTTCCGGTAGAGGTCGTAGTAGTTGGCAAAGTCCTTGGCCACGGCAGGGTACTGGATATACTGGCCCACCACGCTCTCGTCCACCGTCAGGCCCAGCCTCTCGCTGGCGGAGATGAGCCGGGACAGGTCCTCCCAGCCACGGGCGGTGGCGAAGCGCTTGCCGTCCACCGTAGTCTCCAGGCGATAGAAATTCCCCGGCTTCAGCTCCAGATAGGCCAGCACCGCCGGATGCACCTGGCGGAGATAGGCGTACTCCTTCCAGGCCGGGTAGCTGGCCTGGATGTCCAGCCGCCGCACCCGGTCCAGGGTCACCACGTCGAAGTCCCGGACGGAGCGGTTGTACTCCGGGGAATTTCCCGCCGCCACAATGACCCAGCCCTCCGGCAGCTTATGACTGCCGAAGGTCTTGCACTGGAGAAATTGCAGCATGGCCGGGGCCAGGGTCTCGGAGACGCAGTTCACCTCGTCCAGAAACAGGATGCCGTTTTCCAGCCCCGTCTCCTCCATGGCCCGGTAGACGCTGGCGATGATCTCGCTCATGGTGTACTCCGTGACCTGGAAGGATTTGCCGTGGTAGGAGGCCTCCCGGATGCTGGGCAGGCCGATGGCGGACTGGCGGGTGTGGTGGGTGATGGTATAACTCACCAGGGCCACGCCGCACTCCCGGGCCGCCTGCTGGGCGATGGCGGTCTTTCCCACCCCCGGAGGGCCCATGAGCAGGATGGGCCGCTGGGCCACCAGGGGGATGCTCCATTCCCCGTGCTCGTCTTTGGACAGATACGCCTTTACCGTGTTTTTGACCTGTTCCTTCGCCTCTTTGATGTTCATTCCCGTTGCTCCCTCGTCTGTTGTCTTTCTGTTTTGGTCATTCCGTCTGTGTCATGGAAAATTGGAAGGAGAAATGCGTCTCCTCTCCCTCTCTGGGGGACAGCACCGCCGCGTCCCCGGTGTGCCAGAGCTCATAGCCGGAGTAGTCCACCTGGCAGGTCACGGTGACGCCGTTTGCCTGAGCCTCGAAGCTCTGAAAGTCATACCCCTCGATCTGCTCCAGCAGGGCCTGTATCTGCTCTCCTCTCACAGGGCCGCCGCTCCGGGCGGCCACGAAGGAGAGGACGGCCAGCTGCATCTCATTCCCATAGGGCTCGAACAGCATCTCGTCCCCGCCCTCCAGGGCGGCGGAGAGGCACAGGCCGGTCATAGCCCCCTCCGACTCGCTGAATTGCAGCTCCGGCGGAGCGCACAGCTCGCTCATATAGATGTAAACCGTCCCATCTCCCGCCAGGGGGAACGCACCCGGGGCGTCACATCCTCTTTTTCCGCCCGGGCGGGGGCGGGGGC
>JAJQFJ010000069.1 GCA_021201185.1 Clostridiales bacterium
ATGGCGGTGTTGAACTTCATGGCCTCGATGTCCTCGTTGACCTTCTTGATGGCCTTGTGGATGGCGGCCACGTTGGCCTGGTAGTGCTTCATGTTGTCTCTGCACTTCTCCTGGAGGTTCCAGACCCGATCCAGGAACCGCTTGCAGCCCCGGACGGCCTCATCCGACCAGGTGGCGGTCTTTTCGAAGTCGCCGATGAACATGATATACAGCCGCATGGTGTCCGCGCCGTACTCCCGGATAACGTCGTCCGGGTTAACCACGTTGCCCAGGCTCTTGGACATCTTGACGGAGGGGCGGAGGGCCTGGCTGCCGTACTTGGCCAGCATGGCGTCTTTTTCTTCCTGAGTGTCGAAGTTACCCACATAATGGGGGTTCCGGCCCAGGATCATGCCGTGGCTGGTGCGCTTGGCGTAGGGCTCCGCGTGGGGGATGACGCCGATGTCGTGGAGGAAGTTGTTCCAGAACCGGCTGTAGAGCAGGTGGAGGGTGGTGTGCTCCATGCCGCCGTTGTACCAGTCCACCTGGCCCCAGTAGTCCAGGGCCTCCTGAGAGGCCAGAGCGTCGTCGTTGTCCGGGTCCATATACCGCAGGAAGTACCAGCTGGAGCCTGCCCACTGGGGCATGGTGTCCGTCTCCCGCTTGGCGGGGCCGCCGCAGCAGGGGCAGGTGGTGTTCACCCAGTCGGTCATGGCGGACAGGGGGCTCTCGCCGTCGTCGGTAGTCTCGTAGCTCTCCACCTCCGGGAGGATGAGCGGCAGCTGGTCCTCCGGCAGGGGGACGTAGCCGCACTTGTCGCACTTGACGATGGGGATGGGCTCGCCCCAGTACCGCTGGCGGGAGAACACCCAGTCACGGAGCTTGTAGTTCACCTTGGCGTGGCCGATGCCCTCCTTTTCCAGGTGGTCGATCATGGCCTGCTTGGCCTGCTCCACCGTCATGCCGGTGAGGAAGCCGGAGTTGACCATGACGCCGGTGGCCACGTCGGTAAAGGCCCCCTTGGAGAGGTCCACCAGGGCGCCGTCTGCGCTGGCCACCACCTGGATGACGGGCAGGCCAAAGACCTGGGCAAACTCCCAGTCACGGGTGTCGTGGGCGGGGACGGCCATAATGGCTCCCGTGCCGTAGGTGGCGAGAACGTAGTCGGAGATGAAGATGGGGATCTCCTGGTTGTTCACCGGGTTGATGGCCCGGACGCCCTCCAGCCGGACGCCGGTCTTGTCGTGGGCCAGCTCAGTGCGCTCGAAGTCGGACTTGGAGGCGGCCTTTTTCACGTAGGCCTCCACCTCGTCATAGTTGGTCAGCTTGTCCTTCCACTTGGCCACATAGGCGTGCTCCGGGGCGATGACCATGTAGGTGGCGCCGAACAGGGTGTCGCAGCGGGTGGTGTAGACGGTGAGTACGTCTCCCTCGGTGGTCTGGAAGTTCACCTCCGCGCCGGTGGAGCGGCCGATCCAGTTTCTCTGCTGGGTCTTGACCCGCTCGATATAGTCCACGTCGTCCAGGCCGTCGATGAGCTTCTGGGCATAGTCGGTGATCTTGAGCATCCACTGGCTCTTCTCCTTGCGCACCACCGGGGAGCCGCACCGCTCGCAGACGCCCTCCACCACCTCTTCGTTGGCGAGGACGCACTTGCAGCTGGTGCACCAGTTCACCGGCATGGTGGTCTTGTAGGCCAGGCCGTGCTTGAACAGCTGGAGGAAAATCCACTGGGTCCACTTGTAATACTTGGGGTCGGTAGTGTCGATGAGCCGGTCCCAGTCGAAGGAGTAGCCCAGCATATGCAGCTGCCGGGTGAAATTCTCGATGTTCCGCTTCGTAATGACGGCGGGGTGCATATGGTTCTTGATGGCGAAGTTCTCCGTGGGCAGGCCGAAGGCGTCATACCCGATGGGGAACAGCACATTGTATCCGTCCATCCGCTTCTTCCGGGCGATCACGTCCATGGCGGTGTAGGGCCGGGGATGCCCCACGTGAAGTCCCGCCCCGGAGGGATAGGGGAACTCCACCAGACCATACCACTTGGGCCGGGTGGTGTCCCCTGTCACCGCCCGGAAGGCCTTGGTCTCCAGCCACTTGTCCTGCCATTTCTTCTCAATGGCCACAAAATCGTATTTCATATCCCATCACGCTTTCTTTTCCGATTGATGATGCTCAGCTTTCCTCCAGCTGCTGCTTCCGCTCCTTGCGGGACAGCTCCAGCAGGGCGGAGATGTCCACCTGCTGCCCGTCCTTCCACAGGCGCTCCAGCTGATAAAATTCCCGCTGCTCCGGCAGGAAGATGTGTACCACCACGGTGGAGAAATCCAGCAGTACCCAGCCGGACTCCCGCTCCCCCTCCTTGTGGTGGACGGTCTCCCCCAGGTTCTCCGCCGCCTCCTCACACAGGTCGGAGAGGGTGCGGATCTGGGTGGTAGAGGTGGCGGTGCAGAGGATGAAGTAGTCCGCCAGGATGGTGATGTCTCCCACCCGGAGCAGCTCGATCTTCTGGGCCCGCTTGCTGTCCAGCGCCCGGATGAGGGCCTCGGCCAGTACCTTTGCTTCTGCCATGGTCACGCTTCCTTTCTGTGGGCCAGGAGCCAGTCCCTGGCCTCCGCCGTCCGGGGGTGCAGTATGCCTCCGGTGGCGGCGGTGTGTTCAATGGTAATCTCCAGCCCCCGGAGCACGGCGGCGTCCAGGTCGGTCTCGATGAGCTGCCGCAGCTCCTCCGCCCAGGGATACCTCCGGTTCGGCTCGGCGTAGTCTGCGATATAGAGGATCTTTTCCAGCAGGGTCATGTCCGCCCGTCCCGTGGTGTGCCAGCAGATGGCCTGGCAAACCGCCTCCGGCATGCCGAAGACCTCCCGGGCAATGCCGCTGGCGCTCTTGGCGTGGAGGAGGGGAAGGGTGGTTTTTTCCGTCTCGTCCAACAGAATACCATACTTTTCACAGGTTGACAACTGCTGTTGGAGGTCAAAATATTTGGTGCAGTCGTGCAAAATCGCCGCCTGCCGGGCCAAAAGCTCGTCTGCGCCCCAGCGCCGGGCCAGATGGGCGGCAGTCTCCTCCGTTCCCCGGATGTGGGGGATGCGTTTGGCCCGGACCATAGCGGCGCTGACCGCCCGCAGCTCCTCCAGGGTCAGGTGCTTCAAGTCCGCCCGGGTCCCATAGAGCCGGTGGCCCAGGACATCGCCCCAGACGCTCTCGTCCAGCCATTGGCGGCCTCCGCCCTGGGGCAGCGCCTCCCGCACCTGGGTGGAGGACACCTCCACCAGGTCCGGCAGGGTCACGACCTCCACCTTCGCTCCATAGTCCCGCTCCAGCCGCTCCCGCTGGGCGTCGAACCGCTCCGGCCCGTCTCCCGCCTCCCGGCCAAAGACACACAGTCCCGCCAGGGAGGCGATGACCTCCGGCTCGTGCCAGCGGTGGAAGGAGAGGAACATATCCGTCCCCATGAGCAGCCACAGCTCATCCTTCCGGTAAATCGCCTTCAGATACCGGAGGGTGTCGCTGGTGTAGCTTTTTCCGCCCCGGTTCATCTCCAGGTTCAGCACCTGGACGGGGATGGAAAGCCCCAGCCGGTCCGCCATAATGCCGGTCATGCGCAGCCGGTCCTCCGCCGGGGCGGAGCAGCCGGAGAGGGCCTTGTGAGGCGGCAGTCCCGCCGGGATGAGCAGCAGTCGCTCCAGCCTCAGCTGCTCCGCCGCCCCCCGGGCGGCGGCCATGTGTCCCAGATGGGGCGGGTCGAAGGTGCCGCCGTAAATGCCGATCTTCATCCCCGGCTCCCCTGCTTGGGACGCACCAGGACGATCTTGTCCTTCTTGTCCTTCCGGTGGCTGGGCCGGTAGAGAACGAACTTGCTGCCGATGACCTGCACCGGCTCCGCCGGGACCCGGCGGCACAGCTCCTCACAGGCAGTCCGGGCGTCGTACTCCGAGTTCTCCAGCACCTTGCCCTTCACCAGCTCCCGGGCCTCCAGCGCGTCCCGGCACTGGGCGACCAGGTTCTCCGTGATGCCGTCCTTGCCCACCGTCAGAATGGTGTCGATGGTGTTGGCCATGCTGCGCAGCTGGGCCCGCTGCTTGCTTGTCAGTTCCATGGATGTGATGTCTCCTTTATTGTCTGTTGGGCTTCTTCGAAATGCCGTTCCATCTGCCTGTTGGCGAATTCGCCAGAGACTTATACGGAACGAAAATGCATACTGCTCTCCCTCAGTCAGCTTCGCTGACAGCTCCGCCGTCAAGCGGCACTTCCGCTACGCTCCCTGCCTCAGAGAGGGAGCCAAGAGGGTGCGTTAAACCCTTGCCTCCCTCCTTGAGGGAGGTGGCACGGCGTAAGCCGTGACGGAGGGAGAGCAGCAGGCACTACCATCCAGCTCCTATGCTCTCGGCAAATTCGCTGAACACTTTCAACCCTTCTCCCCCAAATACCCCTCCAGCACCCTTCCGAATGACCGGAGGGCGTTGCCCCGGTGGGAGATGGCGTTTTTCTCCTCCGGGGTGAGCTGGGCAAACGTCTTTTTCAGCTCCGGCACCCAGAAGATCGGGTCATAACCAAAGCCGTCGGTGCCCATGGGGGCATAGGCCACCGTGCCGTCGCACCGGCCTTCGGCGGTGAGCACGGTGCCGTCGGGGAAAACACAGGCGATGGCCGTCTCAAAGTGGCAGGTCCGGGGGGACAGTCCCTGGAGGTTGCGCAGCAGCAGCCGATACCGCTGCTCATCGGTGAGGCCCTCCCCGCCGTACCGGGCGGTGTACACCCCCGGCGCGCCGTTCAATGCGTCCACGCACAGGCCGGAGTCGTCGGAGATGGCGGGCAGGCCGCTGGCGGCGCAGACGGCCTGCGCCTTGAGCAGGGCGTTTTCCGCGAAGGTCGTCCCCGTCTCCTCCACGTCCACCTGGATGCCCAGCTGAGACTGGAGGACGACCTCCACCCCCAGCTGTCCCAGCACCTCCTGCATCTCCTTCAGCTTGCCCGGATTGTGGCTGGCCAGTACGAATTTCATCGCTCCGCCTCCGCCAGCACCCGGTTTTGCAGCTCGATCAGCTCGCCGATGCCCTTGGCGCAGTAGCGGACCAGCTTCTGCTGCTCCTCCACGTCGAAGGGGCGGCCCTCGCCGGTGCCCTGGATCTCGATGAGCTTGCCCTCCTCGGTCATGACGCAGTTCAGGTCCACCATGGCGGTGGAGTCCTCCTCATACCGCAGGTCCAGCAGGAGGGCATTTTCCACGATGCCGGCGGAGACCGCCGCCACATTGTGGATGATGGGATTTTCCTTGATCCAACCGTTCTTGTGCAGCGTCCGGCAGGCCAGGGCCAGGGCCACGAAGCCCCCCGTCACCGAGGCCGTCCGGGTGCCCCCGTCTCCCTGGAGCACATCGCAGTCGATGACGATCTGATAGCCGGGGAGCTTTTTCAGGTCCACCGCCGCCCGGAGGGAGCGGCCGATGAGCCGCTGGATCTCCGCAGAGCGGCCGGAGAGCTTGAGCTTGGACACGTCCCGGCGGCTCCGGTCCCGGTTGGCCCGGGGCAGCATATTGTATTCCGCCGTCACCCAGCCCTCGTTCACGGGGACGTGGGGCGGCACCCGGTTCTCCACCGAGGCGGTGATATACACCTGGGTGTCCCCGCACTTGATGAGGCAGCTCCCCTCGGCAAACCGGTTGATGTTGGGGATGATCTCCACCGGCCGCAGCTGGTCCTTGGCCCGTCCGTCCATCCGTTTCATGCAAAAGCCTCCTCAGATAAACGCCTTGACGAACTCGTCGGCGTCGAAATAGCGCAGATCGTCGATGCCCTCGCCCACCCCGGCGAACTTCACCGGCAGGCCCAGCTCCTGGGCGATGGCGATGGCAATGCCGCCTTTGGCGGTGCCGTCCAGCTTGGTGAGCACGATACCGGTGATGCCGCAGGCCTCCTTA
The DNA here is from genome assembly GCA_021201185.1 of Clostridiales bacterium. Lineage (GTDB taxonomy): Bacteria > Bacillota > Clostridia > Oscillospirales > Oscillospiraceae > Onthomonas. Next base: position 5,900 of record JAJQFJ010000069.1, read on the forward strand.
AACTGCTTGGCCTGGGTGAGGCCGTTCTGGCCCGTGGTGGCGTCCAGCACCAGCAGGGTCTCCTTGGAGCAGATGGGGCACTCCCGCTTGATGACCCGGTCGATCTTGTTGAGCTCGTTCATCAGGTTGGTCTTGTTGTGCAGCCGTCCGGCGGTGTCCACCAGCACCACGTCGGTATACCGGGCGTTGGCAGCGTTGATGGCGTCAAAGACCACCGAGGCGGGGTCCGCTCCCTCCCCCTGTTTGATGATGTCCACGCCGCAGCGCTCCGCCCAGATGGTGAGCTGCTCAGTGGCGGCGGCCCGGAAGGTGTCGGCGGCGGCGAACATGACCTTTTTGCCCTCTTTTTTCAGGATGTTGCCGATCTTGCCGATGGTGGTGGTCTTGCCCACCCCGTTGACCCCGATGAACAGGACGATGGAGGGCTGGCTGTACAAAATCAGCCGCTTGTCCCCCACGTTGAGCATATCGGCCAGTATCTCCCGCATGACGGCCTTGGCCTTCTCCGTGTCGCCGATGCGCTCGGCCTCGCAACGCTCCCGGAGACGGGCCACCGCCTTCAGCGCGGAGTCCATCCCCATATCGGAGAGGATGAGGGCCTCCTCCAGCTCGTCATAGAAGTCGTCGCTCAGCTTGGTGTAGGTGTTGAAGATGTTGATCTTTTTCAGTTTATCAAAAAATCCCATGATATATCGCTCCTTTTGGGGTGGTGTGGGAGGATCTATACCTCCCCTGAAAGGGGAGGGGGACCGGCGCAAGCCGGTGGAGGGGTGCGGCAGGCACCGCCCTTTTCCGGAAGTCTTTCGGCGAATTCGCCGAAGGTGCATCGCTTGTCGTTCGTGCCTGCCGCAACCCCTCAGTCGCCTTGCGGCGACAGCTCCCCTTTCAGGGGAGCCAAACAGACTGGCACTTCGCCTCAGAGAGGGAGCCAGGGGATGCTCTCACCCCTCGATGCCCAGCTCCTGCTCCACGTCGTTGAGGTTGATGGTCAGGATGCGGCTGATGCCCTTTTCCTGCATGGTGACGCCGTAGAGGACGTCCGCCTCCTCCATGGTGCCCCGGCGGTGGGTGATGCAGATGAACTGGGTCTTATCCGTCATGCCCCGCATATACCGGGCGAAGCGGACCACGTTGCTCTCGTCCAGGGCGGCCTCGATCTCGTCCATCACCACGAAGGGGGTGGGACGGACCTTCAAAAAGGCGAAGTACAGGGCGATGGCCACAAACGCCTTTTCCCCGCCGGAGAGCAGGGCCAGCACCTTCAGCGCCTTGCCGGGGGGCTGCACCTTGATCTCAATGTCGCAGTTCAAAATGTCCTTGGGGTCGGACAGCTCCAGGGTGGCCTTGCCGCCGCCGAAAAGCTGGGTGAAGGTGAGGGCAAAGGCCTCTCCGATCTTCTGGAACTGCTGGGCGAAAATCTTCTCCATCTCGGTGGTGATGCCTCCGATGATGTCGGTCAGCTCCCCCTTGGCCTGCTGCACGTCGTCCCGCTGCCCGGTCAGGTATTCGTACCGCTCGTTCACCCGCTGGAACTCCTCGATGGCCCCCAGGTTCACGCTGCCCAGGCCGGAGATCTTCCGCTTCAGCTCGCTCACCCGGCGGGTGGCCTTCTGAGTGGATTCCAGCTCCTGCCGCTGGCTCTGGGCGCCGTCGTAGCTCAGCTCGTAGCTGTCCCACAGCTTGTCCAGCAGTTGCTTCTCCTCCATGGCGGCCTGGGTCTTTTTCTGCTCCAGGGTGGAGCACTCCCGCTCCATCCGCAGCAGCTCGTCGTTCTTCTCCCGGGCGGCCTTGTCCGTCTGATTCCGGCGGCCCTCCAGGGCCAGCTTCTGGCCGTTCAGGTCGTCGATCTGGCTCTGCTGGGCGGCCTGTCGCTGATAGATACCGGTCAGCGCCTGCTGGGCGCTCTCGATCTGGCTCTGGAGGCTCTCGTTTTTCCCCTCGAACTCCCGGATCTGGGCCAGCCGGGACTCCCGGTCGCCGGTGATGTCCCGCTCCATGGACTTGAGCTCGTTGAGAGCGGCCTCGGTGGCCCCCTCCTCCGCCTCTAATGCGGCCAGCTCCGCCCGGAGGGCGGCGATCTCGTTTTGCAGCGCCTCCTGCCGGGCGCGCAGGGCGGACTGGTCCTCCTTTTTCCCCGCGCTCTCCTGCCGGGTGGCCTGGGCCTGCTGTTCCAGCTGGGCGATGCGCTCCTCTGCGCTCCGGGTGTCCGTCTCCGTCTGGGCGCTCCGGCCCGCCAGGCCCTCCAGCTCGGTCCGGCTGGCCTGCTCCTGCTGCTCCAGAGCTTCGATGAGGATACGGTACTGACCCATCTCCCCCTCCAGCTTGAGCACCTGGTCGTCCTGCTCCCGCTTCTGGCCCTGGGCGGTCTCCACCTCATAGCCTGCGGCGGAGCCATCCCGCTTCGCCCCGTCCAGAATACTCCTGGCCTTTTCCAGGCTCTGCCGGACGCCCACGGCCTGCTCCTTCAAATGCTCCAGCTCGGTGGCCCGGGACAGAATGCCCGCGCTCCGGCTGACGGAGCCGCCGGTCATGGAGCCGCCGGGATTGAGCACCTGACCATCCAGGGTGACAATGCGGAACCGGTGGCCGTACTTCCGGGCCATGGGGATGGCACTGTCCATGCTGTCACAGACCACCACCCGGCCCAGGAGGTTGGAAAACACGTTTTCATACTGACTGTCATACCGGATGAGGGTGGAGGCGATGCCCACAAAGCCCGGCTCCTGCTCCAGCCCCCGCTCCCGAAGGGCGCCGGGGCGGATGTCCGACAGGGGCAGGAAGGTGGCCCGGCCCCCGTCCCGGTGCTTCAAATATTCGATGGCGGCCTTGCCGTCCTCGGCCCGGTCCACCACGATGTTCTGCATGGCGGCGCCCAGGGCGATCTCGATGGCTACGGTGTACTCCTCCGGCGCCCGGAGCAGTCCCGCCACCGGGCCGTGGATGCCCTTCAGCCGCCCCCGCTGGGTGGCCTGCATCACCGACTTCACCGCCTTGGAGTAGCCCTCATACAGCTTCTCCATCTCGGTGAGCATTTTGATGCGGCTCTGGAGGTCGTTGTCCTCCATGGTCAGGCGGTTGGCCTGACCGGTGCAGGCGTCCAGCCGCTTCTGCCGGGTCTGGAGCCGGAGCTGATAGCCGCTGATCCGGTTGGCCAGCTCCTCTGCCTGGACCCGGGCCTGGCTGAGCTGGCTCTGCTTGTCCGCCGCCTCCGCCCGAAGGGATTCCAGCCGCTGGGCGTTCTCCTGCAGCTGGGTCTTGATGGCGGTGTCCCGGTCCAGCAGCTCCTGCTGGGCGGCGGCCAGGGCGGAGAGCAGCGCCCTGGCATCGGCGGCGGAGGCGGTCTCCGCCTCTGCTCTGGCCCGGAGGGTCTCGATCTCCTGTCCCAGGCTCCCCGCCTGGGCGGTGAGGCTCTCCCCCGCCAGCTGTTTCTCGCTAAGGGCGCGGGTCAGCTCCCGCTGATTTGCCCGCAGCTCCTCCAGCCGGGCCTCTCTCTGGCCGATCTGGGCGGCCACCGAGTCCGCCCGGCCCTCCTGCTGGTCCAGCTCCTGAGAGAGTCGCTGGGCGTTCTCCCGGTTGTTCTGGACCTTGTTTTTCAAAATGGCGATGCCCGATTCTCTCTGATTGGCCTCCGCAGTCAGGCCGGAGAGCTGGGCCCGGAGCTGGTCGTTTTCCACGTCCAGCTGCCGCATCTGGGCGGACAGCTCCTCCGTCCGGTGGTACAGCTCCTCCTGCTGGGCGGCAGCCTCGTCCCGCTGTCGGACAGCGGCGTCATAGTCGCCGTAGAGCTTCCGGTTGCCCAGACGGAGCCGGTCCATCTGGTCCATCCACAGGGAGATCTCCAGCCCCCGCAGCTCGTCCCGGTAGAGCAGGAACTCCTTCGCCTTGGCGGACTGCTCCCGGAGCGGCTCCACCTGGAGCTCCAGCTCGGAGATCTTGTCCCCGATGCGCAGGAGGTTGTCCTCCGTCCGCTCCAGCTTGCGCTCCGCCTCCTCCTTCCGGTGACGGAAGCGGGAGATGCCCGCCGCCTCCTCAAAGACCGCCCGCCGCTCCTGGCCCCGGGTGGACAAAATCTCGTCTATTTTGCCCTGGCCGATGATGGAATATCCCTCCCGGCCCAGACCGGTGTCCATGAACAGCTCGTTGATGTCCCGCAGACGGCAGGACTGGCGGTTGATATAGTATTCACTCTCCCCGGAGCGGTAATACCGCCGGGTGACCATGACCTCGCTCTCCTCCATGGGGAGCATATGGCCGGAATTGTCCAGGATGAGTGAGACCTCCGCGTACCCCGTCTGCTTCCGCTGCTGGGTGCCGCCGAAGATCACATCCTCCATCTTGCCGCCCCGGAGGGCCTTGGTGGACTGCTCCCCCATGACCCAGCGGATGGCGTCGGAAATATTCGATTTGCCGCTGCCGTTGGGCCCTACGATGGCGGTGATGGCCTCTCCGAAGGTGAGAACGGTTTTATCGGGAAAGGATTTGAACCCCTGTATTTCCAGTGCTTTTAAGTACACGCCGGCACCTCGCTCACTTTTTCATAACATGACAGTTTATTATATCAGCCCGGCGTGGGATTTGCAACGGAGAAGTTACCCGAAAAACAGCGGTGCGCAGGGCGGTTTTACCGCTCTGCGCACGAAGGATGCTTTGTTTCGGATTCAGTTGGCAGATGAGCGCCCGATGCTGACCTGCCACCTGCTGGGCTTTCCGCTTTTCCGGAAGGGGAAAACGCCCTTTGTCCTTTCGTAGTAGATCACCTGGCTCTCCTCATAGTCGGGATGCTCCCCGGTCCTCTCCTCGGCGGGGTAGCCGAAGGCGATGATCGAGTGGGGCACTACGGTATCCGGCAGGGAAAACAGCTTTTTCTGGGCCTCCACCCGGTCCATCTGGGGCCAGGTACCCAGCCACACGGAGCCGATGCCCAGGCCCTGAGCGGCCAGTACCATGTTCTGTCCGGCGATGGCCCCGTCGATCACCCAGTACTCCTTCGCCGGAGGAAAGGCCCGCTCCAGGTCCCCCAGGATCAGGATACCCACGTCGCAATGGCGGAGGGGCTCCGCCGGTCTGCCGTTGGCGTCCGCCATCCGGTTGAGCATTTCCCGGTCACGGACGACGATGAATTTCCAGTCCCGGGTGTTGGCACAGCTCGGCCCGGTCATCCCCGCCCGGAGGATGGTGTGCAGGTCCTCCCGGGAGATATGCTTTTTCGTGTACCGGCGGATGCTCCTCCGGCTCAGTACGCCCTCTGTCAGTTCCATCTGTCTCGACTTCCTTTCCTCTCATCACTCATTTTCAGCCACAGCCTCTGCTCTGCAGATCATCCGCTTGATGGTGGCCACGGCAATGCTCTGGGGCCGGGTGCGGTCCTCCAGGAGAACGATCTTCCGCTCCGGCAGCGCCTCCTCCAGCTCGATCTGCCGTACCCGGTCATGGGCCAGGGCCAGGGCGGCATATTTCTCCGGGACGAAGCCCTCCCCCAGATTGTGCTCCACCGTCTGCAATACCTGGTCCATGGTGGTCACCTCCACGTCCGGCCGAAACTGGACGTTGTGGGTGAGAAACAACAGCTGGTAGTGTTCATAGGTGCTGCTCCCGCTGCCCATGCTCACCAGGGGATAGTCGGCCAGCTCCGCCAGGCAGTGGCGTTCCCGGGTCAGGTGGTAGAAGCCGGGGCCGCCCACCAATATCTCCCGAAAGGTGAGCAGGGCGGTCTCCCGCAGGTTTTGCCCGTGTCTCACAGGACTGGTGGCCACCGCCAGCTCGATCTGCCCGTTTTCCAGAGCGTCGCTGGCCTGGGGGGTAAACTGATTGATGATACGCAGCCGGACGCCGGGATACTGCCGATGAAATGTGGCGAGCCGGTCCAGGAGCAGCAGCCGCAGGGCGGTCTCGCTGGTGCCGATAGAAACCACCCCCTGCTCCAGGCTGCAATCCTTCCGCAGCTCCTCCTCCCCCATGTTCAGCTGCTCCACCGCCAGAGCCACATGGGCGTACAGCCGCTCCCCCTCCGGGGTCAGGGAGATGCCCCGGTTGGAGCGGACGAACAGCTTGCACCCCAGCTCATGCTCCAGGTTATTCATGCAGCGGGTGATGTTGGGCTGGTTGCTGCCGATGGTCTCGGCGGCCCGGGTAAAGCTCTTCTGTTGGGCCACAAAGTAAAAGATGCGGTAATAGTCATAGGTCGCAGCCATTGGAGCACCTCCCCGGCGGCTGAAAAATCGCCTCTGATACCATGATAGGCCGGAATCCGGGGAACGTCAAGCTCTTTTTGGCCGGGCCGTCATGTCCGGGCGGGCTCCCTCCGGGAGGGCCAGTAGGCGGGGAAAGCCCCATAGACCGCCCGGTGCATCACCCCGGCCAGCAGAAGGGCGCAGATCACATCCAGCACCGAATGTTGCCTGAGGAACACGGTGGACAGGATGATCAGCACCGCCAGGATACCGCTGGCCCGGTAGATGACCGGGTGTCTCTGTTCCAGTCCGCTGCGGGTCAGGGCAGCCTGGACAGCCAGAGTGGCGTAGACATGGATGCTGGGACAGACGTTGGTGCTGGTGTCCACCGCCCAGATGCGGCTCACCAGCCAGGTAAAGACGTTCTTCTCCGGGTCGATGGCAGGCCGGAGGTTCAGGCCGGTGTAGAAGAAGGTGTACAGCACCAGGCACACCGTCATCCCTCCAAAGAGCACGCCCGCAAACCGGTAATATTCTCCCCTGGGCCGCTTCAGCAGCAGATAAGCCAGCGCCGCCCCCACATAGGGGAACCACAGGAGGTAGGGCACGACGAAGTATTCGCAGAAGGGAATCATCCGGTCAATGGGCAGCTGCAGAATAAGACAGTCCCGGATGTTCCGGCTCTCCAGCAGAGCGAACCAGGGGAGATACAGGGCGAAGTAGGAGAGCGTCCAGATCTGGGGGTATGTCCGGACAAAGCGTTTCATGGTGTTCATTTGGTTTCCACCTCTCATTGTCCTCCCAAATCGCTTCGGGAGGGCAGAGACGGCCCGGGCCGTCTCTGTATGATTCTGGCCAGGCGGCGCTGCTCCTCCGCCCCGGTGACGGGCATGATACACCATAAAACCGATGTCCTCAATAAAATTTATCTTAAAACTTTCTGAATTTTTCTGAACAGGCGTCTCCCCGCCGTCCTGCAAAATCCCTTGCTAGAGGGCGCGTCTTATGCTAAACTGTCAGTCAGGCAAATGTCATCACACAGCAGGGAGGCGCGGCAGCGCATGGGAAAATGTCTCTTTCTGGACCTGGACGGCACCCTTCTCCGGGACGACAAGTCCCTGTCCGGGGTCAATTACCGGGCCATTCAGGACGCCCTCGCCCGGGGCCACCGGGCGGTCATCACCACCGGGCGGCCTCTGAAAAGCGCTCTGATCCAGGCGCAGCGGCTGGGGCTCACCGGGCAGGGGTGCTACGTCATCGCCATGAACGGCGGCATGGTCTGGGACTGCGCCGGAGAGCGGGAGCTGTTCCGTCAGAGCATGGCGTGGGACGATCTCTACGCCCTCTTTGACGAGGCCAACCGCCGGGGCGTGTTTCTCCAGACCTACGACGACCGGGACGTGGTGGTGGAGCGATGCAACGACAACGAGACTGTGCGCCGGTACTGCGCCCCCATCCAGATGGACTCCCGGGTGGTGGAGGACGTGCGCCGGGACCTGACGGTCCCCCCTGTGAAGGCCATGGCCATTGACTTCTCCCACAGAGCCCCGGTGGAGGCGTTCGAGGGCTGGATTTACCGTGAGATGTCCCACCGGCTGGATTGCTTCTTTTCCAGTCCGTACTATCTGGAGATCGTCCCGGCGGGGATGAACAAGGGGACGGCGCTGACCGCCATGTGTGACCGGCTGGGCATCCCCCTCCGGGACGCCGTGGCGGTGGGGGACGCCGCCAACGACATCCCCATGATCCAGGCGGCGGGCGTCGGCGTGGCCATGGCAAACGCCGACCCGGCAGTCAAAGCGGCGGCAGCAGCCGTCACCTGCCGGGACAACAACCACGACGGCGTGGCCGAGGTGGTGGAGCGGTTTTTGAAATAGGGGCCGGTCTGCGTCCTCCCCCTTCAAAATTCCCCCCTCCCCCTGTCCAAAACCATATTTCTGTGCTAGAATAACATCTGTAAGTGCAGTTATCGGCCATTGCAGGCGAACAGAAAACGCCTGCGGAATGGAGGTCTGTCATGGAGTATAGTCACAACGGGGCGGTCCGCCGGGGCGCTGCCGCCCGAAAGCGGCTGATCGGGGCGGCCACCGGGCGGCAGAAGGCCGATCTGGTGCTGAAAAACGCCTCCTACGTCAACGTATTTACCGACCAAATCAGCACCGCCGACATCGCCATCGTAGGCGACCGCATCGCCGGGATCGGCAGCTATGAGGGGGAGCGGGAACTGGATATGACCGGGAAGGTACTGCTCCCCGGCCTGATCGACGGGCACATTCATCTGGAGTCCAGTCTGGCCTCCCCCAGAGAGTTCGTCCGGGCGGTGCTGCCCCACGGCACCACCGCCGTCGTCACCGACCCCCACGAAATCACCAACGTCATGGGCACCGAGGGCATCGACTATATGCTGGAGGCCCCCGAGGGCCTGCCGGTGGACGTGCTGTTCCTGCTGCCCTCCTGCGTTCCCTCCACCCCCATGGACGAGTCCGGGGCAGAGCTGAGCTGGCGGGACATCGACTCCTTCTATGACCATCCCCGGGTGCTGGGGCTGGCGGAGATGATGAACTATTACGGCGTCACCCACGGGGACGAGGGAGTTCTCTCCAAGCTGGCCGCCGCCCAGCTCCACGGGAAACGGATGGACGGCCACGCCCCGGGCCTTGCCGGGCGGGAGCTGGACGCCTATATCGCCGCCGGCATCGGCTCCGACCACGAGTGCTCCACTCTGGACGAGGCGTTGGCAAAGCTGGAGCGGGGACAGTACATCATGATACGGGAGGGCACCGCCGCCCGCAATCTGGTGGCCCTGGCCCCCCTGCTCACCCCGCAGTACGCCTCCCGCTGTCTGCTCTGCACCGACGACAAGCACCCCAACGACCTGCTGGAGAAGGGCCACATCGACTACATCATCCGGGAGGCGGTGAACCGCTGCGGAGTGGACCCCATCATCGCCGTAAAAGCGGCCACCCTCCACGCTGCCCAGTATTTCCGGCTGGACGGACGGGGGGCCATCGCCCCCGGCTATCTGGCGGACCTGGTGGCGGTGGACGATTTGCACAGCTTCCGGGTCCAGCAGGTGTGGAAGGGCGGCGTGTGCCGCTATGAGAACGGGGCCCTGTCCGACATTCCCAGGCCGCAGGTCAGTCCTGACCTGGACGCCCTGGCCCACGACACCTTCCACGTCTCCCCCCTCACTCCGGAGGACTTCCGGACGGAGGAGCCCCTGGGGATCATCGGCATGGTGCCCGGAGAGATCGTCTCCACCGACAACGGCACGGCGACGGGGGTGGACCTGGAGCGGGACATCCTGAAGATCGCCGTCATTGAGCGGCACCACAACACCGGTCACATCGGTCTGGGCTATCTCCAGGGCTACGGCCTGAAACGGGGGGCGGTTGCCACCTCGGTGGCCCACGACTCCCATAACCTGATCGTGGTGGGGGCGGACGAAAATGAGATGGCCGCCGCCGCCAACCAGATCATCGCCCAGCACGGGGGCATTACCGTAGTGGACGGGGGTCGTCCCGTGGCGGGGGTAGTGCTGGAGATCGCCGGGCTCATGAGCGATCTGCCCCTGGAGGAGATCAACCGTCGTCTGGAGGACGCCAAGGCGAAGGCGGCGGCGCTGGGGGTCAGCGAGGGCATCGACCCGTTTATGACCCTGAGCTTCATGTCCCTGCCCGTCATCCCCACCCTGCGGCTGACCACCCGGGGCCTGGTCCGGGTGTAACGGAGCTGACAGTTCTTTTGGCAACATTGCTTTTTTTCAAAACCGGTTGAAATGACCGGAGAATTGCCGTATACTATAGACAGAACAGCAGAGGTATGCGGCAAAGAGAATGAGGAGGAGACCACTATGAAATACGGACGTACTTATAACTTTTCCGCAGGCCCTGCCATGATGCCGGAGCCGGTGCTGGAGGAGATCGCCGCCGAGGTGATGAATTACCGGGGCAGCGGCATGAGCGTTATGGAGATGAGCCACCGCTCCAAGGTGTTCCAGCAGATCGCAGACGAGGCGGAGGCCGACCTGCGGACGCTGATGGGTATCCCGGACAACTACAAGGTGCTGTTCGTCCAGGGCGGCGGCACCCTCCAGTTCGCCATGGTTCCCATGAACCTGATGAAAAACGGCGTGGCCTGCTATGTGGAGACGGGAGCCTGGTCCAAAAAGGCCATCGCCGAGGCGAAGAAGTATGGCGAGGTGAAGATCGTCGCCTCCTCCAGGGATGAGAACTTCTCCTATATCCCCGACTGCTCTGACCTGGACATCCCGGCAGAGGCGGATTACGTCTACATCTGCGAGAACGAGACGATCAACGGCACCACCTTTTTCCAGACCCCCGACACCAAGGGCAAGCCCCTGGTGTCCGACCAGTCCTCTATGTTCCTCTCCCGGCCCTGTGACGTGACCAGGTACGGCCTGATCTGGGCAGGGGTGCAGAAGAACGTAGGGCCCGCCGGTATGGCGGTGGTCATCATCCGGGAGGACCTGCTCCGGGACGACCTGCCCACCACCGTTCCCACCTATCTCAGCTACAAGACCCACGCCGACGCCGGCTCCATGTACAACACCCCCAATTGCTGGGACATCTACTGCTGCGGCAAGGTGTTCAAGTACCTGCTGGCAAACGGCGGCCTGGAGGCCATGGACAAGCGGAACCGGGAGAAGGCCGCCATTCTGTACGACTTCCTGGACGAGAGCAAGCTCTTCTCCGGCACCGTGCGGAAGGAGGACCGCTCCCTGATGAACGTCCCCTTCGTCACCCCCTCCAAGGAACAGGACGCCGACGTGGTGTCCGCCACCAAGGCGGCGGGCTTTGACAACCTCAAGGGCCACAGAAGCGTGGGCGGCCTCCGGGCGTCCATCTACAACGCCATGCCCCAGGAGGGCGTGGAGGCGCTGGTGGTCTTCCTGAAGGAGTACGAAAAGGCCCACATCTGACACACGACACACAGGCCGGACTGCGCCCCGCGCAGCCCGGCCGCCTTATCCCTCCCCGCCCCCACAGGGAGGGCCATTTCCGAACCTGCCACGCTCCGCCCCTGGGGTGCGGACACCAACGGAAACGGAAAGGGGAATTCCCATGTCAGTACGCATTTTAGTCACCGACGGCATGGACGCCGGGGCGGTAGCCCGGTTGGAGCGGGACAGCTTTCAGGTCGTCCGCCAGTTCTACGAGCCGGAGGCTTTGGGGGAAGCCCTGCGGGGCTTCGACGTGGCCATTATCCGGTCGGCTACCAAAATCAGAGCGCCCCAGATCGACGCTGCCCGGGGCGGGCGGCTGAGGCTCATCATCCGGGCAGGGGTGGGAATGGACAATATCGACATTCCCTACGCCAACGCCGCCGGAATAGAGGTGCGCAACACCCCCAACGCCTCCTCCAACGCCGTGGCGGAGCTGGCCATCGCCCTGCTGTTCTCCTGCGCCCGGAGCATCTCCATCGCCGGACACACCATGCGCCAGCAGCGCTGGGAGAAGAAGACCTATTCCAGAGGCTTTGAGGTGGCGGGAAAGACCATGGGGGTCATCGGCTACGGGCGTATCGGTCAGCTGGTGGGGCGCAAGGCCCAGGCCCTGGGGATGGATGTCCTCTCCACTGTCCACCGCCGGAAGCCGGAGGGCTGCGAGTGCGAGACGATGCACTTCGTCCCCATGGAGGAGCTGCTCCGCCGCTCCGATGTGGTCGTCCTCTGCGCCCCCAGCGGGGAGCGGCCCCTGGTGGACCGGGATTCCATCGCCCAGATGAAGGACGGCGTGGTCATCATCAACGTCTCCCGGGGGGCCAACGTGGACGAGGCCGCTCTGCTGGAGGCGCTGGAGAGCGGCAAGGTCCGGGCGGCTGGCCTGGACGTGTGGAACAGTGAAAAGAGCCCCAACTGGGCGCTGGTATCCCACCCCTCCGTGAGCTGCACCCCCCACATCGGGGCGGGAACAGCGGAGGCGCAAAAGCGCATCGGGGCGGAGCTGGTGAGCATCGTGGAAGCGTTCGCTCAGGCCCAAAGCTGAACAGAAAGACAGACAAACCGCCCCCGGCGCAGCTGTGCCGGGGGCGGTTTCAGTTGGTTTACAGTGGTTTACAGGGCTGTGACCGCTCAGAAGATGGGCAGCACGTTGCCCTCATAGGTCGCCTCGATGTACTCCCGGACGGCCTCAGACTGGAGAGCCTCCACCAGAGCCTGAACGGCGGGGTTGTCCTCGTTGCCCTCCTTCACCACGATGACGTTGGCATAGGTCTGGGCAGCCTCGGACTCGGCGTCCTCAGTGACCAGGGCGTCGGCGGCGGAGGAGAAGCCCGCCTGGAGGGCGTAGTTGCCGTTGATGGCGGCGATGGCGCACTCGGTGGTCAGGTTGGGCAGCATGGCGGCCTCGACCTCCAGGAAGGACAGGTTATAGGGGTTGTCCACGATGTCGTTGGTGGTAGCCTCCAGGCCAACGCCGTCCGCCAGGGTGATCAGACCGGCGTCCTGGAGCAGCAGCAGAGCCCGGGCCTCGTTGGTGGCGTCGTTGGGCACGCCTACCACGTCGCCCTCCTCCAGCTCATCCAGAGAGGACTTGGTGCAGGGATAGATGCCGAAGGGCTCATAGTGGATGGCGGCCACGCTCACCAGATGGGTGCCGTTCTCCTCGTTGAACTGGTCCAGATAGGGCTGATGCTGGAAGTAGTTGACGTCCTCCTCGCCCTCCTCTACGGCGGTGTTGGGCACGATGTAGTCGTCATACTCGGTGATGATCAGCTCGATGCCCTGCTCGGCCAGCACGTCCACCACCTGCTCCAGGATCTCAGCATGGGGGGTGGGAGAGGCGGCGACCCGAAGCACGGTGGTCTCGGAGTCGGCATCCTCGTCGCCGGAGGTCTCCTCGGCGTCGGCGTCAGCGTCCTCAGACTCCTCTGTGTCGGCGTCCTCGGTCTCCTCGGCGGTGTCCTCGGCCTCCTCGGTGGTGTCCTCGGCCTCCTCGGTGGTGGTGTCCTCGGTGGTGTCAGCGGTGGTGTCGGTGGTATCACCGCTGCCGCAGGCAGCCAGAGCCAGGGCCATCGCCAGAGCAAGGATCAGGGCAAGCAGTTTCTTCTTCATGGTGTGTTCCTCCTTACGATAAGAGATGTGATTATTTCAAACGCTTGTCGGTGTGGGCCGACACGCGGCTGAAAACGGACTGGATAATCTGCACCAGCACGATGAGCAGGATGACGGTGATGAACAGCATGGAGTCCACCTTCCGGTTGTAGCCGTAGCGGATGGCCAGGTTGCCCAGGCCGCCCGCGCCCACCGCTCCTGCAATGGCGGTGTAGGACAGGATGGTGATCATGGAGATGGAGGCCCCCAGGATGAGGGAGGGCCGGGCCTCCGGGAGATAGACCTTCCAGATGATCTGGAAGGTGGACGCCCCCATGGACTGGGCCGCCTCCACCACACCGGCGTCCACCTCGCTGAGGGAGCTCTCCACCATCCGGGCGATAAAGGGGGCGGCGGAGATGACCAGGGGGACGATGGCCCCCTTTACGCCGATCTTGGTGCCTACGATGAGCTTGGTGAAGTCCATCAGGACGATCATCAGGATGATAAAGGGCAGGGACCGGCCCACGTTGATAATCCAGCCCACCACCTGGTTGAACCGCTTGTGGGGCCGGATGCCGTGCTCTCCCGTGAGGATGAGCAATATCCCCAGGGGCAGGCCCAGCAGATAGGCAAAGACGGTGGAGACGCCCACCATCACCAGAGTGTTCAGGGTCTCCTCCCAGAGCAGGGCGCCGTACTGCTCCCAAAAGGCGGCGGTAAATACCTCAAGCATCGTTTTCTACCTCCTCTGCGGTGATCTGGGGCTGGGAACGGATGTAGCTCAGGGCCTTGGCGGCCTCGTTGGGGTCCTCCGGCAGACCCAGGAGCATGGTGCCGAAGGCCTTGCCGTCGATGTTCCGGGTGTCCGCTCCCAGGATGTTCACCTTCACCCCGCAGTCGATGGCGAGGGAGGCGATCAGGGGCTGATAGGCGGTGCCGCCGTTGAAGGCTACCCGCACCGTCCGGCTGCCGTGGGCGGCCACTATAGTCTCCGGCACGCCGTTGGGATAGACCAGCCGCCGGGCGGCGTCCGTCTTGGGATTGGAGAAGATGTCGGTGACCAGCCCCTCCTCGACGATGGAGCCGTTGTCCAGGATAGCCACCCGGCCGCAGATCTCCTCGATGACGCTCATCTGGTGGGTGATGACCACCACGGTCACCCCCAGCTTCTGGTTCAATTCCTTGAGCAGGGCCAGGATGGAGGCGGTGGTGGTGGGGTCCAGGGCGGAGGTGGCCTCGTCGCACAGCAGCACCTTGGGGTCGGTGGCTAGGGCCCGGGCGATGGCCACCCGCTGACACTGTCCGCCGGAGAGCTGCACCGGGTAGGCGTCCGCCTTGGACTCCAGCCCTACGATCTCCAGCAGCTCCAGCGCCCGCTGCTTTGCCTTGGCCCTGGGGACGCCGCTGATCTCCATGGGGAAGCAGACGTTGGCCAGGCAGGTGCGCTGCATGAGAAGGTTGAAGCTCTGAAAAATCATGGTCACAGACCGGCGGGCCTTCCGCAGCTCCTTCTCGGAGAGGGCGGTCATCTCCTGGCCGTTGACCACCACGCTCCCCTGGGTGGGACGCTCCAGCAGGTTCAGACACCGCACCAGGGTGCTCTTCCCCGCCCCGGACAGGCCGATAATGCCGTAGATCTCTCCCTCCTGTACGTCCAGGTTGATGCCCCTCAGTGCGTCCAGGGAGTGCTCCCCCTCGCCGAAGGTCTTGGTCAGATGCCGGACACGAATAATGGACTCACTCACAGGCGGCAGTCTCCTTTCTCCATACCGTAAAAGTAAATAAAAAAGCCCCTGAAGCGATTCGCTTCAAGGACGTGCGCCGATGCGCCGTGGTACCACCTTGATTCACCGGCCCCTCACGGAACCGGCCTTACAGAGTTCCATCAAACTCCTGCGCGATGACGGGCGCACCCGTCGCAGCCTATATGGGAAATCACAGTCGGCTGCGCAACTCCAAGGCCATGTTCAGCAAGCCCTTCCGTGCCTCTTTTCACCAACCGAGGCTCTCTGGGACGTATCTGCCTGCCTACTCTCCTCTTCATCGTCTTTCGGGGATTCAATTTTGCTTGTGGAGCATCATACCACGCATTTCCCCACCTTGTCAATAGGGAAGTGCGGCTTTTGAGAAGAAATTTTTTGAAATGGGCGGCGCAAAATATTTCTCCAACTCCCCTTGACAATCCGGGCAAAGAGGTATATTATCCCATTAAACCCACTAGGGAGGTTGGTTTATGAAACAGAAAATCCGGCTCACCCGGCGATGTCGGCCCGATCGCTGACCAAACCCGCCAACGGGCGCAGAACCATAAAACAGACGATCATCAGGAGGAATGAACCATGTCCAATATCTATACATCCGCCGACCAGCTCATCGGCAAGACCCCGCTGCTGGAGCTCACCCATCTGGAGCGCAAGTATGGCCTGAAGGCCCGGCTCCTGGGCAAGCTGGAGTATCTGAATCCCGCCGGCTCCGTGAAGGACCGGATCGCCAAGGCCATGATCGACGATGCCGAGGAAAAGGGCCTGCTGAAGGAGGGCTCCGTCATCATCGAGCCCACCTCCGGCAACACGGGCATCGGCCTGGCCTCGGTGGCCGCCGCCCGGGGCTACCGCATCATCATCGTCATGCCCGAGACCATGAGCGTGGAGCGTCGCCAGCTGATGAAGGCCTACGGCGCGGAACTGGTGCTCACCGACGGGGCCAAGGGGATGAAGGGGGCCATCGCCAAAGCCGACGAGCTGGCGCAGGAAATCCCCAACAGCTTTATCCCCGGCCAGTTTGTCAATCCCGCCAACCCTGCCGTCCACAGAGCCACCACCGGCCCGGAGATTTGGGCGGATACGGACGGCCAGGTGGACGTGTTCGTGGCCGGTGTGGGCACCGGCGGCACCGTCACCGGCGTGGGCGAGTATTTGAAGGGACAGAATCCCGCTGTCCAGGTGGTGGCGGTGGAGCCCGCCTCCTCCCCGGTGCTGAGCAAGGGGGTGGGCGGCGCCCACAAGATTCAGGGCATCGGCGCAGGATTTGTCCCCGATGTGCTCAACACCGGCATCTATGACGAGGTCGTCCCTGTGACCAACGAGGACGCCTTTGCCACCGGCAAGGAGTTCGGCAGAGCCGAGGGAGTGCTGGTGGGCATCTCCTCCGGGGCCGCCCTGTGGGCGGGGCTGCAGATCGCCCAGCGCCCGGAGAACGAGGGCAAGACCATCGTGGTGCTCCTCCCGGACACCGGCGACCGGTACCTCTCCACCCCCCTGTTTGCGGACTGACAGATTTTCCCGATTCTCATCCTCTTTCCTCTGAGCCGCCCCGGAGCGTCGTCTCCGGGGCGGCTCGTGCGTTTCGTCAGAAAAACGGATTGCGGCTGCTTTGGGAACGTGCTATCATATTGGCGGAAAACCGGGTCCTTTTCTGCCGGTCAGGACACGGTTGCGGATACCTCTGTGGGACAGGGAGGCGTTACCATGGGAAGCTGGATATGGCTCTATCTGGCGATCATCAATGTGGCGGGATTTGCCGTCATGGGTGCAGACAAGCGCCGGGCCAGGCGGGGAAGCTGGCGTATCCCGGAGCGGACGCTGTTCGCTGTGGCCCTGGCGGGGGGCAGTCTGGGGGTCCTGCTGGGGATGCGCCTCTTTCACCACAAGACCCGGCACTGGTACTTCGTGGTGGGGGTCCCCCTGATCCTGGCGGTCCAGGTCATTCTGGCCGTGGCGCTGGGCCGGATGCTCTGACAGGCGGGGAGCCGAAGAAACCGCTGTCCCCGCTTGCGCCAGGGAACCCTCTTTGCTATAATATTTTTGACCGGGCGGAGAGACCCGGCGGGGAGGAACTGCTTATGAATGATTTGAACTTTCTTCTGGACTTCATCCTGAAATTCAGCGAGCGGATGCTGGTCAGCGGGGCCAACCTGGAGCGGCTGGACAACTGCGTCTACCACATCTGCGACGCCTACGGCTGTCAGGATGTCCATTTCTTCGCGCTCAACTGCTATGTCAGCCTGAGCATGAAGGACGCCGACGGGAACCGGGTCACCGGACAGCGGTGCATCTGGGCGGGTACAGACACCCATCTGGAGCTTCTGAGCCATCTGAACCAGCTCTCCCGGCAGATCTGCGCCGAAAAACCGGAGCCGTCCAGCCTGGAGGGTCTGCTGGACGAGGCGGGGAACGCCCGGGGCTATTCTCAGCCCATGCTGCTGGTGGGCTTCCTGGTGGCCATGGCCGGTCTGACCGGGGTGTTCGACGGGAGCCTGAAGGACCTGGCTATCATCCTGCTCAACACGGTCCTCATGTTCCTGGCCGGTCGGTTCCTGCGGCAGATCGTGTTCAACAAGATCGTTTTCAACGTCCTGTGCGCCTTTGTGTCCGGGAGCATTGCCATCGGTGCCCAGGCCCTGGGGCTGGCGGACAATCTCTATACCGTCATGATCGTCAACAGCATGATGCTCATTCCCGGTATCTCCATGGTCAACTCCTTCCGAAATATCCTCTGCGGCAACGAGATCAACGGTCTGGTGGAGTTCTTCAAGGTTATTTTGGAGACGATGGCTATTGTAGGCGGCTTTATTCTGAGTATTTATCTGTTTGGGGGTGGCGTGGCATGATGGAAGCGGTCAAGCTGGTGATTTGTTCCTTTTTCTCCTCCCTGGGCTTCGGGATCGTGTTCCGCATGGAGCGGAAATACCTTCTCATTGCCGGGCTCAGCGGCGGGCTGACGAGAATCGTCTATCTGCTCCTGTCCCAGGTCACGTCGGAGATGTTCATCATCTGCTTCCTGTCGGCTGTAGCGGCGTCTGTCTTCTCGGAGATCATGGCGGTGCGGACGAAAAACCCGTCCACCGTCTTTATCTACCCCTCCATCGTCCCCCTGCTCCCCGGCGGCACTCTCTACTATTCCATCGTGGGCCTGATGCTCCAGGACACCGGAATGGTCGCTGAAAATCTCGTCCCCTGCCTCCACTCCCTGGCCGGGCTGAGCATCGGCTTTATCGTCATCTCCATCTTCATGCACTACCGGAGGCGCTACCGTTTCCGGATGAGCCGGAAGCTGCTGGGCCGCTTTGTCAAAGGCGTCCGGGGGTGAGCCGTCCGGCTGCCTGTTGTACATTGTCCGGCACAAAACCGCCTGCGCTCTCAAAGACGCGCAGGCGGTTGTCACATTTCCGGAAAAAACGGTAGAGTATCTTTGAGGGAGGTGAGCAGATGGAGGACAGAGAGATCATTGCCCTGTTTCAGGCCCGGAGCCAGGAGGCGGTGACAGCCCTGAGCGACAAATACGGCCCCCTGTGCCGCCGAGTGGTGGGGCACATTTTGGAAAGCCGGGAGGATACAGAGGAATGTCTCAACGACACCTGGCTGGCGGTGTGGAACGCCATCCCGCCCCAGGAGCCGGACCCTCTCTCCGCCTGGGTCTGCCGTCTGGCCCGGAACCAGGCGCTGAAACGCTACCGGTACAACATCGCCGCCCGGCGGGACAGCCGGGGAGACGCGCCCCTGGAGGAGCTGGAGGGGTGTCTCCCGGCGGCGGGCTCGGTGGAGGACGCCCTGTCCGGGCAGGAGCTGACCCGGCTGCTGGACCGGTTTCTGGACGGCCTCAGCCGAAAGGACCGGACCCTGTTTGTCCGGCGGTACTGGTATGCCGACCCGGTGAAGGACATCGCCGGGGCCTGCCACATGACACCCAACCACGTCTCCGTCCGGCTGGCCCGCCTCCGGGCGCAGCTGCGGCGGGAGCTGGAACAGAAGGAGATTTTTCCATGAACAGCATTGATTTATCCCGGGCCATGACTGACATCCGCACGGAGTACATTCTGGAGTCCGCCGACCTGCCCGGTTCCGCCGGGACCGCCCGTCACCGGAGACGGCCCCGGCTCCGGCGGCTGGTGACGGTGGCGGCAGCTCTGGCCCTGTGCCTGACGGCGGCAGTCCCCGCCTTGGCCGACCATGTGGGGGTGGTTTATCAGGCCATCTATGCCGTCTCCCCCGCTCTGGCCCAGAGCATGAAGTCGGTGGAGCTGTCCTGCGAGAGCGACGGTATCCGCATGGAGGTGCTGGCCGCCGACGTGGAGGGGAGCCGGGCCTGTGTCTATCTCTCCCTGCAGGACCTGACCGGCGACCGGGTAGACGGGACCACCGACCTGTTTGACAGCTACGACCTGAACGCCCCCTATGACTGCGCCGCCACCTGCGCCCAGCTGGAGTACGACGAGGAGACCGGGACCGCCACCTTCCTGGTCACCATTGATCTGATGGACGGGGAGGCCTTCCAGGGGGACCGGTTCACCTTCTCCCTGTCCCGGTTCCTCAGCCACAAGAACGAATGGGAGGGGCCGCTTCCCCTGGCGCTGTCCCAGGCGGACGACGACCCGGCGACCCAAAGCGGGGTCTCCGACCGGGGCGGCACCGGCAGTTATCAGACCTTCCTGAATCGCGGCCTGATCCTGGACGGCGGCGGAAACTGCCTGTACACCACAGGAGACGGGGCTGCCGTCACCGCCATGGGCTATCTGGACGGACAGCTCCATGTCCAGGTACTCTATGACGATATCCTCTCCACCGACAACCACGGCGACCTGTGGCTGGCAGACGGGGACGGCAATATTATCGCCTGTGCCGCCAGCTTCTCCTTCTGGGCGGAGGACGGATGCAGCGCCTATGTGGAGTATGTGTTCGACCTGGGGCCAGAGGAGGCGGCGGGCTGCACCCTGTACGGCTATTTCGTCACCGGGGCGCAGCTGCCCCAGGGGAACTGGGAGGTCACGTTCCAGCTGTGAGCGATGGCCCTATCCCTGACAACGGTACAGAAGTGCAAATACTCCCCGCCCGGTTCTACGGGCGGGGAGCTGCTGTATTGAGAAGCTTCGCTCTCATCCGGGCAGGACGGGCAGGAAGCCTGGGCGGCGGCTATTTTTCATTCTTCGGCAGTCTTTTCCTGAGCCGCCAGTCCGCCACCACGCACACCGCCCCGTAGAACAGCCAGCACAGGGCATAGGTGACATAGGAATTCCCCAGCTCCGGGACGGGCGAGAGCTGCCACCAGAACCCGCCGAGGGTCCCGTCCAGTGCGTTAAACACACAGGAAACAGGCATCAGCGCCAGCAGCCACACGTTGACCGGCCAGAACCACCCGGCGGCGTTCCGGGTGTTCTCGCCTATAAACTGGCCCACGGCAAAGACGGTGCAGCCCACCGCCATAAGGGCGAGTCCCACCGCCACAGACCAGGACTCGTAACAGGTCACCCAGATACCGATGGCGGCCACCAGGCCGACAAAGTTCAGCGCCGTGCCCACCACGGCGAAGATGCGGGCGTCCGGCTTTGACTTGACCGGCTGCTCCGGCAGCGGCTCGATGCCCTTGAGCAGGTAGTCGGTGGTCACGCCGAAGTAATCGCTGAGCAGCACCACCTTGTTCAGGTCGGGAACGCTCTGCTCGCTCTCCCACTTGCTCACCG
Organism: Clostridiales bacterium; assembly: GCA_021201185.1. Taxonomy (GTDB): domain Bacteria; phylum Bacillota; class Clostridia; order Oscillospirales; family Oscillospiraceae; genus Onthomonas. Next base: position 26,583 of record JAJQFJ010000069.1, read on the forward strand.
CCTGGCGGGAAACGCCCACCCGGTCCGCCAGCTCCTCCTGAGAGATCCCCCGGGCCTTCCGCAGCTGCTGTATTCTGTCTGCCATGTTCATATCGAAACGCCTCCTTGTTTTGGTGGCTCCATTGTACGAAAAACAGCGGTTGCGGCGCAACCATCCCGGCCTTGCAGTTTGTCAACCGGCGGTTGCACAGGCGTTTTTGGGGCATTTTCCCGCTGATTTACCGCGAAATGGGGCTGTGCCAGCGGCACAGCCCCAGAAAATGGTTGATGCGGTTCTTATCCGAACACAGCCAGCAGGAAGCCTGCGGCCATGGCGGAGCCAATGACGCCGGCCACGTTGGGGCCCATGGCGTGCATCAGCAGGCAGTTGGACGGGTTCCATTTCTGGCCCTCCACCTGGGAGACACGGGCGGCCATGGGGACGGCGGAGACGCCGGCGGAGCCAATCAGCGGGTTGACCCGGCCACCGGTGGCCCGGTACATGATCTTGCCAAAGAGGATGCCGCCAGCGGTGGCAAAGGCAAAGGCGATCAAGCCCAGGACAATGATCTCCAGTGTCTCGAGGGAGAGGAACTGGTCGGCGGTGGCGGTGGCGCCTACGGAGATGCCCAAGAAGATGGTGACGATGTTCATCAGGGCGTTCTGGGCGGTGTCGGACAGACGGTCGGTGACGCCGCACTCCTTAAACAGGTTGCCCAGCATCAGGCAGCCCAGCAGAGAGGCCACAGAGGGCAGCACCAGGCAGCAGACGATGGTGACCACGATGGGGAATACGATCTTTTCCGTCTGGGACACGGGCCGGAGCTGCTCCATCTTGACCTTCCGCTCCTTCTCGGTGGTCAGCGCCCGCATAATGGGCGGCTGAATGAGAGGGATCAGGGCCATGTAGGAGTAGGCGGCCACTGCTATGGCTCCCAGCAAGTGGGGGGCCAGCGTCTTGGTCAGCCAGATGGCGGTGGGACCGTCTGCGCCGCCGATGATGGCGATGGAGGCCGCCTCAGAGCCGGAGAAGCCCAGGCCCACGGCCATGAGCAGGGCCACATAGACGCCCAGCTGGGCGGCAGCGCCCAGGAGCATCGAGCTGGGGTTGGCCATCATGGGGCCGAAGTCGGTCATAGCGCCCACACCCACAAAGATGAGGGACGGATATATGCCCAGCTTGACGCCCAGGTACAGGATATCCAGGAAGCCGCCGTCGTGTAGCACGGCGCCCCAGTCCACGTCGGCACTGCCGGAGGCGTACCACAGCTCAGGGTGATAGACCTCGCTGCCCGGCAGGTTGGTCAGCAGCATACCGAAGCCGATGCCCACCAGCAGCAGAGGCTCGTACTTTTTGACGATGCCCAGATAGAGCAGGACGCAGGCGACAAGGATCATGATGATCTGCTTGAAGTCCGCCAGCTGTGCAAAGCCCGACTGCTCGATCAGGTTACTCAGTGTGTTTGTAATCAGTTCCATACTCTGCGCCCCCTCAGCTCAGGACGACCAGAGGATCACCTGTCTTGACAGCAGAGCCCTGGGAAGCGACCACCTGGGCCACGGTGCCGTCCTTGGGAGCCAGCACCTCGTTCTCCATCTTCATGGCCTCGATAACGGCCAGGATATCGCCACTCTTGACGGCCTGACCGGCGGACACCTTGATGGCGACCACGGTGCCGGGCAGCGGAGCGGTGACAGGCTCACCGGCGGCGATGGCGGTGGGCGCAGCGGCGGGAGCGGCGGCAGGAGCAGCGGCGGTCACCGGAGCGGCAGCAGGTGCAGCGGCGGGAGCGGCGGCAGGAGCCAGGGCATCGTACTCGTCAGCCAGGATGGCCTGGCCCTTTTCCACAACGACCTCGAACACCTTGCCGTTGAGCGTTACTTTGTACTTCATCTTACTTTACCTCCTGGATGGAAATGAAACGCAGCTCGTTGAGGGGAGTTTTCAGCTCGTCAGCCACAATGCACATCACCATTGCGGCGGTGCGGTCGGGCACGTCGTAGAGCATCACGCCGCCGCAGGAGCCCTTGGCCAGTTTGGCGGGGGCGGCAGCGGGGGCGGGAGCCTCCGGGATGGCATTGCCCGTGGGGGCGGCGGCAGTCTTGCCCCGGCCCTCCAGCCTGGAGATGATAAAGTTCTGGAGATAGATCACGCCGATCAGCACCGCCAGGACAATGAACACCACGCAAAAGCCCATCACCGAAACGCCAGCGGCCTCAGCCAAAGTAATATCATCCATATCAGGGCCTCCGATCACTCAATGACTTCCATGGTGTAGTTGCAGGTGCGCTCCTCCTTCTCCTTGCGGGCCTGGAGATAGTCCTTAGCCTGCTTGGGGAAGCAGATATAGCTCATGATGTCCTCTTCGCTGCGGGCCAGATCGCCCAGCTCCTTCTTGGCGTTCTCGAAGTCCTCGCCGGTGCGCTTGGAGTCCTCCACGCGGCAGTCCACGGGGGCGGACATCCCGGTGTCGGAGAGCACCCGCTTCTGCAGGTCGGCGTTCACCGGTGCGGGAGCGGTGCCGTACTCGCCCTTGAAGTAGTTCTGCACGTCCTTGGAGATGACCTTGTACCGCTCGCCCATGAGGACGTTGGTGACCGCCTGGCTGCCCACCATCTGAGACAGGGGGGTGACCAGAGGAGGATAGCCCAGGTCCTTCCGGACGGCGGGGATCTCCGCCAGAGCCTCGTCAAACTTGTCCATGGCGTCCATGTCGGTCAGGTTGGCGATCATGTTGGACAGCATGCCGCCGGGGACCTTGTAGACCAGGGCCTGGGCGTCGGTGGCCATGCTCTTGGGGTTGATCAGGCCGCTATCCACATACTTCTGCTTGACGGGCTTGAAGAAGTCGTTGACCTCGTTGATGACCTTCTCGTCCAGGCCGGTCTCGATGCCGTACTGGCTCAGGGCGTAGTACATGGTCTCGGTGGCGGGCTGAGAGGTGCCGTTGGAGAAGCAGGAGGTGGCGGTGTCGATGACGTCGATACCGGACTCGATGGCCTTGGTCACGGTCTGATAAGCCATGCCGGTGGTGCAGTGGGTGTGCAGGATTAGCGGCATGTCGCCCACGGCGTCCTTGATGCCCTTGATCAGGTGCTCGGCCTCATAGGGGCTCATGGTGCCGGCCATGTCCTTCAGGCAGATGGTGTCGAAGCCCATCCGCTGCAGCTCCTTGCACATCTCCACATACTTGCTCACCGTGTGGACGGGAGACTGGGTGTAGGAGATGCAGCCGGAGGCCACGGTGTTCTCGTTGGCGTACTTCTTGGTGGCGTCCAGAGCGGTGCCCAGGTTGCGGAAATCGTTCAGGGCGTCGAAGATCCGCAGGATATCGATGCCGTTCTTGATGGACAGCTCCACGAACTTCTCCACCACGTCGTCATGATAGTGCTTGTAGCCCAGCAGGTTCTGGCCGCGGAGCAGCATTTGCAGCTTGGTGTTGGGCATATTCTTGCGGATGTTGCGCAGGCGCTCCCAGGGGTCCTCTCCCAGGTAGCGCAGGCAGGAGTCAAAGGTGGCGCCGCCCCAGCACTCCACGGAGTAATAGCCGGCCTTGTCCATAGTGGGCAGGATCGCCTCATAATCCGAATAGGGCAGTCGGGTGGCCATCAGGGATTGGTTTGCATCGCGCAATACAGTTTCAGTGAATTGAACGCGCATACTGACACCTCCGTTGTCGATTTGTATCATTCTGTTCTCTCCAGGGAGGGCTGCTCCCTGTAAAAGCGAATTTTGACATCTATTAGTATAAGCAATCCGGGGGGAATTGTAAATAAAGAATCCACCTTTCCAAAGGATTTTCGGCGTTTCGTCCAATTTTTGACAATGTCCTTTGGGGGATTTGTTCATTTTCTTGTCACAATTTTCGGTGAGAAAACGGCCCCCGGTTTCCGTCAAAACGACGAAAGCCGGGGATCGTTGAAGGGTGGATTTTACGGGGCAGTCTGGCGGTCCCGTCTGCGGCAAAGCCGCCCGTCTATTTTCCGTCCCGCTGGGATATCAGGCGAAGCACAGCGCAGATATCGTCGTCGATGCAGAGGGACTGCTTCTGAATCTCTCCCGGGCAAAACGCCTCGCCGTAGTTCACGCAAGCATAGACCGCTTTGGGGTTCTTCGCCGTCATCCGCCAGAAGGGGTATTTGATGATGCCCGGAGTATTCGCCCCCACCCCAAGCTCCAGGAACAGGACGTGGCGGTTTTCCTGCCGTCGGAGAAAATCGTTGTACCGCTCCGCAGCCCTGTGCCATCCGTCGTCCTCCACGAAGGTATCGTCACAGCGCAGATTCATATTCATGGGCGCGCCGCAGACCGGGCAGCGGGGAATCAGCTCCGGGGGGATCTTCATATTCTTCTGCTCCGCCACCATCTGCCGGACGGCCGCCTCGTTGTCATAGGTCTTGTTATGGCAGGGTTTGGAGCACTGCCACAGGCCGTAATCCCCCTGGGTGTAGAACAGCCGCTCCCTGTCGAACCCGGCCAGCTGGAACTGGTGGTCCACGTTGGTGGTCAGCACGAAATAGTCCCTGTCCTTCACCAGCTCCAGCAGGTCGGCGTAGGGCTTCCCCACCCCCGCCTCATAGCGGTTGATGAGGATGTGCCGGGACCACCAGGCCCAGTATTCCTCCAGGGTGTCGAAGGGGTAAAAGCCGCCGGAATACATATCGGTGATGCCATACCTCCGGTGAAAGTCCGAGAAGTATTTCTCAAACCGCTCGCCGCTGTAGCTCATCCCCGCCGAGGCGGACAGCCCCGCCCCGGCGCCGATGACGACGGCGTCCGCCGTCTCCAGCTCTTTTTTCAGCCGGGTGATATTATCCCAGTAGGTTCCGGTAGAGCTGCAGGTCGATATCCTTGAATACATTGAAGATCACCTCGATTTTGCTGTGGGTCCGCTGCCTGTACTCCTTCACGGTGCGGACGGCGATCTCCGCCGCCCTGTCGTTGGGGAAGTGAAATTCCCCGGTGGAGATGCAGCAGAAGGCGACGCTCTGAATCCCATTTTCCTCCGCCAGCTCCAGACAGGAGCGGTAGCAGGAGGCCAGCCGCTCCCTGTCCCGGTTGGTCAGCCGATAGCCGACAATGGGGCCGACGGTGTGGAGCACAAAATCGCAGGGCAGATTGAATCCGGGCGTGAGCTTGGCCCCGCCAGTTTCCTCCTCGTGTCCCTGTCGCTTCATCAGCTCCGCGCAGTCCGCCCGGAGTTGGATGCCCGCATAGGTGTGAATGGCGTTGTCAATGCACCCATGATTCGGGCAGAAGCAGCCCAGCATCTGGGAGTTGGCGGCGTTGACGATGGCCCCACAGCGTAAAGTCGTGATGTCCCCCTGCCAGAGATAGAGGCCCTCCTGCACCGGCGTCAGGTCGGCAATGTCGGTAATGCCCTTCTGCCGGGTGGCCTCCTGCAAATAGGCGTCCTGTATCTCCAGGAATTCCCCACTGACCGGCCCCGGCATCCGCACATTGAACAGCGCCCGGAGGAGCCGCTTCTGCCCGAATCCGTCGTCAGGTATCTCCATCCCCTGATACCGGGCGTCCTCCGCAAGAAGCACCTTGATTAAATATACTCTGCGTTCGTCCTGGGTCATAAATGTCTTTCCCTCCTGCTGAGTAGAGCGCCCGACAGCATACTTTGACCGCCGGACGTTCTAAAATCACATGCGTTCCAGGCTTCAAAACTCGTAGGGCGGGTTTCCGAAAAAGTCGGCGATCACGCCGTGAGCGTTATCCAAATAGAACACCTCAAAGATGGGGTTGTCGGCGGTCTGATACTGGCCCTTCACGATGGGGTTCCGGATGCACATCTCCTTGGCGGCCATGTTGTTCTCAAACACAGCCTTGCCGTGGAGACGAATCCAGGCATAGGCTGGGCTGGAGACGGAGATCTCGATCTCCGGATTCTCCTGCATATCCTTGCAAACGTCCTTGGTGTTGTTGGTGCAGAACCACAGCCTGCCGTCCAGCTCGCCGGCGAACATGAAGGGGCGGCACTTGGCTTTTCCGTCCCGACCCACCGTGGCCAGGTACTGGACAGGGTTCTCGTTCAAAAACTCGATCACTTTCTTCATAATGTTGACCTCCAAACAGCGATTTTCACATAGGGGAGATGAACAGCTCGGGCCCGGCTTGCATTTCCCTCCTGCTGTCTGTATAATAGGACTGTACGGAGAAATTGTAAAGTAAGCACATTATTGTGCTATAGTTACCAAAAAGAAACTATGGAGGGTCATCCTATGGAGACAACAAAAGACAGCCAGACAGCCCCCGCAAAGGAACTGCCCGCCTGCCCGGTAGAGACGACGCTGACGCTCATCAGCGACAAATGGAAGGTACTCATTCTCCGGGACCTGATGCCCGGGACGAAGCGGTTTGGGGAGCTGAAAAAGTCCATTGGCCACGTCTCCCAGAAGGTGCTGACCGCCCAGCTGCGGCAGATGGAGGCCAGCGGCCTTGTAACGCGCACCGTATTCCCCGAGGTGCCGCCCCACGTGGAGTACACTCTGACAGAGCTGGGCTACAGCCTGAAGCCCATTCTGGACGCCATGCGGGAGTGGGGAGAGCACTATAAGGCCCAGAACGGTCAGTGAGTCCCGGCGTCAGTTCCGCTGGGACACCTTCAGCGGGCTGTGCTTCTGGATGAGGTCGGCAAAATCCGTGTCCGGGGCCCCCAGGGTGGACAGCTCCGCCGTGCCGCCCTTCTGCTTCGTGCGCTCTCCCCAGGTGACGGTATAGGTCTTCATCTGAAAAACCACCTTCATCCGCCGGGGGCTGAAAAAGCAGCTCTTGACCTGGTCGTAGGGGATCTCCACCGTCCGGGGCTGCGCCCCCTCACGCCACAGGCTGGGGCGGCCCTCGTCGGTGATGGTCAGCCGGTCTTTATAAAAGGAGAGCTTCACCGGCACCTTTTCCTCCCGGACGCTCTGGTAGATGCCCGCCGCCCCGGCGATGGCCAGGGCCGCCAGGGCCAGCCGGGGGGCCCAGGGGAGGTCGCCTACGTCCACCCCAGCAGCGGCGGCCCAGATCAGCCCCACCGCCACCACGGCTCCCACCACGCACAAAAGGGCGACGCACAGCTTGATCAGCACCGCCCGCCCGGGCTTGGTGCAGGCCACCGGCTCCTGAATGGTCACCGCATAATCCGCAATTTTCATGGCGATGTTCCTTTCTGTCGCTGAATTTGCCCTATTATACGACAAATCGGTCGGAATGTAAAGGGCGGGAGGAACCCCTTGCGCTTTTGGCCGGGACGCATTACAATATCCCCAGAAGCTCTGTATCTGGGAGGTCCTGCCGCCGTGATGCTCATTGATCAGCACATCCACTCCACCGTCTCCTTTGACGGCCACAACAGCCGGGAGGAGATGGCCCGGGCCGCTCTGGGCCGGGGGGTGGGCACCCTGTGCTTTACCGACCACTATGACGTGGTCAACGAGAAAAACCAGCTCGTCCCCGTCTACGACTGGGCGCCTGCCCGCCGCCAGCAGCAGGAGGCGCTGACCGCCCTGGGCGGAGAGACGGAGCTGCACTACGGTCTGGAGCTGGGCAACGCCCCGGCGGACTTCGCCGCCGCCGAACGGGCCCTGCAGGAGCCGGGGCTGGACTTCGTCCTGGGCTCCATCCACAACGCCAGCGCCGCACTGGGCTGGCAGGACTATTATTATGTCAACTTCACCGACCCGGAGCAGTGCTATCGCTATCTGGACGACTACTTTGACGGCCTGGAGGCCCTGATGGCCTGGGGCAACTTCGACTCCCTGGCCCACCTGCCCTATCCCCTCCGGTACATGGCCCAGCGGGACGGCCAGAACGTGGGCCTGGAGCCCTATGAGGAGCGGGTCACCGATCTGCTCCGCTCCCTGGTGCGCACCGGCAAGGCCCTGGAGGTCAACAGCAGCAAGTCGGAGACCCTGATGCCGGAGTACGGCTGGCTGCTGGAGCGGTACCGCGATCTGGGCGGGACGCTGGTCACGGTGGGCACCGACGCCCACCGGGCCGCCGACGTCGCCCGGGGCCTGCGGGAGGCCTACGCCCTGCTGGAGGGGAAGGGCTTTACCCGGGTGGCCCTGTACCGGAACCGGACGCCGGAGCTGGTGCCCTTTTGCCTGTAACGCACCGAAAACGTTCAAAAGGAGAGAGAATCCATGAGAGAGATCACCGCCGAACAGATCACACAAACCGTCCGGGCGCTCTGCATCCGGGCCAACTGTCAGCTGCCGGAGGACGTGCGCTGTGCCATCCGAGCTGCCCGGGAGACGGAGGTCTCCCCGGTGGGGCAGTCCATTTTGGGCGACGTGGTGGAAAACTTCACCTTCGCCGGAGAACGGCAGCTCCCCATCTGCCAGGACACCGGTATGGCGGTGGTCTTCTGTGACCTGGGCCAGGAGGTCCACATCACCGGCGGTCTGCTCTCCGACGCCGTTGACCGGGGGGTATCCCTGGGTTATACTGAAGGGCATCTCCGGTGCAGCGTGGTGGCCGACCCCCTCCGCCGGGTCAATACCGGGGACAACACCCCCGCCGTCCTCCATCTCCGGCTGGTGGAGGGAGACCTGCTGTCCATCACCGTGGCTCCCAAGGGCTTCGGCAGTGAAAATATGGCCAGCCTCTCCATGCTCAAGCCCTCCGTCACCCGGGAGCAGGTGGAGGATACCATTGTGGAGGCAGTCTCCCGGGCGGGCTCCAACCCCTGTCCCCCGGTCATCGTGGGCGTGGGCCTGGGAGGCGACTTCGAGCTGGCGGCCCAGCTCTCCAAGCGCGCCCTCCTCCGCCCACTGGACGAGGACAACCCGGACCCCTATTACCGGGAGATGGAGGGGCGTATCCTGGAGAAGGTCAACCGTCTGGGCATCGGTCCCCAGGGGCTGGGAGGACGCACCACCGCCCTGAAGGTGAGCATCCTGGCCCACCCCACCCATATCGCCGGGCTGCCCTGCGCCGTCAATCTGAACTGCCATGTGGCCCGGCACGCCTCGGCGGTGCTGTGAGGACGGCGAATCCTGAAAGGATTTTTACAAAATTTACATTTTAGTCTTTTCCTTTTCCAAAAGTGTGGTATAATAGGGTTCACAGAAGAGGGACTCCCTTCTTCACGCCGCAAGGAAGGAGCTGAATTGCAGTGAAATTCGCATTCATCGACAAGAAATCCCCTCAGCCGGAAAAGGTCCTTGCCTATGCCGAGAAAAAGGTGGGTAAGCTGGATCGGTACTTCCGTTCAGACGCCGAGGCCACTGTCCGTTTCCAGGAGAAGAAACGGGGCCAGGTCAAGCTGGAGGTCACTGTGCGTACCGACAATGCTATCTTCCGCTCCGAGACCTATTCTGACTCCATGTATTCCGCCATCGACGCCGCTGTGGATACCATCGAGGGTCAGATCCGGAAGAACAAGACCCGCCTGTCCAAGCGTCTGCGCACCGACGCATTCGATCCGGTGGAGTTCACCGGAGTGGAGGGCAACGAACCCGAGGCCGATACCCCTCTGGAGATCGCCCGGGCCAAGCGGTTCCCCCTGCGTCCCATGAGCGTAGAGGAGGCAGTGCTCCAGATGAATCTTCTGGGCCACACCTTCTTCGCCTTCCGCGACGCCGACGAGGGCGAGGCGTTCGCCGTGGTCTATGCCCGTGAGGACGGCGGCTACGGCCTGATCGTCGATCAGTCGTGAGGAGAGCGTCTACCGCTCTACATAGCAGCATAGCATTGCGGGGTCTGCTCCAGGCAGACCCCGCATCAGATTGAAAAAGCAAGGAGAGATCGTTTTCATGCATGAGATTTTAAGCTGGCTGGGCGTATTTTTCATCGCCATCGCCGCGATGAAGGCGACGTGGGCGCAGGTCCTCTACCGGAAGGAGAGAAAGGGCCGCGAGTAAGCGTCTGCCCGGCTCCTGCCACCATATGGCGAACAGGCCACGATTATGCATAGCAATGAAAAAATCCTGAAACCGCAGAGGTTTCAGGATTTTTTCCAGTGGAGACTACTGGACTCGAACCAGTGGCCTCATGCGTGTGAAGCATGCGCTCTAACCAGCTGAGCTAAGCCTCCAGACTGACCCGTACGGGAATCGAACCCATGTTTCCGCCGTGAAAGGGCGGTGTCTTAGCCGCTTGACCAACGGGCCATGGGCTTTCTCCAGAGGAGAAAAAGTAGCGGCGACTGGATTTGAACCAGTGACACCACGGGTATGAACCGTGTGCTCTAGCCAACTGAGCTACGCCGCCATGTCGCACAGATAACAGTCTCGTCACAGCGCAGGTATTATTATACCCATGGGGTCACCCTTTGTCAAGTGGGAATTTCAAAAAGGGGACGAATTTTGCCCCGGCCGCACGTCCTCCCGGCGGACCCTGTCCCAGGAGAAACCGTTCACCAGCTCTCTCGCGGAGACCGGCTCCGGCCGGTCCATGAGCCCCGCCCAAAAGGCCAGACGGCCCACCACCGCCTCCGGGGTCTGCCCCGAGGCCCGGATGGCCCCCAGGTCCAGATCCCGGTCCCGCTTGGACAGCCGCCGCCCGTCGGCAGAGAGGAGCAGGGGGACGTGGGCATAGGTCGGGTGCGCAAATCCCAGCACCTCCTGGAGCCAGAGCTGCCGGGGGGTGGAGGAGAGCAGGTCACGCCCCCGCACCACCTCGGTGACCCCCATCAACCCGTCGTCCACCACCACCGCCAGCTGATAGGCGTGGACGCCGTCCGTCCGGCGGAGGATGAAGTCCCCGCAGTCCCGGGCCAGATTTTCCCGGCAGGCTCCCTGGAGCCGGTCAGTAAACGCGATCTCCCGGTCGGGAACACGGATGCGCAGGGCGGGGCGGCGGAGGGTGGCCCTGCGCGCCTGTTCCTCCGGGGAGAGGTCACGGCAGGTGCCGGGGTAGATGAACGTCCCGTCAGAAGCGTGGGGCGCGGAGGCGGCGTGGAGCTCTCCCCGGGTGCAGAAGCAGGGATAGAGCAGACCGCGCTCCTGCAGAAGGTCCAGATAGTGGGCATAAATCTCCCGTCGGCGGCTCTGGCAGCAGGCGGTTTCCCCGTCAACGCCGCCCTCGTCCCAGTCCAGCCCCAGCCAGTGCAGATCGTCCTCCACCTGCCGGGCGTAGTCAGTTCGGCACCGCTCCGGGTCCAGGTCCTCGATCCGCAGAAGCATCCGCCCGCCCACAGACCGGACGGACAGCCAGGCCAGCAGGCAGGAGAAGGCGTTGCCCAGATGCATCCGCCCGCTGGGACTGGGGGCAAAGCGACCTGTGATAGTTGACATAACAATACCTCCAGCGGGCAGACTGAAACCGGCCCCCGCAGAGGCGGGAGCCGGTCGGTTTTATGGTGAATGTGACAACAGGGATGATGCTCAATACTTCTTGCAGACAGGAGCATTGGCGGCGGCGGACTCGGGGTCGAACCACACCAGGTTATTGCCGGTCTGCTTGTCGAACAGCTGGAGCAGGTCGGCGGGGAAGGTGAAGTGGACCGTCTTGGTGCTGCCGTCGATCAGGCCCTGATCCAGGCCCACGGTGGAGACCACCAGGACCACCTCGTCGCCGTTGCAGTCGGTGTGCAGATGCAGGGAGGAACCCATCATCTCGCAGACCTCCGCGCTGGCGCTCAGGCCGCCCTCGCCCAGGGTGACGTGCTCAGGACGGATACCGGCGACGATGTCGCAGGGCTGCTGATTGTTGGCGCGAAGGGCCTTCTGATGCAGCTCGGACAGCTCGAAGTCGGTGCCCTTGATCTGGGCATAGTACTTGCCCTTCTTGACGATCAGCTTGGCGTCGTTGAAGAAGTTCATCTGCGGAGTGCCGATGAAGCCTGCCACGAACAGGTTCACGGGGCAGTTGAACAGCTCCTGGGGAGTGCCGATCTGGTTGACGAAGCCGTCCTTCATGATGACGATACG
>JAJQFJ010000082.1 GCA_021201185.1 Clostridiales bacterium
TAGAAAATCAGCGGATTGGACAGAGCCATCTGCCGGGGCAGGACGCTCTGTTTTCCCAGTGCCAGCCAGCCCCAATAGAGGTAGGGCGGCAGCATCAATACCTCACTCACCAGGGCGAGCCAGGAAAAATGGGAAAAGACCGCCTCCGAGACCGGAATAGCGGCGGTGGCGTACCCGTTCCCGCTCATCCAGGCGAAGCCATACAGGAACATGATGTAAAACAGATGCAGGCAAAGCCATGGGGTCAGGCTAAATGCAGTCAGGTAGTGGTAAGCCCTCTTCTGCCGCTCTCCTGCAATCAATTTCCCAATCGCAAACAGCGCGATCCCGTACAGGATGGTGCCGGGGAAGGCCAGTGCCATAGCAAGATTGTTGCGCCAGGGAGCGATTTGCGCCGCCCCTGTCGTCAGCCAGGAAATTGTCCCGGAATAGGCCGTGTCACCGTAGAGCATGAGCCAATCTCCAACGCCAAAGCACACACAGCCCAGCAGTCCGCAGAAAATGGCGAGTATGATCTTTTTATATGCTTTCATTGTATTTTATCTCCCGCTTTGTTTTTGTCGCTGGTTATTTCTCGCCTTTTCCTCCGTATCATCCGATTCGTCATAGGCATCGTATGGAGCCGACGGATCATGAGGCTTCTGTCGGAGCCATGCATTGCACTCCTTGTCCCGGTGGGCAAAGGCAAAATCCAGATCGTCCGTCCTGCCGGTATGACCAGTGATGATTTTGGGACGGAGGTTCCGGCTGCGGAGCCTTTCCTCCAGCGCTGCCAGAGATCGGAATGCCAGTTTGTTGTCCTCGGCCAGCACGTTGATGAAGCTGCGGCCCCCGTCCGGGCCAAACCACAGCGTATCCCCAGTAAACAAATATGCCCCGTCAACAAGGTAAACCATGTGCCCCCAGGTGTGGCCGGGTACCAGGAAACACTCGATTTGAATGTCTCCAATAGAAAATACCTGAGCATCCCGCAAAAGCACCTTTGAGTTTTCGATATGCACCTGGGGCAGCTTATAAAATCCGTAGTACACCCTGCGCCGTTTTGCGCCGGTTAGGTAGCGGTTTTCCTCCTCTCCGATATAGAGCGTGGCGTCCCGGAACAGTCCGGGGCTGTCCGCCTCCACTGCGCCCACATGGTCGGTGTCCTGGTGGGTGATAAGGATATGACGGACAGCGGCAGGGTCGATGCCCAGCCAGCTCATCTTTTCCTCCAGCCGGTCATAGTTATAACCCGCGTCGATCATAATTGTGATGCCGTTCTTCGTGTAAAAGAAAATATTTGCCACAAACTCCCGGACGCAGGCAACATGGTCGTCGATCCATCCCGTGTTCAGGGGCTTGAAAATCTCCTTGCCCCGATAGAGCAGTGCCATAGCTTTTTCTTGAAATTCTGATGCTGACTTTGACATTTTTCATCCCTCTTTCCCCATCGCTTTACCAAATCCACATAATCATCAGAGAAATGATGACCCCTCCCACGGCAAAAACCGGCAGCATGGGCAGCATGACCTTCACATGGAACCATTTCTGATGATATTCTCTGTCCATATGCTCCGTACCCGGCAGACGCACCCGCCGGATGTTGGCAAACAGCACCCAGTCGAGAAAGCAAGTGTCAAACGCCGCCAGCACGATCATGTAGCCATACACCAGCAGAAGCCCATCTACGAAGGTTTTCACTCCCGCTATATGGGCCATCCACGCAAACAGGAACAGAAATGCGATGATAGCGATGACTTTTCGGAGAATCGTAAGGATTGTCATCTTTTCCTTTGCCGCTTCCTTGTGCTGTGAGGAATAGTACTGCGCCTGGATTTCCGGCGGGTAATCGCCGATGAAGGACACGGGATTGACCAGCATCATCCCGAAAATGGATACACCGAACACGGCGCACATCACAACGCACTCAAGAACATAGATGGAAACGCTCATTGGTTATGTGCCCCTTTCCGGCAAGTAAAGCAGGCTATAGATTTCACAGTGCTAAACTCTACTGCCTCATACTGTCGCTCCAGCCGCAGTTTCAGACTGTCCGCTGTTTCATAGGGTGGGGTGAAGAACCCCTTCGGTTCATAGAGATGCTGGATGAACCAATCTGTCCGGGCAGTTTCCCCTGCAACATAAAAACAACCGCAGAAACAGCCACCGGGCTTTAAGACCCGAAACACTTCCCGGTAAGCCGCTTCTTTATCGGGAAAAGCATGAAATCCATTGAGGGAGAGTACGATGTCAAAGCTGCCGTCCGGGAAGGGCAAATTTCCTACATCCCCTTGATGAAAGCGGACATGGGTTAGCCTGTCCCGTTTCGCCCTTTTATGCGCACGGGACATCATGTCCTCGGAATAATCCAGGCAAGTAATGCTTGCATCAGGCAGTTTTTGATAGACCGGCATGGTCAGCACGCCGGTACCCACCGGCACCTCCAGCAACGAACCGGAGAACTCCTCCGGAATACCGGAAAGCGCACGGAGCAGATACTCGTCAGTTTCTGTCTGTCCCATATCCCACACCAGTCTGCATACGGCTTTGCCCAGCAGGGTAGAACAGGTGATCATGCCATCATAGAGAGTTGCTTCTTTGCCCAATGCTTGATATGCGGATTTAATTTCCTCGTGTTTGTTCATATCGTTCTCTCCTTCCACTAATCGTTAGTGTTGGCTAACTCATATTGTAACAGATGCAAGAGGAGAAATCAATGCGGAACCTGAACGATTCCGCACTAAATGAAACGCCGCCGGACGATAACATCCCGCAAAAAAAGATGGAGCAAATGCAGGGGCAGCACATTCGCCCCGCACTTGCTCCACAAAAGCAAAATTTAATCGTAAAGAAATCTGTCACCGTCCATGAATCACAACATCACCAAAAGATTCCTGCGACATGGTAGATCACACAGGATAAGAGCAGAGCGCTCCCCGTGAAAAACAGAGCCAGACGCAATGTCCATTTGAGGGAATGTGTTTCTCTGTAGGTTGTGGACAGAGCCATCACGCAGGGCACATTGAACGAAACCGCAAACAGGAACGCAAACGAATCTTTCCATATTAGAGATCGCGAATAGAGTCAGGTTCGAGAGCCAGTCCAAATTCACGGCGATGTTTCACGCTGCACTTGGGCTGACACCGACTGAATTTCGGCGGAACAGCCACAAAGCCAGGAAAGAATGAAGCTGTGATGATGTGAAATTGAAAATATGTTAATAATCAGAAAACCCGTGCACTCAGCAGACGAGCGCCTGGGGCTTATAGGCATCTGACAAAGCTCATTATCGGGCAATCTCTATGGCAAAATAGCCAAGAAAACAAAACTATCTGGTCATGCAGAGACTATTCATATTCTCCGGCCGAAATATGGGTGTCGGAGTTGCCCTCAGGAGAATATACTTCCGGCATCGTGCGCTGTGGTCCGTCGGCTAATATCCTTGGAGCCCGATGCGATAAAAGTCGCATCGGGCTCCAGGTAATTTCTTAACGCTCGTGATCCCTCGTTTTTCTTTTTGTCCTGCTCGGCTGATTCCTCCGCCGCTCCATTTCCTGCTCCTGGCGTAGCTTTGCAACACGCTCCCGGAACAGATCAGAGTCCTCGCCCAGCCTGGCGTCGATCTGCTCCTCCGCAGAGGACAGCCGATCATACTGAAACTTCTGCCCAAACATCTCACGGAGCTTTGACCGGATCTGGTCACGGAAGCTGCCCCGGAGCGAAACACGGGCGTCCAGCAGCGCGTCCGCCTGCTCCGGTGCGACCTTTGCTTCGGTCTCCCTGTACTGCGCCTCATCTGCTGCAAGCTGGCTGGTCAGCGTCTCCTGCTGGGCGGTCAGCTTTTTCACATAAGCGGACATCTGAGAGAGCGTACCTTCCGCCTCTTTCATCTCAGTCTCGTTCTGCCACCCCACCTCGTGCATCAGATGGTCCCGGCGGGTTTTCAGTTCCTCGGTCTCCTCCGTCAGCGTAATTATCTGCTGGTTGAGCTGGAGGAGCCGAATCGGGTTAAAAATACCGGTATTCTTCTTTTGCGTAAGCAACTCTTTCTTTTGCGCCTGCTTTTCTCTTATCTCCTTCTTCACAGACCGGTATTCATCAACGAGCGGCTGATTCCAATCTATGCGGCCTGACACGTCCCTGATCTCCGCCCGGCCATGAAGCAGATGATATTGCAACACGACCATGTGCGCCCGGATCGTTTCAAGCGCCTCTGCGACAGCGGGAATAGCCACTTTAACGGCATTCGTCAGTCTCCTGACGGTGGCCTTCAACTCACGCAGCAGCGCATTATCCGCCTTGATCTGCCGGTTCAGCTCGCAGCGGTCTGAAACGATACCCTTGCGCTCCAGCGCCCGTGCGGTAACGCCCTCATGGATGGTCGGCTGTTCATCCAGGCCACGCTCTGCGTGGCTGCGGTGGTCAACCCGGTCAACAGATCGAACGACTGCCAGGTATTTGTTGGTCACATCCGCCCACGCCTTGCGCCACTCCACAAGCTGTTCTTCTCTGTTCCATCGTGCGGAGATGGGATTCTGCCGACCATACTTTGTACTTTTGGGGTGCTTGTCCGCACGGGTCAGCCTACGGCGCTCCGCTTCGGAGGGCGGCAGATAGATTTTCTTTTTCCCTTTCTCCGGCTTATAGAGATACTGCTTCTCCCAGCCCTCGGACTGAGCCGCTTTGAATTCGGCGGCGGTAAAGCCCCGTTCCTCGCCGTTTCGGACACAGAGATATTCCTTCTGTGTTTTGTACTGCCACTTCCCGTGTTCATCCAGTGGGCGAACGGTCAGCATGATATGGGCGTGTGGATTGTGACCATCGGTATCATGGATACAGACATCGGCACACATTCCGTCTGCTACAAAATTGTTTTGAACATAATCCGTCAGCAACATCTGCCATTTCGCCGGAGACAGTTCAATCGGCAGGGCAACGATAATTTCACGAGCAAGGCGGCTGTTCTTCGTCTTTTCATTCTCCTCCACGGCGTTCCAGAGGATTTCCCTGTCCTGCCATTCCGGAGGAGCATTTTCCGGCAGGAAAACCTGCTGCCAGACAAGCCCCTGCTTTCTGGTGTAGTCATGCTGTATCCCGTCATAGTCATTATAAATGCGGGAACAGCTCATATAGGCAGCCGCAGCACAGGCGGAACGCCCAGCACCTCGGCTTATGACTTTCGCCTCTAAATGATAGATTGCCATGCAATCACCGTCCTTTCAGTTCCAATTTCGTAATGCTTTGGGGCGCAGTATTTGCGTCGTTTTCTGTTTCTCTTTTCTGAAAAGAGAAAGCCGGTGTGAACGGACAGCCGTAAACACCGGCATAGCGGAGACTGCCGTATCCAGAAAGGATACTTGGGCAATCTTCGCAGCAACAGACCTTGCTGTCAGTAGGGCAACACTGTCAGTAAGGTCTGTTGCACAGGCGGTTCCGCTTATGGAATCGCCTGCCCCTCTGGAGAAGTGCCCGGTGGACATTTCGTGAAGAGCGCACGAGCCTGACCGCAGGGAAGGATACCACCGCCGCCCCAACGGGGCGGTGGTGAGTAAGTGCGCCCTTCGGGATAAAAAAGAGAAGCGCCCCGGTCTCCCAGAACGCCCCCCGATCTCAAACGTGCTTCTGTAAATGCCGTACAAGGTAATACTCCAACGTCTCAAGCTCCATCCCAGCAGCGACTGGAAAAGCCTTCTCCAAAATCGCCCCTTCCTGAATGAGCCTTCGGGTCCTGGCCTTTCGCTCCTTCACACGGTCTCTAGCCTGCGCTTCCTCCATGCGGTGTTTCGCCTGTAAGAGTCTCTTTTCATCGTCTGTCATGAATAAAATCTCCTTATGATAGTAAAAGTGCGGCCATCTGGTATCAACCGGATACCAAATGGCCGCTAATTTGGTAGTAATGATTTCCCACTCAAAAAAGTGATAGCACAACCGCTCCTGTCTGGTATCGAGTCAATACCAGATGGGGCGGTTGTGGTATCAAAAGCTGTCTGTGAAGTCCAATGCCGCAGAAATATCTTCCTCGCCTGTCTGAGTTGCAGGAGCGGCTGCGGGCTGTGCGCCCTGCAAGAGTTGCAGAAAGCTGCCAGCTCCCAAAGGCGCACTGTCCCGCAGGCTGCTCCGGATGGTTTGCTCGATTTTTGCCAGAAACGCATCCTCCTTCTCTCTGGTTTCCAGATATGGGTCGGTAGCAAGCCGTTCCTGCCGGTCAAAATAGGCGTTGACGGCCGCAACGATGGCCTTACTGTAAGAGCGGTACTGCCTTTTGTCCAGCCGTTGCAGATGCTCGAAGGCTCGCCGGTCATCCTCATCGTCCAGGTTCAGGCGGACGGTCGTTGTAAAAATCCGCTTCATACCAGGAAGCCTTTCCTCTGGAGCTTCTGCGCCGCCAGCAGCTCATAGCCCTTGGCGGTAGCGCAGATGTCGTCGTTGATAATCACCCGGTTCCGCTCATACTTCCCGAAATTTTTGATCATGCAGCTTCCGCCTCCTACCACATAGAGCTGCATCAGCTCCGGGTCATACTCATGCTCCCGTAAGCGACGGAAGAGCCCGGCAGTGTACTCTGTTGCGGTAGCACGGATGGCGTTCAGATACCGTTCGCTGATGTCCGCCGTTCCGGTGCGGATCACCCGGTCAAGCACTGTGTCGTCCACAGTCACGCCCAACTGTCGCATCAGATTTTCGCGGACGGCGATCAGGCACTGGTTCGTGCCGTACTTTTCCGTAAAGCACCTTTTCGCCAAAGGGCGGCACTCGTTGATATACATCACGTTCATTGTCCCGTTGCCGATGTCGCAGAGCATATTGACGCCCCGGAAATCCCGGAGCCGGTCTGCAACGGCGGAAAAGCCCTGGGGGAAGATGTCCGCTCCGGAAAAATCCACATGGTAGTCCACACCCCGGAAAGAGAAGTCAACAGCCTCATGCTGTAAAAGATATGCCTTGAAGCTGTCCTTCTGTTCGCTCACCCAGGTCAGGGGAAGCCCTGCGGCGATGTGGACGCTGGCGGAGGTCAGCCTGCGGATATTCAGCTCTCTGGCAATAGCGGCCAGCGTCAGAATATAATAGTCGCTGTCGGTCATCTTATCAGAGATGAATTCCTTGTGTTCCTCCCCGATGATATAATAGGTTCCATCGTAAATAAGCAGGTTGCTCTTGAAGGTCGGCTCCTTGTCATAGGCAGTCACGCCGGACTTGAAGCAGCAGTGAGCCGTCTTGATATTGCCATAGCCGTGATCGATGCCGATGACAACAGGCCCGTTTGTAATAGGATTCGTGTTCATAAAATTCATAGTGTGTTCCTTTCTGCCGCTATGCGGCGATACAAATTTTGATTTTTAGCACAAAAAATAGCAGACCACGAGAGATTCTCGTCTCTCATGGTCTGCCACTTGCGTTATCGTTACGGCTACTGGTTGTACTCCAAAGGGTCACAAGCAATAGCCGTAACGCTATCTCGTTTTATTTTGCAGTCATGCTAAGTTCCCCTTCGGAGCACTTAGCTTATCCGTAACGCTCACGTCAAGTTCCCCTTCGGGGTACATGACGTATCCGTAACACGCTGGCTTCCCCGATATGCCCGCTGGCGGCAGGCATTGCTGCAATACTTGGCGTCAGAGCGCTTCGGCGTGAAGGTCTTGCCGCATCCGGCACAGACACGGTTCTGCCTTTTTTTCAGCCGGTGCTGCTTTTGCAGCCGGTAGTTTCCGATTCTGCCGCAGGTGTCGTAATTGCAGTATTTCTTCGACTTGATCATCGTATAGAAAACCTGGTCGCATCCGGCGCAGATGATTTTTCGCACCGGCCCATCGGCCAGCGGGTCGGCGGCAACCTGTTCCAAATACCATTGCTTCAGCTTGTCCTGGTTCAGCCGTTCCCATTCGTCATTCCACATCGGCAGGCTCCGCCTCCTTTCCCATTTTTACCGCATAACGTTCTTTCCGTCTTTTACGGGCTGCTTCCTTACTGCAATCGTCACAGCAGTACTTTACATTTTTCCTTGTGGTTGTGAACGTCGTTCCACAGTTTCCGCAGATGCACTCCCTGCTTCGCTTTGCCGCTGCTTCCTGCCGATAGAATTTCGCCCGGCAGTTCGCACTGCAAAACATCCCGGCGGAGCTTCTGGACTCAAATTCCTTGCCGCAGCACTTGCAGGTCAGCTTGAACGGCTGCCCTACGGCGTGTTCGCCCGCCTTGATCATCTGATACCGTTCACGGCTTTTGATGCGGTGGCGGTGGAGCTGTTCCTGCCGCTTGGCCTCCTCCGGCGTCAATTCCGGGGCAGGCAGCTCACATCTGCCGATAAAGTTCAGGAAGATTTCGACCTCCTGCACACGATCTCCATCGATCTTCTCCGGCGCATGGACAATGATCTTGTCCACAAACTCGTTGATCATCGGCGTGGTCAGCTCGGAAAAGTCCGTGTACTTCTTTGCCAGTGCCAGGAACTGCTTTACCCGGTCGGTATCCTCCTCGAAGGCAGCAAGCTGTTCCTCCGCTCCGTCAATAGACTCACGAAGTGTCTTCTGCTCCGCTTCATACTCGCTCAACAGGGTATCAAAGCGCTCCTCGGAAATGCGGCCAACGGCGAAGGATTCGTAGAGCTTCTTGATAATATGATCGAGTTCGGTGTATCGCTTTCGGTCTTTGTTCAGCTTGCGTTTGGCTGTCTTTGCCTCCTCCGCCTGTTTGACTTGGGATGCCTGACGCACCTTTTCTGTAAAATCCTCCTGATTGGAGATGGCGAAGGTGCTGACAGTGCGGATTGTCTCCAGTATCAGCGCCCGAAGCGCTTTCGTGGAGATATGATGATTGCTGCAAGCTTTCATGCGCTTTTGGGAGGCCAGCGTATGAGCAGAGCAGTCGAAGAAATCAGACGGATACGGCTTCGCCACATTGCCTCTTGACCGGTGATTGTACATCTTTGCGCCGCAGTCTGCACAGTACAAAAGGCCGGTCAGAGGATTGGCCTCGCCAAAGGTGTCAATCCGTCTTGGCGTTTTCCGCAGCTTCTGCGCCAGCTCCCAGGTCTCCCTGTCAACAATGGCTTCGTGGGTGTTTTCGAAAATCAGCCAGTCCTCCGGCGGGTTCAGAACACGGTTCTTGTCCTTATAGGACTCTTTATGAGAACGGAAGTTGACCGTGTCCCCACAGTATTCCCGTTTGGAGACGATCTGCCCCACGACATTGCCGCTCCAAAAATACGGATTGGGGAACTCCTCCTTGCTTTTCCAGATGCCTAGGCCACGCCTGGCAAAGTAGACTGCCGGGGTCTCCACCTTGTCGTCGTACAATATCTTCGCAATATCATACGGGCCGTATCCATCAATAGTAAGCTGGAATATCCTGCGGACAACTGCGGCGGCTTCCTCGTCGATGAGCCAGTGGTGCTTGTCCTCCGGATCTTTCTTATAGCCGTAGATGGCGGTGTTAGTGGTCGGCTTGCCCGATTCGCCCTTTACCCGAATGGCCGCCTTCTGCTTCCGGCTCAGGTCCCGGAGATACCATTCCGACATGATATTGATGAACGGCGCAAACTCACTGCTGGTGGGGTCTGCGCTGTCGATCCCGTTGCCGACGGCAATAAAGCGGACATTGTGCTGACGGAACAGCACCTCCGTATAGAAGCCGGTTTGCAGGTAATCGCGACCCGCTCTTGAAAGATCCTTCACAAGAACTGTATCGACCTTTCCGGCCTCAATGTCTGTGATCATCTGCTTCCAGGCAGGACGATCAAAATTGCCGCCCGAATACCCGTCGTCGGTATAGTGGACACAATTTGTGAATCCCTTTTGGGCCGCGTAGTCCTGTAACTGGATTTTTTGATTCACAATGGAATTACTGTCCCCGGTCAATTCATCGTCACGGGAGAGCCTTTCGTACAAGGCTGTGATCTTTTCCTCTGCATTTGATAATGCGCTCGTCTGTCTGATTGCCATAATTAGGCGCTCCTTTCAGACTGGCGGCTCGTCTGTGGTACGTCCATTGTATCACAGATTCCGCCAGTTGTAACTACTTCGTTGCGGATCATCCGCAAAATTTTATCCTCCATCGTCTCACTGCCCGTTTCGCTGAATGCGACCTTCACCTTATAGGTGGTGCCGCCGATGCGTCGGGTCAGGTACTGATCATCGGATCGTGTTTTTTCCATAGGCAATTTTCCTCCATAGATTGAGATTTAGTGTGTGTTCGCGTATAATGGTGTTGGTTCCAGTGGGTGTAACCATAAAAAGCTGAAAAACGGCTTTCATGGGTAAAACCTTACCCCACATAAGAACGGCCCCCGAAAAGCCTTGCGGCACAAGGCTTTCAAAGGCCAAAATGGTTACAGGGTGGCTATTTCAGTTTCCGGCGTTCCCTGTACCGTCGGACTCTGACTGCGGTCTGCTGCCTTCGAGCCTGCATTGCACAGCGCTCAGAGCAGTACACCCGCTTGCCGTTGGCAGGAAATTTCCTGCCGCAGACTTTACAGGCTTTGAGCTGTGTCGGCACAGGCTTGAATACAGCTTCCAGCTCCGGGTCGGTGGGCAGTACGGCTTCCCTGAAATATCTGCACAATGCGCTGTTCGTATGGCAGACGCCGAACATATAGCAATCACAGTCCAGAGGCAGACATCCGTACTCCCTGTCATAGTTGGCACAGCGGGAAGCGACCAGCTTTCTGATGCGTTGTCTTTCCCGTCCGGTCAACTCACGGCTAACCTGATTCATGGGCGATCCCTCCTTTCTAAAGTGATAGAGGTAATATAAAAACGAATAAACATATTACCTCCTCGCTAATAGGAGAAATAACGCGGGTCAAGCGGAACTGTTTTTGAGAAATTTTCAAAAAAATTTTCGAGGGGAGGTGCCTGGCAATGCGTAGAGATGAATATGAAGCGGATGTTTTTGATGAGAATGAAAAAACCAAACCCAAAACCGACAGGCTGGACATTCCCCCTGACGACGATGTCGAGACTGATTTCGACGAACAGCTTGCAAGGCAGCTCTCCATTGAACGGGAAACGATAGCGGCGCTGGAGGCCGATGCCGAGGCTCGACCAGTTGACGAGGACGCCGACGAGCAGCCGGAGAAGGCGAAGCTTAAGCGAGAGCTTCAGGCAGAGGCTCTTGCTCGACTGGAGGATTCCGCCAGAACGCAGGCCGATTTTGAAAGAGTGATCGACTGGTGGGATAAGCTGGACAGGAACAGAGAGCGCCGGGAGCGGTATCATGAATTAAGCCGCAGCGGAGACGACCTGCCTTTGGACTACAACGTTTCGCCGGACGAGCTGTATTTTCCCAATACAATGAGTTCCGTTCTTGCACTCCAGATACGCAGGGGAGAATTTATTGACGCTCTCTTTGACTGCCCTTATGAGCTACACGAGCTGGTCACTGACGCTTATATTTCAGATATTCTTTATGAACTGCCCGAGATGGACAAGGAGTTGCTCTATCTCCATTCCATCCGTCTGTTCAGCTCTACAAAAATTGCGGCCATCCGTGGACAGACAGACCGAAATATCCGAAAGGTGCGGGCAACACTACTGAAAAAGGTACGAAAAAAACTGCTGACCTATCTCCAGAGTGGAGAAAAGGCACAGCAGGAATTGACAATAGCAGAAAAGGCTTTCTTGAAGGAAAATAGCCATTGACCCATGCGGGGCAGCAACGTATAATGGTAATATGATTTTGAAGATTTCGGGTTACAATATAGAAAGTGCAGATCGGAAGTGATACTACATGGGTAATTTATTTGAAAAGACAAGCTCCAACTGGGTGCGATACAGTGATTACGAGTGGAAGAAGGACAAATCCGGCGTTCTCTACCTCACGCCTGCGGCCGAGGCGAAGCTGGCTATTTACGACCCGCTGAGCGATGCGGAAGGTCTGGTGGTGGATGCGATCAACATCGGGCGTATGGGCATGAGTAAAAGGCCGGACAGCGAGATACTGGCGGCAATCTCACAGTTTGCTGTCAAATATGGCCTGCTGGGCCTGATGACCGCACTGCCTACCACACCGGATTTTATGGAATATGAAGCGGTCTATCTGCCGAAGAACCATTTTATCAAAGAGGAGACCATGTCTACAGAGGACTATCTCTCTGTTTTCTTCCCCTTTGAAAAGCCGGATGTGGTCAAGCGGGGCATAGAATCCATGTGGAATATTAACGGGGACAGAACCATGATGGGGCTGGCCATGACCATGAGCGAGAGACCGATGGCGGTCAACATGAGCTTCCAGAGGGATTACGCAGAACGATATGACTGGCTGAGACAGCAGTTTACCGACCTGGCCTTTACCATGACCGGTAGCTTTCTCTACTATCTGGATTATGACAAACTGAGCGAGGATCAGCGGAGCCTGTACCAGCAGAGCATGGCGGCGTTTGGGGGCATTGCCCCGACCTATCGGATCTTGCTCCTGGATAAGCCGACCATCGAGTGGGACTTCCACTCTCTGCTGTTGGGCTTACAGATGATGTTCAGCTTCATGCTGGCGGACGATAAGAGGCCGCTCCGCCTGTGTAAGCACTGTATGAAGGCGTTCGTGGCAAGCCGCCCCAGTGCGGTTTTTTGCAACCCTCAGTGCAAGAATCAGTATAACGTGTATAAGAGCCGGGCAAAGAATAAGCCGTCAGATGGCAAACGGAAATGAGGTGGAACCATGCGAATTGCAGATTTTATCGGCGAAAGCACCGAATATGATAAGAAAGAGAATCTGGAGGAACGCAAGCCTCGTAGCTGGCTGAAAAGTGTGAGTGCTTTTGCAAATGGGGTCGGCGGCGCACTCATCTTTGGCGTATCTGATGATGAAACGCTTGTGGGGCTTGCTCATGCAAAGGATGTATCTGAAAAAATAAGCGAGGCCATCAAAAGCAGGATGGACCCCGTTCCCCAGGTAGTGATGGAGAATCACAGCGAGGCCGGAAAAGACTTCATTATCTTGAGAGTCCCCAGCGGGCAGGAAACGCCCTATTACTATGTTGGTGACGGAAATCGGATCGCCTATGTCCGTGTGGGCAATGAAAGTATCCCAGCAGATGCTACCGCACTAAAAAGGCTTGTTCTGCGTGGTAGTCACATCTCTTACGATAGCCTGCCGTCCAGATATTCCTTTGAAAAGCTGGCTTTTACAAAGATCCGTTCTGTCTATCGGGTTCAGACCGGCAATGAATTGACGGATTCTGATTTTGTATCCTTTGAGCTTTTGGATGAAAGCGGCAATTTGACCAATGCGGGGGCGCTGCTGGCCGATGATTCGCCTATTCGTCATTCCCGCCTGTTCTGTACCCGCTGGTACGGCTTGGATAAAGCATCTGGGGTCATGGATGCCTTGGACGATAAGGAATACAGTGGTTCCCTGATCTCTTTGCTCCAGAACGGAGAGGAATTTGTCAAAAACAATTCCAAAAAGCGATGGAAAAAGGCTGGAAGCGTGCGTGTGGAGATGCCGGAATACCCGGAGCAAGCTGTCCACGAAGCCCTCGTGAATGCGCTGATCCATCGTGATTATATGGAGATCGGCAGCGAGGTGCATATTGATATTTTTGATGACCGGTTGGAGATTTATTCCCCCGGAGGTATGTTCGACGGGACGATTGTGCAGGATCAGGACACGGATCATATTGCTTCCAAACGTCGCAACCCTGTGATCGCTGACATTTTTAGCCGTATGCACTTCATGGAGCGTCGGGGCAGTGGCTTCAAGAAAATCAAGGCAGATTATCGCCATGCGGTAAATTACCGCCCGGAAGTCGAGCCTAAATTCGTATCCACGTCTACCTCGTTCTTTGTGACGCTTTATAATCTGAACTATGGGGTCGACATTAAAAAGGTGGCGTTTGAACCCGAAAAAGTAGCGCTTGGCGCAGAAAAAGTAGCGTTTGAACGCCACCTTTCTACTCTGAAAATGAGCACCCCCACAAGAGAGAAAACTCTCACACTGTTCGATAACTGTGGTTATGAACGTGCTTTCAGCAGAGCTGATGTATTGAATATGTTTGCTTTAGCGCCATCTTCCGCTGGGAAATTCTTGACTCGCCTGAAAACCCTTGGCCTCATTGAAGCGGTGGAAGGTCAGGGAAATGGCAAATACAAGTTTGCCCATTTTTTGAGTGACTAAGATAGTAACTAAGATAATGACCAAGTAAATAAAGGCTAACATAAAAATATCCCAGCGTCAGTGCCATACCAACGCTGGGATATTTTGTGATTAACTATAGATAAGCTCGGCCAGGATGCTCTCTTCCGCTCTGTCATGGATGCTGTTCATCCGGCGCACCCATTCGAGTTGATCGGCTGCTTTCAATGCCTCCGTCACGCCCTCACGTTCAGCCATCGCCTTGCAGATGATCTCCATGCGGCTGTTGCAGGCTTCATCGATCTCGGCAAGGTGCTCGAAAAGAGTACCCTCCAAAACCATGTTGGTGTAGACGATGGGACGGTGCTCCTTGAGGAAGCGGCGGCGCATCCGCCCGTATTTGCCGATGTGGTATTCCTTCGTATCGGGCAGGACGAGATCAGGGATGAAGTAATCTCCAACCTGCGTATAGGTTCCACCCATCTGTTCAAACAGGGACTTCATGATTGATCTGACTCCTTTCTGCGTTGAATTGCTTGCAATTACTGGATTTTCTCCTTTCCCATAACTGCTTCGTCAATTCTCCACAGATGAGCCGCAGTCATGTAGTAGTAGTGGTCGGCAGAGACCACCCTCTACATAGTAACTCTTGATTCTGGATACTGTTGCTGTCGTCCCCTTTGTGCTGCTTATTCCGGTCCTCCTCCGACAGTCGGCAGTAGATCGCGGCCCTCTGCCTCATATCCGTTCGCCCCCGTCCTCCGGATACCCGCGTCTCTGTAAAATCCGAATCAATTCTGCCCATTTTTTCGTATACTGTTCCGAAAGAACCGTTTTCTTGCTCCGGAAAACGCTTACGCACGATGGCGTGTTCGGACTGACGTCTTTCAAATCCTGCATCACAAATCGCCTCCTGCTGCTCTGATGCGCTCTGCCGTGCTATGTGCTATGTTATGTCCGGAGGGCTGTCCATCATACCGGATATTGTGTCTGTCACATCCTGTCGAAATAATGAGAGCGGCCTTATTTTACGCCCTGACGGAGCAGCTGTAGCCAGACGCCCTGACGGTCTGCCCTTTTCAGGAAGAATATTATCCAGCCACAGACGGCTTGAAATTTTTAAATTTCTCTCAATTTTATAGTTGCAATCTCCGGACAACGTGATATAATGTAGCCAGAAATGTGTAGGTATAGCGTTCCTATGGCTCGCGGCTCTTTGAAGGCCGCAGACGATCTGTATCATCTGTTTGAGGAAGACGTAACATGAAAATTGACAGCGATCTGGTCATTCGGAATATTGCAGGTGAGGTCGTACTGATTCCAACTGGAAAAGCTGCGCTCAACAACCCCGGCATCATCACCCTGACCGAGAGCGGCGAGCTTCTGGTGCGAAAGCTCCAGGAGGGCTGCGAATTCGACGATCTTGTTGACTGCCTCCTGGTAGAATATGAGGTAGAACGGGAACAGGCGGAGCAGGACGTGACAGCGTTCCTGGGCAAGCTGAAGGAACGGGGGCTTTTATGAGCGGCAGACGGGTACGGCGCAGCGGGGGCAAGCCCTCCGAAGGGGGACGCAGCAGAGCTCCCCTGATCGTCCTGGTCATCCTGCTCCTTGCGGCTCTGGTGGCCGTCGGCTTCTGGTTCTGGGCCAGAAGCGGCACAGACGAGACGGCCGACCCGGAGGCGACCGACCAGACGGCGGAGACCGGCGAGGCAGACGACGCAGCCGGGACGGAGGAGAGCAAACTCCCGGAGATCGAGGAGACCTCCAGCCTGACCCTCAGCTCTGTCTACACCTCCTCCATTCTCAACCCGGACTGTGGGGACGAATACGCGGAGGAGATCGCCAGCCTGGAGGCCACCAACCACTCGGACAGCTACCTGGTTTCCGCCACGCTGACCGCCACCATGTCCGATGGGACGGAGGTCCACTTTGAGGTCAGCGACCTCCCGGCGGGCGCCACGGCGGAGATCTTCGATACGGAGAACCAGACGCTGGACTCCGGCGTGACCTGCACCTCTCTGGTGTGTACATCAGAGAAATACATAGAGGAGGACGTGCTTCTGTCCGATACCATCGAGGTCACGGCCAGCGGCTCCGACGCGGTCATCACCAACATCGGGGAGGACGACCTGACCGGCCTGACGGTGGTCTACCACTGCGACATGGCGGGGCAGTACTTCGGCGGGACCTCCTACACAACCACGATTGACAGCCTGGCAGCAGGGGAGAGCTACACCCTCTCCGACAGCGCCCTCATGGGCGAGGTCGCAGTAGTCAGGATTGATCAATAAAGCAAACGCAAAGACAAACCACGGATGAATGAAAGGAAATGATGGTGGTATGAAGAAGAAATACATCGTCCCGGACCTGCACTTTGAGTCCTTTGTCCTGTCTCAGAGCGTAGCGGCGGATTGCAGCAAATCTGGCATCTCTGTCACAGAGAGCTATGTTGCAATGGGACTGTTCAGTGAACATATTCCGACCAACTGGTCTAATGTCACTACGTGCACCGACGATTATGACAAGTGGGTCGAGCAGGGCATCATCGAGGAGTACTGCTACTGGGCTGGGGACGACATGAAGCTCTTCCTCTCCTGATGCCTGAGACCGCCCTTTCCATCGGCGGGCTGCGCTTCCGGCTGAGCTTCGCGGAGCAGCCCCATATGCTGGAGGAGATCGCCCCCTTTGTGGAGGCGGCAGGGGAGGGGTACGACGTGGCTGTGGACTACTGCCCCGACCCCTCCGTCCCGGATGCAGAGGTCACCGTCTCTCCGTCAGCGGACGCCGTGAGCGTGCGCTATCATCCGGGGCTGGCCTACCGCTTCGCCGGGATTCGGGGCTGCCTGATCTACCTCCCCATGGAGCAGCTGCTCCTGGCCCACGACCGCTTTTTCCTCCATGCGTCCCTGATCGCGTCTCCCTTTGGGGGCCTGCTGTTCACCGGAGACTCCGGCGTCGGCAAGAGCACCCAGGCAGAGCTGTGGCGGGAACACATGGGGAGCACGGTCATCAACGGCGACCGGGCCATCGTGGCGAGGGAGGAAAACGGCTGGAGAGCCTACGGCTCCCCCTATGCCGGCTCCTCCGGGTACTACGTGAAACGGGACGAGCCCATCCGGGCCATTATCCTGCTGGAGCAGGCCCCGGAGAACCGGGTGGATACCGTCTCCCCGGCCGAGGCGTTCCGCAGACTGCTGTTGCAGATCTCGCTGGATTACAGCAAGCCGGAGCAGGTGAACCGCCTCTGTGACCTGGTGACCGGGCTGGTAGAGGCTGTGCCCATCTACCGGCTGCGCTGTACGCCGGATGTCCGGGCGGTGGACGCCCTTTGCGAGGAATTGAGAATGGAGGGGGAGCATGGCTGAAAACGACCGCTCCTTCACCGCCTACCTCAACGCCAAGGCGAGAAGGGACAGGCTGCCCATCAGCGGCACCTTCGAGCTGTCCCCGGTGTGCAACCTGGCCTGAAAGATGTGCTATGTCCGCAAGACCCCGGCGGAGGTGAAGGCCCATTCCCGGCCCATCCTGACGCTGGAGCAGTGGAAGCGCATGGGAGACGAGGCCCTGGACGAGGGACTGCTGTTCCTGCTGCTCACCGGCGGCGAGCCGTTCCTCTGGCCGGACTTCCGGGAGCTGTACGGGTATCTGCACCGCAAGGGCGCGCTGATCTCGGTCAACTCCAACGGGACGCTCATCACAGAGGACACGGTGGCCTGGCTCACCGACCATCCCCCCGCCCGGATCAACATCACCCTGTACGGGGCCAGCGACGAGGCCTATCGCCGTCTCTGCGGCATGGACCACGTCTACCGCCGGGTGACGGAGCACATCGACCGACTGCTGGACGCCGGAATCCAGGTGAAGCTGAACGCCTCCATGACTCCTTATAATGTCAGCGACATGGAGGGCATCGTCCGCTTCGCCCAGGAGCGGGACCTGCTGCTGGAGGTGGGAACCTATATGTTTCCCCCCATCCGCCGGGACGCGAACAGCGTCGGTACCGGTGACCGGTTCACCCCGGAACAGGCGGCTCACTACAGCCTGGAGCATCGGCGGCTGACCATGCCGCCGGAGCAGTACCGGCAGTATCTGGAGCAGGCGGCAAACGGCATCGTCCCCGCCCCCGGCCTGGACGAGAGCTGTATCGACCCGATAGACGGCACGGTGAAATGTGCCGCCGGTCGGGGCTCCTTCTGGGTGACCTGGGACGGCTATATGCTCCCCTGCGGCATGGTGCCCGAGCCGAGGGCGGACGCGGTGGAGCTGGGTTTTTCCCGGGCCTGGCAGGAGACTGTCCGGCAGACGGAGCAGATTCGCCTCTCCGGCGTGTGCCGGAGCTGCCCCAACAAAAACGTGTGTCACAGCTGCATGGCGATGGCCATCGCGGAGACCGGCTCCCACGCCGGGATTCCCGCCTACCTCTGCCGCATGGCGGAGGCCGTCCGGGACGAGGCGGCGAAAGCCCTGACAGCGGACGCAAACCATCAAACGGATATAAATGGCAAGGCTCGCCAGGGGTGAACCTGCGTTTATATAGGAGTGCCCCGCGCTCCTGAAACAGAGACCAAGGAGGTTTGAAACATGATCAAACACACAGTCAGACGGGTTCTGTCCCTGGCACTTGTGTTCTGCATGGTGTTCAGTATGACGTGCATGAACGTCTATGCCACCGGCGGAACAGACACAGAAACCACGGTGACAGACACAGCAGAGGAGACCGCTGAGGAGGTCTCCACAGAGAGCACCGAGGCCGAAGCGGCCGAGGAGTCTGTCTCCGACGAAGCGGAAGAGGCAGAGGAGACGGTGACCGTCGAGGCCGCCGCTGAGGAGGTCGCCGAGGAACCGGCCGAGGAGGCCGCCACTGAGGAGGCCGCTGCCGACGAGGCCGCCGCAGACGAGGCGGAGGAGCCCGTCGTCGCCGCCGCCGCGGTCGTGGAGGAGACGGAGGAGGCTGCCGACGATGCAGCCGAGGCCGACGAGACCACCGAGGACAGCAACCAGGTGGAGCTTCAGGACGAGTACCTGAACCCCACCTCCACCGTCAGCTCCGAGGATTCCTCCTATGAGTACAGCATTGTCCACCTGGACAACGGCCGCAAGTACTACAGCGTGGAGAGCATCAAGACCATCATCGACAACGCCGCCGCCGCCGGTTTCAACTACATCGAGCTGGCCGTGGGCAACGACGGTCTCCGCTTCCTGCTGGACGATATGTCTCTGAGCTTTACCGTGAATGGCACCGAGTACAGCTACACCAGCAGCGAGGTGTCCGCCGCCATCCACACCTGCAACGAGACCTATTATAATGAGACCACCGACGAGCTGACCCAGGACGACATGGACGAGATCATCGCCTACGCCAAGACCAAGGGCATGGGCGTCATCCCCTGAGTCAACACCCCGGGCCATATGGACGCCACTCTGGACGCGGGCGAGGCACTGACCGGCACGACCCTCTCCTATAATGGCTCCGGCCGCACCATCGACGTGACCAACGCCACCGCCGTGGCCTTCACTCAGGCTCTGCTCCAGAAGTACATCTCCTACTTCGCCGATGCGGGCTGCACCGTATTCAACATCGGCGCGGACGAGTACGCCAACGACGTTTACACCTCCGGCTCCATGGGCTTCGGGGCTCTCCAGAGCGCCGGTCAGTACAGCTACTATGTGCAGTACGTGAACCAGGTGGCCAAGCTGGTCAAGAACGCCGGGATGACCCCCATGGCGTTCAATGACGGCATCTATTTTAACAACGTCACCGACTCCGGCAGCTTTGACGCCGACATCATGATCGCCTACTGGTCCTCCGGCTGGAACGGCTACACCGTGGCCTCCGCCTCCACCCTGGCGGGCTATGGCTTCAAGCTGATCAACACCCACGGCGACTACTACTGGATCGTGGGCGGCAGCCAGTGCTCCGCCAGCACCGCCGCCAACTTCTCCTATACCACTTTCCAGGGCAGCACCATCAGCGACCCCGCGGGCGCCATGTTCTGCATCTGGAGCGACTATCCCGGCGCACTGACCGACACCCAGGTCGCCAGCCAGACCGCCGATGTCATCGCCGCCTTTGGCGCGACCCTGCCCTCTGTCGAGAGCACCGTCACCGATGACACCACCGGCATCACTGCCACCGCCACCGGCCTGACCTCCATCAGTGTCGTAAAGGGCGATACCGTCACCAACGAGGACGGCTCCGTCAGCATTTCCTACACCGTCCTTCTGAACGGCGGCGACTACACCGGCGCGGCCACCCTCAACATCCCCGTTGACGAGGCCCTTGCCGACTGCGTCAGCTTCTCCGGCGTTGTGGGCGACGACAGCTTCACCGTCACTAAGAATGGCGACTATCTGGTCTGCGACGTGCCCCACTTCTCCACCGTGACCATCACTGGCTCCGCCGCCACTGTCAGCGACAGCAACAGCGATGAGGTAGAGGTCACCAACACGGAGACCATCAACATCTCTGTGGGCAGCAGCACTACTGCCACTATCAGCGGGTACAACTTTGCCGGTACTTATAGCACCGAGGACACCTCCATCGCCACTGTG
The DNA here is from genome assembly GCA_021201185.1 of Clostridiales bacterium. GTDB lineage: Bacteria > Bacillota > Clostridia > Oscillospirales > Oscillospiraceae > Onthomonas. The sequence continues at coordinate 20,602 of JAJQFJ010000082.1, forward strand.
TCCGTGACCGGCAGCGACGCCTACACCTCTGACCCCACCTACAGCAGCGGTTCCACTGTCCGGGTTGGCAATATTATCAGCTCAAACAGCACCAGCTGGACAAGTACCAACTATTATTACAAGGTTGGCGATGTTTACTACCCGTTGTATGCAATGCGTAGCAGTAGCACAATGAGATATACCTATACCTGGGGATATTACAATGGTAGCGAAACTGTCACTCTTGGCGAACAAGAAGTCTACAGTTTTAATACAAACAACACATACGCACAGGTAGACAGCAGCAACCTGACCCTCTACACCCAGACCAGCGCGGGGAGTGATGTGGAAGCCTCCACCACAGTGACCTTCACCGGCGTAGCGGTTGGCACCACCTACGTCACCGTGGGCAATACCCGGTACACCATCAACGTCACCGCCGAGGACCTGTCCAGCGTCACCGGTCTGACCGTGGAGTTCTGGATCACCAACCGTCGGGTCACCGCCAACGGCGGCACCACCATGACCATCTCCGCCTCCGCCGCCTACGGCGTGAACGGCGTGCTCATCAGCAGCCTGGTGCCCGACAGCGGCACCCAGAGCGACACTGGCAACGTGGCCTATTGGAAGACCACCCGCCTGACCTCTAGCATTAAGCAGACCACCACCTCCGGCGTTGACCGCACCACCTCCGGCGACGACTTCACCTACATCCGCTATTACAACGGCAGCTGGGCCTTCTCCTCTGACGGGACGACCTGGACGACCATCAGCAGCACCGACCAGATCGTGGCCTATTACCTCATGGTGACGGACGTTACCGATGAGATCACCACCGAGGTGGTTGACTGGGGCACTGACCGTGACAGCTATAGTGCCAGCAACTTCGTTCTGGTGGATTACGCTGTCCACTATGAGAACGGCACCATTTCCCCCAGCACCTATCCGTCCTTTGACACCAATGCGTTCCATTGCGATTCCGGCGACACGACCACTGTTCACAGGGACAGCACAACGGGCATATATTACCGTGAGATCGGCATGATTCAGGCGGTCAACAGTGCGGACTATGAGGTCTACATGATCACCCTGACCCCGACCAGCGATAATGCCAGCACCGCAGTCGCCACCACAGCCGCCCAAGCCGACAGCTACACCTATAACGGCACGGAAAAGGTCGTCTGGGTCATTGACGAGGAGACGCTGGCTACCACCGCCTTCGCAGACAGCAGCCTGTGGTTCACCAGCATTTCCGGCGAGATCACCCTGACCGTCGGCGGCGAAGCCATTGTCCCCGGCCTGGAGATTTACAACCAGCAGGGCATGCTCGTGACCTACTACATCCGGGCAAAGCAGACTGAGGATTCCCTGACGGTCAACTATGTGGACCTGACCACCAACACCCAGTTCTACAGCTACAATATCGCTGTCAACTCTGGCACGACCTTCAGCACCAATCCCGCTATCGCATTGGATGAGGACGGTAACGTGGTCAACGGCAGCGTGGTCAACAAGCAGAACGTCACCCAGACCGTCTCCTCCGACCTGTCCACCCTGGCCGCCGTCAGCGCCCTCTATCAGAACAGCGAGTATACCTGTGTGCGCCTGGAGCTGAGCGAGGATGGCAAGACCGTGACCCTCTACTACACCTTTAACACCACCGCTTATTTCGTGGTGGACTTCGGCCTCCCCGTGACCATCACGGCGGCTGACATCGTGACGGGCGCTACCGCCATCACGGCGGTCAACGGCACCGGCGCAAGCCTGAGTGGTGGCGTCATCACCTGGCAGGCCACCTCCGTCATGACCGGTATCCAGAGCTTCTCCGCCACCGTTTCGGAGACAACAGACAATGGAACGGTCAGCCACACCTACACCGTCTACATGGTCCCCGCCACCACCCTCTACTACGAGGAGGGCTTCGCCTCCTACGGCAACGGCTGGGATTTGAGCGGCAACGGCTCCTGGTCCAACAACACCAACAAGGGCTCTGCCACCCAGGAGACCGAAATCGCCAACGAAGCAAACAACACCTACAACAACTACAACTATGACGGCGCTTATGCCGACGACGCCACCGGCAGCGAAGGCACCGCCGCCACCACCTCCACCAAGGGTGACACCCTGTCCTTCACCTTCACCGGCACCGGCGTGGACATCTTCGCCAACTGCGACGACGGCTCCGGCTATGTGACCATCCGGGTCGCGGACAGCAAGGGCACTGTGCAAAAGCTGCTGTTCGTCAACCTGGCAGACTTGGGCACCTATGCCACCACCACCGGCAGCACCGCCTATAACACCCCCATCGCCTCTGTCAGCGAGCTGACTCACGGCACCTACACCGTGACCATCTATCTGGCGGATAAGGGCACCAGCGGCTTTGCCTTCGACGGCTTCCGGGTCTATGGCACCATCGACGAGAGCACCGATGAAAACACCAAGGCCATCTACACCACCGACAATGAGGACGCCCCCGACTACTACGAGCTGCGGAACAACGTGCTGGGCACTCTGGTGACCGACTATAGCAGCAGCACCTATGCGGAGGACATCGCCAACGGGGTTGCTCAGGTCTATGCCACCGGCGACACAGGCGCGGTCGTGGCCTATAGCAGCCAGAGCGGTCTCCTGAAGGATGGCTCTGATGACCTCTTGGACGTCGGCCCCAAGAACGAGCTGTATCTGGACAGCGGTGCCAAGGTTGTGTTCAAAATCACCACCGCCCGTGAGGTCCAGATCGGCCTGCGGTCCGTCACCGGCACTGAGGTGAGCTTTACCATCAACGACGGCGAGACCCAGACCATTAGCTCCAGTGTGGACATGTTCTACACCCTCCAGAGCAAGAGTGATTCTGCTACTGAGACGACCTACACCATCACTGTGGCCAGCGGCGGCATCCTGTCCATCACTGACATCAAGGTCTCCGACAGCACCGGCGAAAACATCTTCGGTGCCCTGACCGCCGACGAAGTGATTGCCGCCCTCACCGGCAGCACCGCCGAGGCAGAGACCGCCGACGCCGCCCTGACCGTTGACCTGGTGGACTACACCGGCTCCGTCGTCGCCAGCACCCAACTCACCGACACCGGCATCGAGGGCGACAGCGTCACCTTCGCCTCCGGCGACATTCTGGCCGCCGTGGACGAGGCGCTCCCCGAGGGCTATGCCCTTGTTGACGAGGACAGCGTTGCCGACCAGGCCGTCACCTGCGGCGAGACCGGCAGCGTGACCGTCCAGATCGGCAAGGTCGCCACCCTCACCGTAACCTACCAGAAGTACAGCGGTCTGTTCAAAAAGACCACTGTGGGCACCGTCACCCTGACCAAGGTCCAGACCAGCGCCGACAGCAAGGCCACCTTCTCCTCCAGCGAAATCAAGGCCGCCGCCCCCGACGGCTGCAAGGTCCTGGTTGCCACCTCCGCCAGCGTGAGCTACGGCTCCTCCGCCACGAAGACGGTGACCGTCTATTAAGCCCCGGGCAGGATTGCCCGACCACCCGAATACAGACGCCCCATCTGACGGTTTCGGCCGTCAGGCGGGGCGTTTTCGTCTGCCCGTTGTCCCTGCGAAGCTGCAGCATCTGCTGCCATGTCCTCTGTCAGGTCGCAGATCACGTCGCCCTTGACCCCGATAAACGCCGCGGACCAGGGGAACCCGGAGGCGGTGGAGGGGTAGATACCGGCGGTGTGGTCCACAAAGTAGGTGGCGAAGGGGCTCTGCTCCACCTGCTCGTCGGTCAGGTTCCGGGTCAGCTGGTGGACGATGGAGGCGATGATCTCCAGGTGGGCCAGCTCCTCGGTGCCGATGTCGGTGAGCAGCCCCTCCAGCTCGGGATAGGGCATGGCGTACCGCTGGCTGAGGTAGCGCAGGGAGGCGCTCATCTCGCCGTCCGGGCCGCCGTACTGGCTGATGATGACCGAGGCCAGCCGGGGGTTGCTGTTGCGGATTTTCACCGGGTACTCCAGCTTTTTGTCATAGATAAACATGGTTACGCCTCCTGCTGTCCGTTCCAGGGCCACGGCTCGCACAGCCAGCTGTAGCACTCGTTGACCGCGGCACCGGTCTGCTGGAGAGGCCCGTACTGCTCCTCATAGCTGGCCCGGGCGGTCTGCTCCATGGCGACATACTTCTGAAACAGACGGAAGGCCTCCTGGTCGTTTTTGTGGGTGTCCAGGTACAGCCCCAGCTCGGTGACGACGAAGCAGAGAGCCTGCAGCTCGGTCAGGGGCGTTTTCGGCACCTCCGCCCCGTCCACCATCAGGTGGAAGGGGAGGTCCAGACCGGGAAACAGCGTCCCCTGGGCCAGGGCCTCCTGTGCGCTGTACTTGGCGGCTCCGGTCTGCTGGAAGGGGACATAGGGGACGGCCAGCGGTGCGCAGGAGGGCAGCGTGCCCTGATCGGTGGAACAACCTGTCTGCTGTGTGCGCTCTTGATTCAAACGAAATTCCTCCTTTGACGTTGCTGTGGGCGACGGCGTCAGCCGCCGCTCAGACCATCCTATGCGCCCTTCGACAGAGTGTGACAGGGTTACCCTTTGTCGGCCTTTTTCCCGCCCCTGGGGCCTCCTGCCAGCTCCAGACCGCCCATCGCCAGCAGATAGACCCCGAACAGCGTCCGGAGCAGCCCCGTCTCCAGCCGGGTGGCCAGCCATGCGGCAGCGGCGGCGGTGACCACTCCGGCCCCCGCCGCCCAGAGGACGCCGGACTTCTCCAGGTAACCGTTCCGGGCGTGGGCGGGGATGGCCCCGGCGGAGACCGGGAGAAAGTAGACCAGATTGATGGCCTGAGCGGTCTGCTGGCCCACGCCTGCAAACAGGGTCAGCCACAACAGCAGCAGCGTCCCGCCGCCCAGCCCGAAGGCGGAGAGCATCCCGGTGACGCCCCCGGCGATGAGTCCGGGGAGCCAGGTTAAAAGAACAGACATCGTATCCCTCCATACAGCAGAAACAGGGCGAACAGGGTCCGCAGCAGCCGGGGGGAGGCCTTTCGGAACAGCCGTCCGCCCACGGTCCCGCCCAGCCAGCCGCCCAGCAGGTAGGGGAGCGCCTGGAGCCAGTCCAGCGCCCCCTGCCACCAGTAGACCGCCGCCGAGACCAGGCACAGGGGGAGAATGATCGCCACCGAGGAGGCAAAGGCCCGTTTCTCCTCCAGCTTCACCCACCGGAGCAGCAGCGGCACCAAAATCATCCCGCCGCCGCCTCCGAACAGCCCGTTGGCCAGCCCTGCCAGCCCTCCGGAGACCGCCCATTTCCAACGTTTTCCCGTCAAATCCAAAAAAATCCCTCCCCCGCCAGTCTGGCAGGGGAGGGAAACAATTATGCGTGGAATCTGGCTCAGGCCAGAGCGGTTGCCACATCGTCGATGAAGGAGGATGCGCTGCTGGCAGCGGCCTCGATAGACTCATCGATCCATGTGCTGTAGCGGGTGCTGCGGATGGCGCTGTCCGCGTCCAGCTGCCAGGAGTACAGATCGCTATAACCGGTGAAGTAGACCACCCGATAGCCGTGGAGGGTGGTGTCCTGAACGATGTCATAATCGCCCACCTCATGCTCGCTGTCGAACAGCCAGGCGTCCACCTCGTCGTTCTGGTCGCCCTTGTTCACATCGGTGTACTCGGTGGTGGAGCCGTCGGTGTTCTCCTCCGCCATGGTCAGGAAGTCCTCGGCGCTGCCGCCGTTCTCCTGCCACTCGTCCACCAGGGCCTGGGCCTCAGCCAGGGCGGTGTCGTAATCGTACTCGGTGGTGCTGGAGGAGTCGTCATCCTCGTCGTCGCTCTCCACGGTATCCGCCTGGATGAGCATATTGTAGAAGCTGGGGGCGTAGTACTCGTCCAGGGTGCGGCTGTCAAACCGGACGACGTAGTAGCCGCTGAGATATTCCTCGTCGTTGGAATCGGTGGAGGTGACCTCAACCTTGCCGACCTCGCCCTCGGTGCGCTCCTCGTCGGTCACCCAGGTGCCGAAGGCGTAGTAGGAGAGGGTGGTGGAGGAAAGCCCGCTGACGTCGCTGGCGCCCAGCTCCTCCACCAGGGCGGCGATGGTCTCCTCGTCGCCGGACTCCAGCGCCTCGACCAGAGCGTCGGCGTTGGCCTCCAGGGTCTCCTGGGCGGCGGCCAGCTCGTCCGCGTCAAAGTCCAGGGCGTTGCCGTCGTCGTCATACTCGGTGGTCAGGCCCAGGGAGATATAATAGCCCTCGTACTCGAAGTCGTCGAAGGAGGCGGCGTTCTCCTGATAGTACTCGTCCATGTCGTCCTCGGTGACCTCGTAGCTCTCCTGGAGGTAGGAGGCGTAGTCATAGGCGGTGTAGTACTCGGTGACCGCCCGCTTGAAGGTGGAGACCGTCATATACTTGCCGTAGCAGTAGGTCAGGTAGGTGCCCTGATCCACGCCGTACTCGGCGGCGCTGGTCTTGATGTCGTCCAGGACGGCGTCGATGTTCTCCTGGGCCTCGTCAGAGATGGTATAGTTGTTCGCCTTGGCGTCGGCCAGCAGCACGCCCACCTCGTCCAGGGTGGCCTCCACATCGGAGAGGATATAGTCGTACCAGGTCATGCCGTCGCTGACCTCCTGATCCTTCAGACCGGTGTCGGTGTCCAGACCGTAATAGGAGGCGTAGGTGTAGATGCTGCTGTATTCATTGTAGAAGTAATAGTCGATATCGGTGACGCTGAAGCTCTCGCTGCCCACGGTGTAGGCGGGGGCGTACCGCTGGAACATGCCGGAATCCCAGATCAGCAGTGCGGCCACCAGTACCGCCACGACGATTCCGATGACGAGATAGAGCCGACCCTTTTTCTTCCGGGCAGCTGCCTCCTCGGCCTCCTGGCGGCGGCGGATGGACATGGAGCCCAGATCGTCCTGGGCTGCGGATTTTGGTTGCTTTTTCTTGAATAGATTCATGGAGATCTTGCCTCCTGTTTATTTCACCGGGAGCCAGCAGCTTCCGACAAAACATACCTTCTGAATCGTGCGGCGATGCCTGACCGCAGGAAACAGCCCGGTGGGCTGTTCGACGGAAAACATTATATACGATAAGCCGGAAAGATGCAAGAAAAAATATGGAAGATAGTATAAAAAGCGGAAAGGAGCGCTGCTTTTGACGGCCACTGATATGCTTTCCTGAACAGGGACTGAAAGCACCGCACACATTGCCGACAGGCGGGCATAGAATGGGCCATCCCAGCATGAGAAAGGATGGTGGAAGATCAAAATGTGTCGTACAATGCAATTCTGGGTCGTAGGGGGCGACCTGCGCCAGGTGAAGCTAGCGCAGATGCTCCAGGAGGACGGCCACGCCGTCCAGACCTATGCCATGGAGCACCGGCCGGAGCCGGGGCTGCTGTCCGGCTCCGATACCGTCAAGGGCATCGAGCAGGCGGACTGCGTCGTCCTCCCCCTGCCGGTGACGGCGGAGCGGGGCATCCTGAACGCGGCCCTCTCCGACCTGCGTATCCCCGTGGAGGAGCTGCGGGGAGAGCTGAGCCCGGGGCAACTGGTCTGCGCCGGGCGGGTGACGCCCCAGATGCGGGTCCAGGCGGAGCAGCGGCAGCTGATCCTCCGGGACTACTTTGAACGGGAGGAGCTGGCGGTGGCCAACGCTGTCCCCACGGCGGAGGGGGCCATTCAGATCGCCATGGAGGAGCTGCCCACGACCCTGTACGGTCTCCGGGTGCTGGTCATCGGCTTCGGCCGCATCGGGAAGATACTGGCCCACCGGCTCCGGGGGCTGGGGGCGAGGGTCACCGTCTCCGCCCGGAAATACGGAGACCTGGCCTGGATCGAGGCCTACGGCTACACCCCGGAGCACACCGGCCAGCTCACCGGCTGGCTGGGGAGCTATGATCTGGTCATCAATACCGTCCCCGCCCGGGTGCTGGACGTTCCCCAGCTGCTGGACTTGAAGGAGGACTGTCTGGTGATCGACCTGGCCTCCAAACCGGGCGGGGTAGACCGGAAGGCGGCGGCCCAGCTGGGCGTCAAGGTCATCTGGGCCCTGTCCCTGCCGGGAAAGACCGCCCCCGCCACCTCGGGGAAGATCATCCGGGACACGATCTATCACATTTTGCAGGAGCTGGAAGTATGAGACTGGAAGAGGCAAGGGTGGGGTTCGCCATGTGCGGCTCCTACTGCACCCACGCGCAGACGATAGCTGCATTGGAGCGCCTGGCGCCCCAGTGTGGCTCCGTGATACCCATACTCTCGGAGAACAGCGGACATCAGGATACCCGCTTTGGGTCCAATCAGGCCCTCCGGGCACAGCTGGAGGCCCTGTGCAGCCATCCGGTGCTGGACTCCATCGTTCAGGTGGAGCCCATCGGCCCGAAGCACCTGCTGGATCTGCTCATTATCGCTCCCTGTACCGGAAACACCTTGGGTAAGCTGGCAGCGGGCATTACCGATACCGCCATCACCATGGCGGCCAAGGCGCATCTGCGCAACGGCGGCCCGGTGCTGCTGGCCCCCTCCACCAATGACGGGCTGTCCGTCTCCCTGCGAAACCTGGGCGACCTGCTCTGCCGCAAGGGGTATTACTGCGTCCCCTTCCGACAGGACGATCCGGCGAAAAAGCCCAACTCCCTGGTGTCCCGGATGGAGCTGATCCCGGATGCCGCCCGGAAGGCCCTGGAGGGAGAGCAGCTCCAGCCGGTGCTGCTGCCTTCCAGGGGCTAGTTTACGAAAAATTTAACCCGTTTTCTCTTAACAGAAGGAAAGAACTGTGTTATACTGAACAGGCTGTGAACCTCAGACGACCGGAGAGAACGGCATTTGACCAAAGAAAAAAGAAAAGGAGCGGACTCCCCTTGAAGCTGATCACCTTTGCCGTACCCTGCTATAACTCAGCGGAGTACATGGATCACTGTATCGAAACCCTGCTCACCGCCGGCGACGAGGCGGAGATCATTCTCATCGACGACGGCTCCACCGACGACACCCCGGCCATCGCGGACCGCTATGCCCAGCAATATCCGGACATCGTCCGGGTCATCCATCAGCCCAACGGCGGCCACGGAGAGGGCGTCAACCAGGGCGTCCGCCACGCCACCGGGGTCTACTACAAGGTGGTGGACTCGGACGACTGGGCGGATACCGACGCCCTGAAGCGGGTGATGGATACCCTCCGCACCTGGGTCAATGACGGCACCCAGGTCGATCTGCTGATCTGCAACTACGTCTATGAGCACGTGCTGGACAATACCCGCCACGTCGTCCGCTATACCCATGTGTTCCCCAAGGATACCGTCTTTGGCTGGGAGGACGTGGGCCGGTGGAGCCCGTCAGAATACCTGCTGATGCACTCGGTCTTTTACCGGACGCAGATGCTCCGGGACTGCGGGTTGGAGCTGCCCAAGCACACCTTCTATGTAGACAACATCTTCGTCTATCAGCCCCTGCCCTGGGTCAAGACGATGTACTATATGAACCTGGACTTTTACCGCTACTTCATCGGCCGCCAGGACCAGAGCGTCAACGAGTCGGTCATGGTGCGCCGGGTGGACCAGCAGGTGAAGATCACCAAGATCATGCTGGACTGCTGCGATGTGATGAGCCTGCGCAAAACCAACCACAAGCTCTATCAGTATATGTGCCGCTATCTCTCCATGATGATGACCATCTCTTCCATGTTCCTGCTCATCTCCGGAACAGAGGAGAACTACCAGAAAAAGCAGGAGCTTTGGGCCTACCTGAAGGAAAAGGACGAAAAGCTCTACCGAAAAATGCGCTACCGCTCCCTGTCCATGTTCTCCAACATCCCCGGCTACCAGGGGCGGAAGATCAGCGTGGGCCTGTACCGCATTGCCCAGAAAATTTACAAATTCAACTGAACCGGAGCAAATCACGCCCCGTTCTCCCATCTCGTGGGAGGGCGGGGCGTTTTACGTTCCCGCTCCACCCAAACCGCCCCGTTCCCCCATCCCGGCTTAGACCGGTTTTTCCGCCGGAGAGGTTTATACTCTCTCTCAGCAGGACAACCCGCCTTGTCCGACCGCCGGAGGGGATGCTATGACCGTCATCTATGTGGACACCGTCTTTCTGCTCAACGGGGCGCTGGACTATCTTCTTTTGCGCTCTGTGGCGGGGCTGGCGGCGGCTCCCTTCCGACGGCTGCGTCTGCTGGCGGCCGGGGCGCTGGGGGGAGCCTATGCAGTTCTGGTATTTCTTCCCGGGCTGGAGTGGCTGGCCTGGCCGGCCTGCCGGGTGCTGTGGGGAGCTGTGATGACCGGGGCGGCCTTTGGACGGCGGCGGGGCTGGCTCCGGCTGTTCCTCCTGCTGCTGGCCCTGTCCTGCGCTCTGGCGGGGGTACTTCTGCTGGTGGCCTTTCTCTGGCCTGCCGGGCTGACCTATCCCAACGGCATCCCGGTCAGCGGCCCGGACTGGAAGGCTCTGCTGCTGGCGGGGGCGGTGTGCTACTGGCTGTGCTGTACCGCTCTCCGACGGCTGGCCCCGGAGCGGGGAAAACGTCTGCTGCCGGTGCGGCTGGAATGGGGAGAGCGGCACGTCTGGCTGACTGTCCTGGGGGATACGGGAAACCTGCTCACCGACCCCTCCGGCTCCGGTCCGGTGCTGGTGGCCTTCTGGGAGACGGTGCGGCCCATACTGCCCGGGACGCCGGAGCTGAGACGGGAGGACGTGGCCGACCCGGTGGCGGGCATTGGGCGCATCGGCACGGCCTGGGGCGTGGGGCGGCTCCGCCTGTTGCCTTATCGGGGAGTAGGGGTGCCCTCCGGCCTGCTGCTGGCCATCCGGGTGGACAGGGCCGACCTGGACGGGAGCCGGGTGGAACGGCAGCTGGTGGCCCTGACCCCGGAGCCGTTTACCGACGGGGACTGTCAGGGGATCATTGGAATCTGAATTTGGGAGGCAAGGATAATGACGGAACTGGGACAATGGCTGACGCTGGGCTGGCAGCGACTGGTGTGGGCCCTCTGCCCGACGGAGGGACTGCATTACATCGGCGGGAGTGACGTGCTGCCCCCGCCCTTAGACCGGGAGCAGGAGCGGGCGCTGCTCCTGAGAGTCCGGGACGGAGATCAGCAGGCCCGCTCCACCCTCATCGAGCACAATCTGCGTCTGGTGGTCTATCTGGCCCGCCGGTTCGAGAATACGGGCATCAACCTGGAGGATCTGATCTCCATCGGCACCATCGGTCTGGTCAAGGCGGTGAGCACCTTCAACACGGACAAGAACATCAAGCTGGCCAACTACGCCTCCCGGTGCATCGAGAATGAAATTCTCATGTACCTGCGGAAAACCGCCAACCAGAAGGGGGAGATCTCCTTTGACGAGCCGCTGAACACCGACTGGGACGGCAACGAGCTGCTGCTGTCCGATGTGCTGGGGACAGACGGAGACCTGGTCATCCGCCCCATGGAGGACGACGTGGACCGGCAGCTGCTGCGGCAGGCCCTGAGCAACCTGGAAGAGCGGGAGCGCACCATCATCGACCTGCGCTTCGGACTGGGCGGCCGCCGGACCTGCACCCAAAAGGAGGTGGCAGACCGGATGGGCATCTCCCAGTCCTACATCTCCCGACTGGAAAAGCGCATCATCGCCCGCCTCCGCAGGGATATCGTGCAGATGGAGGGATAGCCGCCGGAAGCTCCCTCATCTGACCGGAAGGGACGTTTCCCGCCCATTCTCTCCCGCATAGGAAAAACCTCCTCTGGAGATACTGAACCCAGTATCACGGGAGGTTTTTCGTATGAACGGCAAGGTTGAGATCTGCGGCGTGAATACGTCCAGGCTGAAGGTACTGAAAAGTGAGGAGATGACCGAGCTGCTCCGCCGGGTCAAGCGGGGAGATCAGCAGGCCCGGCAGGAGATGATCGAGGGCAATCTGCGCCTGGTGCTCTCCGTCATCCAGCGGTTTGCCGGGCGGGGGGAGAACATGGACGACCTGTTTCAGGTGGGCTGCATCGGCCTGGTCAAGGCGGTGGACCGGTTCGACTGCGACCAGTTCGAGGTGAAGTTCTCCACCTACGGCGTCCCACTGATTCTGGGGGAGGTGCGGCGGTTCCTCCGGGACTCCTCCGCCCTCCGGGTCAGCCGCTCCATGCGGGACATGGCCTATCGGGTGCTCCAGACCCGGGAGGAGTTCACCCGGGAGCACCAGCGGGAGCCGTCCCTGGACGAGATCGCCAAAATCCTGGAGCTGAAACGGGAGGACGTGGTCTTTGCCATGGACGCCATCTCCGACCCGGTGAGCCTGTACGAGCCCATCTGCTCCGACGGCGGGGATACGGTGTGCGTCATGGACCAGGTAAAGGATGAGAAGAACAACGATGAGCACTGGCTGGAGCATCTGGCCCTCCGGGACGCCATGGAACGCCTCCCCGAGCGGGAGCGGCACATCCTGGAGCTGCGGTTCTACCAGGGTAAGACCCAGATGGAGGTCTCCGCCGAGGTGGGCATCTCCCAGGCCCAGGTCTCCCGGCTGGAAAAGAGCGCTATCGGACAGATACGGAAAAATATCTCATAGCCCCCGGCCGCCCGCCGGGGATTTTTACGGAATCCCGGGAAATGTGTACGGTGAAGCCCTAGCATTTTTTCCCGTTCTGTGGTATGCTGATTCCGTTATCACATTTCCCATGAGCAAGGACGGAACGGCAAATGAAGCTAACTCTCAAGGGCCACAGCTACCGCTACGCTGTGGAGCAGATCATGCTGGTGCTCTTCCCGGACCAGCGGCCGGAATACCCGGAGACGGAGCCGACAGGGGAGGGGCCGTGGGCGGTCTCCGAGCTGACATATACGGACGGCACGGCCCGCTGTGACACGGCGATTTGCCTCACCGACAGGACGGTCTCCGGCACGGCACAGCTCCCGGAGGCGTCTCTGACCGGGGAGGACCTGGTCCGTGACCGGCTGCTCCAGCGGCTCATCAAGCAGTCCTTTTATCTGGCGGCGGTGCAGCTGCTGGACAAAAAGCCGGACTGGGGTGCCCTCACAGGCATCCGCCCCGCCAAGCTGGCCTCCAGGGCATTGGAGGAGGGGCTGAGCGAGGAGGAGACGGAGCAGAGATTTTTACAGGAGTACTTTGTCTCCCCTCAGCGGACGAAGCTGGCGCTGGAGGCGGCCCGCGCCGGGCGGGAGATTCAGCAGTCCCTCCGCCCGGAGGAGCTGTCCCTCTATGTGGGTATCCCGTTTTGCCCCACCCGCTGCGCCTACTGCTCCTTCGTCTCCGCCGACGTGCAGAAGGCGATGAAGCTGGTGGAGCCGTATCTGGACGCCCTGGACCAGGAGATCGACGCCGCCGCAGAAGTCCTGCCCCGGGCGGGGGCGGCGGTCCGCTCGGTCTACATCGGCGGCGGCACCCCTACCACCCTCTCACCGGCCCAGCTGGACAGGCTGCTGGGACATATCCGCAGGGCCTTTGACCTCTCCCGTCTCTCCGAGTGGACGGTGGAGGCGGGACGACCGGACACCATCACCTCGGAAAAGCTGGCGGTCCTCCGGCAGCACGGGGTAGACCGGGTGTCCGTCAATCCCCAGACCATGGAGGACGAGGTACTCCAGGCCATGGGCCGGGAGCACACGGCGGCGGAAATCCTCCGGGCCTATCGTCTGGCCCGGGACTCCGGGATACCGGCGGTGAATATGGACCTGATCGCCGGACTGCCCCGGGACACGGTGGCGGGCTTCCGGTACTCTCTGGACACCGTCATGGACCTGGAGCCGGAAAACATCACCGTCCACACCCTGGCTCTGAAAAAGGGCTCCCGGCTCATTCTGGAGCGGCAGGGCCTGCCCACCGGGGAGGAGACGGCCCAAATGCTTGACTACGCCTGGCCCCGGCTGGCGGAGGCGGGCTACCGGCCCTACTACCTCTATCGGCAGAAATACATGTCCGGGGCATTGGAAAACATCGGCTGGTGCAAGCCGGGGTATGAGGGGCTGTACAACGTCTGTATCATGGAGGAGCTGCACACCATCCTGGCCCTGGGGGCAGGGGGCTCTACCAAGCTCACCGACCCGTCCACGGGAAAGATCGTGCGCATGACCAATCCCAAATATCCATATGAATATATTCAGCGCATTGAGCAGCTCTGCGGGGAGAAGGAGCAGATCGTCCCCTTTTATCAGTCGCTGCTTCACAGGGAGGGATAGCTATGGCATATCTGCTCACCGACATCAACCGAAGGGCCTCCAGCGACCCGGCGGCCTTCCTGGCCGAGAGCGACCGGGACTATCAGCAGCACATCTGCCAGGCGGCGGAGCAAATCCTGAACAACCGAAAGAACAGCCCGGTGGTGCTCCTCTCCGGGCCCTCCGGCTCCGGAAAGACCACCACCGCCCTGAAGATCGAGGAGGAGCTGGAGCGCCGGGGGGTGCACACCCACGCCGTGGCCCTGGACAACTATTTCCAGACGCCTGACCGGGTGAACGGCCCCAAGACCCCGGAGGGAGATTATGACTATGAATCCCCCCGGTGCCTGGATATGGAGCTGCTGGACCGGCACTTCACCGCCCTGGAGCGGGGGGAGGAGATCGCCATCCCCACCTTTGACTTCACTCACCAGAGACGGGCGGAGGGGGAGACGACCCCTCTGCGGCTGGGAAAGGACGAGATCGCCGTCTTTGAGGGCATCCACGCCCTGAACGACGATTTGGCGGGCCGACACGAGAACGCCTTTAAGGTGTATATCTCCGCCCGCTCCAACGTGGTGCGGCTGGGCCGGGTGGTGTTCAAGGGCACCTGGATACGGCTGACCCGCCGGACCGTCCGTGACCTGAACTTCCGGGGCACCGGAGTAGGGGAGACCCTGGATATGTGGGACAACGTCCGCCGGGGGGAAAAGCAGTATATCTCCCCCTACAAGGGCCGGGCAGACCTGATCTTCGACTCGTCCCTGCCCTATGAGGTGAACGTCATGGGCCGCTATGCCGAGCGGCTGTTCCGCTCCGTCCCGGAGGAAAATATCCGCCGCCGGGAGATTCTGGAGATGATTTGGGCCTTTGACCGCTTTGTCCCCATCTCCGCCGAGCTGGTGGCAAGGGACTCCCTTCTTCGGGAGTTCATCGGCGGCGGGAGCTATGACCGGCATTGAGGCAAGGAACCAATCAAGGAAATATGCAACCATAGTGGATGCTTTCCTGGCTCCCCTGAAAGGGGAGCTGTCAGCGTAAGCTGACTGAGGGGTGCCGCCCACAGGGCGGCCCGAAAGTGGCAAAAGGACTTGGAGTGACATATTCGCCGAAATAATGAAAGCGTATTGACAGGGTCTGCCGCACCCCTCCACCGGCTTACGCCGGTCCCCCTCCCCTTTCAGGGGAGGTAGATAGGGTCAGGCGAAAAATAAATGTCTGACGCATAAACCAACCAACCCCGCCCGGCGGCAGCGCTGGACGACAGATAAAAGGAGAGATTTCTTATGGCAGAGAATTGTACACACGATTGCTCCTCCTGCGGGGAGAGCTGCGGAGATCGCACCCAGCCCCAAAACCTCCGGGAGCCGCCTAACGCGGCCTCCAGCATTCAGCATGTGGTGGCGGTGGTCAGCGGTAAGGGCGGCGTGGGCAAGAGCCTGGTGACCGACGCCCTGGCCGTCTCCATGGCCCGCCTTGGCAAGAAGGTGGGCATCCTGGACGCCGACATCACCGGCCCCTCCGTCCCCAAGGCCTTCGGCCTCACCGGGCCGGTGCTGGCGGACGACATCGGTATGATCCCTCCGGTGTCCGAGGGGGGCATTAAGGTCATGTCTCTGAACCTGCTGACCAAGACGGAGACCGACCCGGTCATCTGGCGGGGCCCGGTCATCGCCGGCTGCGTGAAGCAGTTCTGGACGGACACCAACTGGGGCGAGCTGGACTATCTGTTTGTGGATATGCCTCCCGGAACCGGCGACGTGCCCCTGACCGTGTTCCAGTCCCTCCCGGTGGACGGCATCATCGTGGTCACCTCCCCCCAGGATCTGGTCTCCATGATTGTCACCAAGGCGGTGAAGATGGCCCAGATGATGAATATCCCTGTCCTGGGTATCATCGAGAATTTCAGCTATTTCCAGTGCCCCGACTGTGGCAAGCGCCACGCCATCTTCGGCGAGAGCAAGATCGCCCAGGTGGCGGCGGAGAACCGGGTCATCGTCCTGGCCCGCCTGCCCATCGACCCCGCCCTGGCCGCCGCCTGCGATACGGGGGCGGTGGAGTCCCTGGAGAAAAACTACCTGGAGCGTACCGCCGAGTTCCTGGACGGCCAGCTGAACGGAAAGTTTTAACAGGGGAGGGAAAGACATGAAAACAGTCACATCCCGCACGCAATTGATCATCGCTTTTGCAATCATGGTGATCGGCCATTTTACCGCACATCTCCTTCAAAACGGTGCCTGTATCAACAGCGCGTATGTAATCATCGGCCTGCTGTTTCTTGTCAATCCTGTCTATCCTGACATAAACCATATGGTGGAACCGCAAAAAGGGCGGATCGGCGCAAGAATTGCCGGGATTATCATTGTTATTTTAGGGCTTGTTATCAAGAATGTGATGTAGAAAAACACATGTTCCGTTTCGCATCCTGCCAACGGAAGCACCCCAAAAGCACCTGCCGCCTCTGCCCATCTGACATATTCAGTCACCTGCGACAGGGGCGGCAGCTTTTCAATCAGGCGTGGAGGAGATGATACCATGGCGTTCGATTTCAAGAAGGAGTATAAAGAATTCTACTTGCCGAAGAACAGATTACATCACGAGATCTACCTGTCCGACGCACGAAGGGTCGCCCCGGAAAAGTGGAAAACCGTCATTCGGCACCCAATCAGGAAGGTGTGACAGATACAGGATTGCCTCTGCCGACAGGAACAACAGACCGGAAAATCGGAATTTACTATAGGAGGTATGAATCATGGATAATGTAGAACGCAAAAAGCAAGGGCTTCCTTATTGTTATGATGATCCGGCTTTGTTAGGAGATCAGCATATTTATCAGA
>JAJQFJ010000045.1 GCA_021201185.1 Clostridiales bacterium
GTGCGGGGATGGGGACCCTCTCCTCTCCTACCGCAGGGGAGGAGAGGAGATTGGCTTCGGTTTCGGCTTCGGCTTCGGCTTTGGTTTTGGTTTTGGCTTCGGTTTGGCCATTTTTGCTATTCGTTGCCATTGGCAAAATAGCATTGCCATCCGTTGTCATAGCTTTGCTATCCCTGCTCCATCGGACCTCAGCACCCTTTTTCCCGGCCTCAGCCCGTTTCCGTTGCAAGTCTGCAAATCCCTCCTGAAACCGGCTCTCCCGTCCCATGACCCGCCGGGCAAAGAATTTCAGGTTGCCCTCCGGCGGGATGGGCGTGCCCTCCATGCTATACCGGAGTAGACCCCTGCAAAGTCGGCCAAACTCCTCGTCGGTTAGGGAATCCATCTCCTCCAGGTACTCGTAAGGGAGAACCACATAATTTAGAGTCACATTCTCACCCCTTCTCTGCGCACCGCACGGCAACCCCAGGCCCTGCGACTCTCTGCGCCAAGTCTGTAAAGTAGTTCTCATTGCCGGACACGTCCGACAGGTGGAGCAGCCACAGCTCCCGGCAGCCGGTCAGGTCTAAGCCCTCCAGATAGCTGCACAGGCGGTGAATTTCCATGTGGCTGTTGCGCACCCGCTTTTTTCGGGCCTCCGGCATACGGCGGTTCCGGGACAGCGTCTCGTCGTCATAGTTGGCCTCCAGGGCGTAGATGGCGACCTCCCGAAACTCGTAATTCAGGCCCACGGTGTCGGTGGCAAAGACCAGCTGCTCCCCATCAAACCCCCGGATGAGATACCCAACTGGCTCCGCCGCATCGTGGAAGGTGCGAAATGGCACCACAGTAAAAGACCCTATCTGAAACGCCGGTCCTACATTGCGTCCCTGTAACAGCTGAAACGGGCATACCCCCTCCGGCTCCAGCGCTCTGGCGGTTCCGGGGGAGGCGTACACCGGCACGCCGCACTCCAGCAGCGGCCGGATATGCCCGGCGTGGTCCTTGTGTTCGTGGGTGATCAGACAGCCGTCCAGCCCTTGGGCGGTGTAATCCAACGCCCGTTGCAGCCGCCGGAAGGAGATCCCCGCCTCCAGCAGCAGCCGACTGTGCCCGTCCGTCACCAGATAGGCGTTCCCGGCGGAGCTGGAGGCGATGGGCCGGAAGGTCAGAAGGGACACGGCCCGTCCTCCTCTGCGTCCTGGGCGGCCTGGGCGTTGGCGGCCTCCACGCTGACCGCCTCATCCGGCAGGTGCCGGTTTTTGTACTGGGTGGACTTCTTGATCCGCTCCTGTAAGTAGTCCGGCAGCTTCTCAAACACGGCGTCGTCCCATTCGTCCACATCGAACCGGAGCGGCTCTGTTGTGGCCGTCACCGGGGCGGTTCCTCTCAGCGGTGGGGCGGCGGCGGCAATGTTGGCATACTGGTTATCCTCGCTGCGCACCACGTTCAAAATGGCGTTGCGCCCGATCAGATCAAAGTATTCCATGCCCAGATATTCGTCGTCCGTCAGCGTCTTTCCCATCCAGCCGGACATGAACTGCCGCATCCGACTGGTGGATTTCCTGGCCACCGAAAAGTCGGTGGAGAGTTGTCTGGGCCGTTGCTCCCCGTCCTGCTCGATGGTCTCGGACGGTATCTCAAAGGTGAATTTGATCTTCTCCACATACCGGGTCTTGCCGCTGAATGTTGTCTCCTGCTCGCCCAGGCCGATCACGCCGATGCAGACGCCCAGGTAGGTCCCCGCCTCCATGGGAGGAACGGAGGGTTTGATTTTATCTCTCAGCTTCACAGCTCCAGCCTCACTTTCTCGTCTGTGTCTGTCACCGCCAGGCGGATGACCTGATTTTCCAGGGTGGGCATCCGGTCCGCGTTCACGCTCTCGGCGTTGTCCACGAACACCGGCAGCCGGAGGCCGTAGTGCCGGGACAGGGTGTCAATGATGTCCAGCCCCACACAGACCCTGGCACCGTCGTTCAGGTCGCCCTTGTAGGGCACCCCGCCGCACATCACGTCACAGCAGTCCACCAGGCCCCCGTCCACCTGCCGCTGAAACAGCCGGAACCGGGCCAGCCGGAAGCAGCCGTTAATGCTGTCGGTGACGTGCTCCGTCTTGTACCGGGTGAACTGGTCGATGAGGTCCAGCGTCCGGTCCGTCTGGGCGATTTGCTCCGAGACCTCTCGGGTCTGCTGCCGCAGCGCTTTCTCCCGCTCTCTGGCCCGGCGAAGGATGTCCTCCCGGGCCAGCTGCTCCCGGAGGCTGCGCAGCTCGGCGGAGACCGTTTCCTTCTGCGTCCGCAGCCTGCGGGTGGCCGCCTCTGCGTCCTCTGTGGCCGCCTGTAGAGCGCTCTGGGCCTCGTTCAGCTCCGCCATGATCTTACATTCGCCCCGCAAAGCCCGGCAGATTGACAACCTCCGCCCCAGAGTCAGCCTCCAGAGCCGCCAGCTCGTCCTTTGCCTGGGCGATGCGGTTTTCCAGCTCCACCATCCGGCTCTGCACCTCCGCTGCCTGCTCCTGTGAGCGGGCCACCAGCTTTTTCAGCCGCTCCCCCTCACTGATGGCGTCGTTCAGCTTTTTCTCGTGGTGCTCCTGCCACACTGCCCTGGCCTCTGCCTGCTTTTCCGCCGGGAGGGTCTGGCCGCAGGTGGGGCAGATGGCGTTGCCCGGGTACCGCTCCCGGTATGCCGTCCGCCAGTCCTCCCGGCTCTGCTCCAGCCGGGCCTCGTATTTCTCGGCGTCCCGCTGGGCGCTGTGGTAGCGCTCGCTCTCGTAGCGGTAGGACACCTGGAGCCGGTTCAGCTCCTGCCGTTTTTCCCGGGGGCCGGGCTTTGCCGTCTCCTGCTGCTGGCGGTACTGCCGGTTCTCCAGCTCCAGGGCGTTCCTGCGGTTCTCCAGCTCCCCCACCTGCACCCGGAGGGCGGCGGTGTGGTCTGCGCCGGTCTGGGAGAGCTGCCCGTTCAAACGGGCCTCCTCCGCCTCCAGGTCAGCCACGCTCTGACGGAGCTCGTCAAAGGGCAGCCCCGCCAGCTCCTCCACTGAGCGCTTCACCTCGTCCAGCCGGGCGGGGATGGCGGCGCGCTGGTCGTTGAGCTTCTTCCGGAGGGACTTCACCTTCTTCGTATACTGTTCCAGGCTGTCTGCCTCGGTGGCCGCCAGCAGGGGAGAGAACCGCTCGTCGGTGGCCATGATCTCCCGCTCATCCCCCAGTCCCGCCACCTGGAGCAGGACGTCCCGGCGGCTGCGGTCGTCCAGGCTGGCGAAGGTGTACAGATCGGACAGCACCCGGAACTGCTCCGGCGGGGCGATCTGGGCCACCGTCTCATCATAGAGCTTTTTCTGCACCGGCACGCCGTCCACAAAGTAGTCGGTGGTGTTGCCGTCGTAGCTCTCCTCCGCCCGGCCCCGCTTCCGGGTCCACTTCTCGTAATACTCCCGCCGGAGGGTCAGCTCCCGGCCGTCCACCGAGAGAACGCCGGTGACGGCGGTGTGGGCGGCGTGATCGAGCACATTGCCTTCCCCGTCCAGGGGCTTAATGCTGCACCCGTTCACGTCCGCCGGGGTCTGGCCCCCGCTGTCCTTACCGGTCATCAGCCAGGCCCAGGCGTCGTAGATGCTGCTCTTGCCCGTGCCGTTGCGCCCGTAGACCGTGCCGCTCTTACCGCCGAAGTCCAGCTCCAGCCGTCCCACCCCCTTGAACCGCTCCAGCGTCAGCCGGAGGAGGGTGACCTGTCGCTCGTGTGTCACTTCGCCCACCTCCCCATGCTCCGCACCAGACCATACACGCTGGCGGCCGTCCCGCTTGCACAGAGGGCGATCACCACGGGGCCGGTGATTCCCTTCACCGTCAGCGTCAACAGCGTGGCGAAAACCACCGTTGACAGCAGCTCGTCCAGCACGGCGGCCAGCTGCCGGGCTTTCTTCCGGGCCTCCCGCTCGTTGCGGGCCTGCTCCGTCTTCCGGTTGTGGTCGTTGACCAGCTTGATGACCTCCACGTCGGCCTCTGCGTAACTGTAAGTATCGTACTTGTCCATGTTCCATTCTCCTTTTTCAGTTGTATGCACGGCGGAAGATGTACTGCCGGAGCATCAGGTAGTTCCCGGCGGTGATCTGTCCGCCGTCGAAGGCTGCTTTCAGGGCGGCCAGCAGGTAATCACACGCCTGCTGCCGGTCGCCCACGGCCTGATAGATCAGATTGACCGTGGCCTTTGTCCAGTTCATTTTCGGTTGCCTCCAACCCTCTCGCCGTGGTATAATATTCACAGCGGCTCTTTGTCCTGTCGCTATCCTGCCCTCGCTGGAGTTGGCCCCTCCGGCGGGGGCGCTTTTCTTTTCTTCGCCTCCTTCTTGTACAAGCTGTCAAATTGGCCGTCCCTATTTTCCAGGATGGCGTTGACCAGCTGCTGCATCGTGATGCCCATTGTCCCCAGTACAAGTTGCTGGGGCGTGGGCTTGACCGTCCGGTCAATGATAAATTCAGTCATGGTAGTTCGCCTCCTTCCACTGTTGATATTCATCCTCCAGCTCCAGCCGCTCCACCAGGTCATACAGCCCGCAGAACCGGCCATAGGCCGCTCGCTGCTCGGTGGCGTCTTCGGCTCGGCTGTAGGTACGCTGGTAGGCCGTCAGTGCCCTGGCAGTGGCCTGGAACAGGGCCAGCTTCATGGTGTCGATGGTCATGGGGTTTCCTCCTCATCGGCGGGGGCGGTAGTCCGCAGGAAGTAGTCGCACCAGACATCCATCCCTGCATTGTAATACGTCTGCCTGCTCTCGATGCTCTTTGCGAGCTCGACGATGATGCTGTCGGCGTGGCAGGAAAGCTCTTCACTCTCGATGGCCCTTTTCAGGCACGCATGGAGCGTGTAATAGAATCCTGTCGTCATTGTCAGTCCGTTGTTCTTCATCTCTGTACCTTCTCCAATGGTCCCCTGGCGTTGCATTTGTGGTTCCTCCTTGTTGGTTTGTTCTTTCTCTGCTACAATGGTGGCAAAGGAGATGATCTTATGGAATACCTGAGTAAATCTGCCAAGCGTGTCCTGAACGTGTTCCGTTCTTCTGAGCCATCCTTTCAGGGTGGCCGCTACTATGTTGTGAAAAAGATGCGGTTTCCACAGGACATGGACTTCAACGAAGTGGAGGCTTGTCTGAACCGGCTGGAAGAGGCCCACTTCATTGAACCCTGTGGCGTCGGCGCATACCAGCTGACCGACCAGGGCCGACACTGGCCGGAATACAGCGGCCAGGAGCGCCGGGACACCTTCCTGAAATCCATTCTCTGCCCCATCGTGGTCACGCTTGCAACAGAAGCAGTACTGCATGGAATACCAATACTGTTGCAATGGATACAAGCGATGGGATGATGTAATCCCAGAGGACTTTCTTCACATCCTCCCCTCCTTTCTCCCGCCGTCACTTGGCGGGGCGGGTTTCTTTGCCCTTCTACGGGGCTTCCTGGCCTCTGTGGCCTGCTTGTGTTCCTGTCTGTCCTCTGCTACAATAGCGACAGAAAGGGCGTGATTGTTTGGAAATCAGTACAGAAATACTCGGTGCAATTGTGACGGCAATCGCTACCGTTACTGCAAGCATTTTCGCAGGACTGCTAGGTAGGAATTGGGGAACCAGTAAATCGGTAAAAGAATTTCACGCTCGGCAGTTGGACATTGCTTACGAGCCGATGATGGCAATTTTTCTCACCTATGGGCCAATTCTTCCAGGGAACGCTTTCAAGGAACTGTCCACCATACTTACCACGCACAACTCTGTCATAGCGCCTTGCCTGGTCGAAGCATGGCAGGCAATACACCCAGAAGAAGGAGAACCGGTTGATTGCAGTGTCATGTTCAAGATGCTGGATTCAAACTACAACTGGGTGAAGAAATCTCTCGGTTATCCATGTCGGGAAGATAAAATCGACTTAAAGGTCATCCCAAGTCGCTCATTGCACATCATTGGCAACTTCGCCGCAGGTATATTTTTTGTGTTGATGATGATTGTATCTCTTTTGTCCCTGCGCAACGTTGAACCGTTATGGCTCAAGGTTGAGCTTGTCCTTCTTTTTCTTCTGTCTTATGCAATTTCCTATGCTTGTCTGCGGAATTGGTTTAAGGCAGTATCTGCACACTTATCAAAGCTATGATTGCTCTGGCCAGCACAGCAAGCCCAACGCCCATCAGAATAATGCTAAGCCAATACCAGAAATCTTTCGTATCCTCCCCTCCTTTCTCCCGCCGTCACTTGGCGGGGCGGGTTTAGAGTGAATTTAATTCACTTCATCGGTGAAAAAAAAAGGTTCTCTGTCAAGAGTTGGGGTAGAGAAAAAACAGCATCAGGCATACA
>JAJQFJ010000001.1 GCA_021201185.1 Clostridiales bacterium
CCAAAATCTCAAACAATCTGTCAGACTCCCCCACAAAAAGGCGTTCCCGTTGAGCAAAAGTGACAGGAAGGGGGAAATGGGGGAAAGATTCTTTAGTACAGTGACGAATTGAAAAATCGGGGGGCAATCGTTATAATATTCACGAGAATCGACGTGCGTCCGGGTTTTCCGGGCGAAAGGAGTAGAGTTACCATGTTTCGTGTCAAGACGATGAACAAGATCGCTCAGGCGGGTCTGGACGAGCTGCCGGCGGATTCCTTCCAGGTGGGCCCTGAGCTGGAGCATTATGAGGGCGTGCTGGTCCGTTCCGCCAGCCTCCATGACGTGGCCTTTCCCCCGGAGCTGCGGGCCATTGCCCGGGCGGGGGCCGGGGTGAACAATATCCCCATCGACAAGTGTACCGAACAGGGCATCGTGGTCTTTAACACCCCCGGGGCCAACGCCAACGCGGTGAAGGAGCTGGTGGTGGCCGCTCTGCTCTACTCCTCCCGGGACATCTTCGGCGGCAGCCAGTGGGTGAACAACCGGGTGCTGGAGGGTGTGGACGTGACCACCGTGGTGGAAAAGGGCAAGTCCGCCTTTGCCGGTCCGGAGATTCAGGGCAAGACCCTGGGCATTATCGGCCTGGGGGCCATCGGGGCCAAGGTGGCCAACGCCGCCGTTGCCCTAGGGATGAAGGTCATCGGCTATGACCCCTTCCTCACCGTCCACGCCGCCCTGCTGCTGGACAGCCATGTGAAGCACACCACCCAGCTGGAGGACGTGTTCCGCGCCTCGGACTATATCACCCTCCATCTCCCCTACAACAAGGAGACGGCCAACACGGTGAACGCCGCCGCCATCGGCCTGATGAAGGACGGGGTGCGCATCATCAACTTCGCCCGGGGCGGTCTGGTGGAGGACGACGCCATCATCTCCGCTCTGGAGTCCGGCAAGGTGGCCCGGTATGTCACCGACTTCCCCAACAACCGCCTGGCCCAGACCCGGAACGTCATCTGCACCCCCCATCTGGGGGCCTCCACCCCGGAGAGCGAGGAGAACTGCGCCGTCATGGCCGCCGACGAGATCAAGGACTATCTGGTCAACGGCAACATCACCAACTCGGTGAACCTCCCCGCCGTGTCCATGCCCCGGAGCGGGGTCTGCCGGGTGTGCATCATCCACCGCAACGTCCACTCCGTCCTGGCAGGCATCGCCGCCATCTTCGGCGAGCTGGGCATCAACGTGGAGAACATGACCAACAAGTCCCGGGGGGAGTACGCCTATACCATGGTGGACGTCGACGCCCCGGTGGGAGACGACGTCCGGGCCAAGCTCAACGCCATGGAGCCGGTCATCCGGGTGCGGATCGTGTGAGGTTTCCGGTCTTTACAACCGAATATCAGGAGAACCGGCGCAGTATCTGGCTACGCCGGTTCTCTTTTTCTATTCCCTGGCTGGAGGATAGGCCTCCGGCTGGTCGGTACGTCCGAGGATATAGTCTGATGAGACATGGTAGAGGTCGCAGAGCGTCAGCAGATGGTGGATAGGCAGTTCGTTGGCTGCCCGCTCATAGCGGGCATACATACTCTGAGAGGTGCCCAGCCTCTTTGCCACATATTCCTGAGTATAATCGTGGTCCTCCCGCAGGTCACGGATGCGCTTTACATAATCCATGCCATCACCCCTTTGTGATAGCATAAACTAGTATAGATATTAACTATGCGTTTTAGTTAATATTTTAACTTGAATTGCGTGATTAGTTTCATTTTTACCGTGTATATACAAGAAATCAGCCCTGAGCAAAATTTCATAGTAAAGATATTTACTGTTGACATTAGCTGAAACAGAGCTTAAAATTGGAGCATCATCTGGATAGAAAACGAATGGGGTGCGTTCAATGGCCTGCCTGCACTTCTGACAGGGGGGGATACCATAAAATGCAGGCTGAACTTTTACACCAGGCTAGTAAAGATTTAAACTAAACCGGAATGTCAATACGGCATATACCAGATGAATGAAGCCAAATTTCTTTTCGTATGGCAATCCCGGCATTTGCCCCAGGTCAGGATGCCAACCCTCTTACATTTGCAAAGGCGAGAATTCATGAAAGAGAAAATCATTGCCCTGCTCCTGTCATTTATGCTCCTGCTGTCTCTGGTTGCGTGCAGTGGTAACAGTACAACCAAGACGGACGATGCCTCTGACAGCGATGTTGAAGCAACAGCAGACGTGGAAGATACCTCTGATGTCACAGCAGAAGCTGAAGAGGAAGAGATTGCAGATCCTGAAGATGCCGAAAATACAGACGATTCCGCCAGTGAGGAAGGGACTGTTGAACAGTCCTCCGACGCAGACGAGGCTTCCACCGAAGATGGATCGGCAGAATCAGAGGACACCGACGCCTCCATCGACGGTGACGCAGAGGTTGACGATACCGCCGACACCACCGAGGAGTTGGTGGATGGAATGCGCCCGGAGATCAAGCAGGCCATCGACGATTATGAGACGTTCTTTGATGAATATTGTGAGTTCATGATCACCTACAGTAACTCTGACGACCCGACCAGCCTTCTCGGTGAGTATGCAGAATTCATGACCACCTACGCCACCACCATGGCCAGCCTGGAGGCAATGGAGGATGAGGACTTAAATGACGCAGAGATGGCCTATTTTCTGGAAGCATATTCCCGTATTATGACGGAGTTGACTGAGACAACCGCCGAGATTGGCGGCTGATCTGTCGAACAGCAGAGCCGCCGCAGTGAGAGCGCATCTCGCTGCGGCGGCTCCTGTTTTTGCCGTTTATCTGGCGCTTACAAAGCTGTAGGTCAGGGTGTCGGCATATTCGTAGTAATAGGTGTCGCCCTGGCTCAGGCCGGAGGTGATCTCCACCAGGTCGCCGTCAGAGACGCCGGTCTCCACCTCCACCAGACCGCCCAGGGTCTCCTCCTTCTCGTCGTACTCGGTATAGACGTAGGTCTTGCCGTCGTCCTCCACCAGAGCGGCCGCCGGGACGCTGGTCTCCACGTCGCTGGAGGCCGTCTCGATCTTCACCGAGGCGTTCATCCCCGCCAGCATCTGCTCCGTCCGGTCCATGGTCAGCTCCACCGTGAACTTGGTGTTGCCCCCCTCATTGGTGCCGGTGGTGCCGATGGCGGTCACCGTCCCGGTAAAGGACTGTCCTGTCAGCGCGTCCAGGGTGACCTCCGCCTCCATGCCCACGGCCAGGGAGAGGATGTCCAGCTCGTCCACGCTGATGGAGAGACTCATGGTGTCCTGGGGCGTGATGGTGAGCACATCCTGCTCTGCGATGGTGTACTGGTCATAGGAGGCGGTCTCCTCCTCGGTGGTCCCGGTAACACTGTCGGCGGACACAGAGCCGGAGACTGAGCCGGAGCTGAACCCGGAGACAGAGCCGGAGCTGAATCCGGAGGCGGAGCCGGTCATACCGCTCATGCCGCTCATGCCCGACTGGGCCGTCTGATTGTCCGTCTGGGCTGTCTGGTCATCTGTCTGGGTGGTCTGGCCGTCCGTCTGGGTGGTCTGGTCGTCCGTCGTCGTCTCGGCTGCGGCAGTACGGAGGATCTCCACCAGCTCATAGCCGCCGTCCTCACTGTACTGGGCGGTCAGGGCAAAGGCCAGGGTGTCTCCGGACTGGAACACAGAGGCGGTGGAGCTGCTCCAGGTGGAGTCAGAACAGGTGAACACGTTCTGGGCCGTGGTGTCATATCGGTACACGTAGTGCTCCCATTCAGCGCTCCCGTCGCTCTCCAGCTTCGTCAGTGTTCCGGTCAGATCGGTATAGCTGCTCAGAGAGACTGGACTGGTGTACACCTTGAGCACGGCGGAGGACTTGCCCACGCTGGACGCGGTGGCGATGTAGTACACATAGCTGCTGCCCGACTCGACGCTGTACGGCGTCGTTCTTGCCTCCTCCGTCTCGCCGGTGTCGGTATCCGTATCCGTATCGGTATCGGTGTCGGCGTCGGCGTCCGTATCGCTGTCGGTGTCGCCGCTGTCGTCGCCGGTGTCGCCCGTGTCCCCCGTGTCTCCGGTGTCGTCTGTGTCTCCGGTGTCGCCGGTATCGCCGATATCACCCCCGGTATCGCCGCTGTCGTCCGTGTCGCCGCTGCCGCTGTCATCCTCGTCCACCGTTGCGGTCAGGAGGTTCAGCACCGCCCCCACAAGGGAGTTGTCGGCAGAAAGCTGGTCGGTGTCGCTCTCTCCATCGGCGGCAGTGTCGTCGGTCTTGATAATCTCCGCATCGTCCGGGACGCCGGAGATGACGCCGTCCGTCTCTGCGTAAATGCAGCCGTCCTCATAGAGCTGGAACAGGTCGGCCATCTGCTCATCCAGCTCGTACCGCCGGCCCAGGAGGGTCTGGTAGGTCTGGCTCTCTCCGGTGTCAGTGAGGGTGAACAGGGTGTCGCCGATCTCCACCTCGTCGTCCAGGTCCACGTCCACGCTGTCCACGGTGCCGTAATAGCCCGTCACCTTCAGCTCGCTGTGGATGTACAGCGTCCCGGAGCCGACGTCGTTGCCGTCCTCGTCCGTGACCGTCACCGTGTCGCCGTAGACCGCCTCCTCGTCGGAGACGGTGACGGTGGCGGTGCCGTCGCCGATGCTGACCTGGGCCACCCGGCCCGTCTCGCTCTCCCCGTCGGAGAAGGTGACGGTGACGGAGTCGCCCACGCTCAGGCCGGAGCTGTCGGGGAGGTCCACTGCCATGTAGCCGTCCAGGGACAGGAGCATCAGCGCTCCGTCCTCATAGATCACGTTGGCGACCTCGTCCCCCTCTTCGGCGTAAATCAGCTTCACCCGGGCATCCACCGTGGCCTCGATGGTGTCCTCGGTGTCCTCCTCGGCGGCCTCCTCCAGATCCTCGTCCAGTTCATCCAGGACGGACTGCAGCTCAATGATGGCCGCAGCCACAGAGGTGGTGTTCACCGTGGCGATGGCGTCTCCCTGAGAGACGGTGTCCCCGTTCTCCACATAATAGGCCTCGATCTCCACCACATCCGGGATGGAGACGGTCACGGTATCCTCCTCGGTCAGAGTGCCTGTGCCGGAGAGATAGGTGGTGATGGTCCCCTCCTCTGCCGTGCCGGAGAGGATCTCCGTCTCCACCGTGACGGAGGATGCATTACTGCTGCTCGTGGTGGGCAGCATGTAGATGACCAGCGCCAGGGCCAAAATCAGACAGACGGGGGCGATCCAGTCCATGGGGCCCCGCTCCCGGCGGATGGCGAAATCGTCCTCCTCCGGCTCCTCCACCGTCTCACCCGCGGCCAGAGCCTCGGCATCCAGCTTCCGGTTGATGCGGATGCGCCGCACCAGCAGGAAAATGCACACCGCATCTCCCAGGATACACACGATGAGGATGGGCAGCCAGTAGCTGCGGATGACGGTCAGGGGGGTCTGCGTGGTGGTCATGCCGGGCATCCCCGTCATATCCATCTCAGAGGCGTCAAAGCCGTCGGAGAACGCGCCGCTCTCCGTGTCCTCCGTGTCTGCTGTATCTGTCGTTCCGTCACCGGCGGCAACGTCCTCCGAGCCATCGGAGGCGGCAAAATTCTCCCCCGAAGCGTCCTCAGGGGCTTCTCCGTCTGCAAATCCGCCCATGCCGCCCCGGCCGCCCTGGCCTCTGCCGAAGGACTCAGAGCTGTCGGCGGTCTCGCCGTCTGTCGTTCCGGTGCTGTCGCTGTCGGACGCTTCGGCGCTGTCGGCATCGGCGTCCATTGTCTCCATGCTGTCCATATCCGGCATGATCATCTCCCCCATGGCTCCTTCGGTGAATCCGGATGTGTCCGGGGTCAGGGCGTAGTTGGCCAGGTCGGCCACCATCACCAGGGTGAACAGGACGATGAGGACGATGTACAGCGTTCCCTTTTTCCGTTTCACCGGCTTTTTCGGTTCTGCGGGTTTGGTTTCCACGATTGTGTTTTCCTGATTCATTCTGTCCGCACCTCCTTAACCGCCGTAGTGCAGCGCTTCGATGGGCGGCAGCTTGGCCGCCTTGTTGGCCGGGTACAGCCCGAACACCACGCCGATGAAGAAGCAGAACACGATGGCGATCACCACCACGTTCCAGGACATGGTAAAGGTCAGGCTCAGGCTGGACACCACCGTGCTCACCACCTGCAAAATCGTCCAGGAGAGGAACACGCCGATGACGCAGCCGATCATGCACAGCACCACCGACTCCAGCAGGAACTGCTGCAGGATGACCCGGCGGCTGGCGCCGATGGCCTTGCGGATGCCGATCTCCCGGGTGCGCTCCGTCACCGTCACCAGCATGATATTCATAATGCCAATGCCGCCCACGATGAGGGAGATGGCCGCAATGCCGCCCAGCAGGACGGACAGGATGGAGGTGATGCTGCTCATGGCATCCTCCAGCACATCCTGGGAGGAGACGGTGAACGCGTCCTCGTCCTCCTCAAACCGTTCCATCAGCAGCAGGGTCATAGCCGCCTCCGCCGTGTCCATGTCCGAGTCCTCCTCCGAGCTGACATAGAAGCTGGTAATCTCCGAGGAGACAGTGGAGGACAGGCGCATCAGAGTGGTATAGGGGATATAGGCCACCATGGAGTCGCTGGTGAACACGGAGGTAAGGGAGTCGTCGTCGTCCTCCAGCACCCCCACCACGGTGAACTTCATGCCGTCCAGGGAGATCTCCGCCCCCAGGCAGTCGGTGTAGCCGATGAGGTCCGTGGCCATGGCCTCGTTGATGATACAGACGTTGGTGTGGTTGTCCACGTCAGAGGACTTGACGAACCGGCCCAAAAGCAGGGTCAGGGCGTTGATGGACTGATAGGCGGGGGTGGTGCCGTACACCGTCACGGTGGAGCTGGTGGAGCCATACTTCCCCGTGGCGCTGGTGGTGCCCACCGGAGCGATCTCCCCGATGCCGTCCTCGTCCATCCACTCGTCCAGAGTGTCCAGGGTGACGGGACTGCCCTTGTCGTCCGAAACGGTCACCGTCAGCAGATCAGTGCCCAGGCTGGAGATGGTGTCCGTCACCGTTCCGGTGGCCCCGTTGACCAGGCTGACCAGCACCACCAGGGCCATAACGCCGATGATAATGCCCAGCATGGTCAGAAAGGCCCGGAACTTGTTTCCGGCAATGGATTTCATTGCCATTCTAAAGGACTGAATCACAAACTCACCTCCGACAGCTTTCCGTCCAGAATGTGTACCACCCGGGAGGCCTGGCGGGCGATCTCATCGTCATGGGTGATGAGGACGATGGTGTTTCCCTGGTCGTGGAGCTCGTGGAAGATATCCATGATCTCGTTGGTGGTGGTGGAGTCCAGGTTGCCCGTGGGCTCGTCCGCCAAAATCAGGGAGGGCCGGGTCGCAATGGCCCGGGCGATGGCCACCCGCTGCTGCTGTCCGCCGGAGAGCTCCGTAGGCAGGTGCTTTGCCCGTTTGCCCAGGTTCACCCGCTCCAGGGCCTGGGCCACCCGCTCCCGCCGCTCGGCCTTGGGCACCTTCTGATAGATGAGGGGCAGCTACACATTCTCCTCGGCGGTGAGCTTGCTGATCAGGTTAAAGTTTTGAAAGACGAAGCCGATCTTTTGGTTGCGAATCTTGGCCAGCTCGTCCTCGGTGTAGTCCTCAATGGGGGTGCCGTCGAGCATATAGGTGCCGGAGTCCGCCGTGTCCAGGCAGCCGATGATGTTCATCAGGGTAGACTTGCCGGAACCGGAGGGGCCAATGATGCTGACGAATTCTCCGGGGTAGATGTGAACGCAGGCTTTATTCAGGGCATAGACCTTCTCGCTGCCGATCTGGTAGACCTTGGTCACATTGTTGATGTCGATCATGTCAGTGCCTCCTCAGTTGCCGGGCATGGACATACCGCCGCCCATGTCACCGCCGGAGCCCCTGCCGCTGCTGAAGTCGGAGCCGGAGAACCCGCTGAAGTCGGAATTGCCGCCCATCATACTGCTGAAGTCGGAATTGCCGCCCAGTATGCTGCTGATGTCGAAGGAGCTGCCACTGCTACTCTCAAAGTAGTAGACCGTATCCCCTTCTGAGAGGCCATCGATAATCTCGATGTAACTGCCGTTGGACAGGCCGGTGGTCACCTCCACCATGTCCCCCAGCTCCCCGGTGGTCTCATCATAGGAGGTGTAGACGTAGGAGGTGGAGCTGGTCTGGCTGACGGCGTCCTCCGGCACCAGCAGGGCGTTATCCGTGCCCTCGATGGTGATGTACACCGAGGCGGTCATGCCGGAGAGCATTTCCTCCGTCTTGTCCAGGGTGACGGTGGCGGTGTAGACGGTCACGCCGCCGGAGCTGGTGGCGGTGTTGTCAATCTCTGTGAGGGTGCCGGAATAGGTGTCGTCCCCGATGGATTCGATGGTGATGGCGGCCTCCTGACCCACCTCCAGGGAGAGGATATCCGTCTCGTCCACGCTGATGGAGACGGACATGGTCTCGTCCGGGTCGATGGTGACGATGGTGGTTTCATCCCCGGAGGAGACGGCGGTGGAGGTCGTTGTATAGTAGCTGGAAACAGACGCCGTGCTGCTGTCCGTGGTATCGGACACGCTGTCCACCGTGCCGGACAGCTCGGCATAGACCGCCCCATCCATGTACAGCTTCACCAGCGTCTGGTACAGCTCCTCCAGCTCCGCCCGCTGGGTGAGCAGCTGGTCATAGTTGGCGGAATAGGAGGTGTCGGTGAGGGTCAGCAGGGTGGTGGTGTCGCTCACCTTGGCGTTCAGGCTGGTCTTGACCTTTTTCACCGTCCCTGCATAGCCGGTGACCTTCAGGGGCTCATGGATGTAGAGGACGCTGGTATAACTGTCATCCACCGTCACTGTGTCCCCGTATTCCGGGCCGTTGTCGGTGATCAGGATGGTCACGACGGTTCCGGTCACAGCGGAGACGGAGCCGGTGTAGTCGTCCCCGTCCGAGGTGGTGACGGTGACGCTGTCCCCCACCTCATAGTCGGAGGACTCGATGTCCACCGCCATATATCCGTCCAGAGACAGGAGCACCAGGGCGCCGTTTTCATAGACCACGGTGGCCACGTCGTCCCCGGCCTCGGCGAAGATGGCCTTCACCCGGCCGGACACCCCAGCGGTGACGGTGGAGCTGACCTCGTCCTCACTGGCCTCCTCCAGCTCCTCGTCCAGCTCGTCCAGCTGGTCCTGTACGTCGGAGAGGGCGGAGAGCACCGAGCTGGTGTCGACGGTGGCCAGCAGGTCGCCCTCCTCCACGGAGTCGCCCTCCTCCACATACAGCTCGTCGATCTCCACGCCGGAGGGGATGGTCACGTCCTCCGTGTCCTCGCTGGCCAGTGTGCCGGAGCCGGAGACGGTGGTGCTGATGCTGCCCACAGTGACCTCCGCCGACAGAGCGGATGTCTCGTCGGTGGTGGCGTAATTCTCCTGCACCTGCTGCTGCAGATAAAAACCCCTGCCGCCAGCAGCAGCAAAATCGCCACGACGAGGATGATCGTATTGCGGATCGTCCGTCTGCGTCTGGCTGCCTGTCTCGGCCTCGCTGTTTCCTTCATATTGTCAGCCTCCTGTGTTGGTTGATATACGCCGGGCGGCGATGGATATTTCTCCGCCGGTGAACCAAGTGTCATAATACACTCCGAACCTAAAGTGAAAATGAAATTTGGGGCAGTTCATCCCCTTTGTCCGTGAATGTTTTGTGAACAAATCCCCTGCCCGGCCATTTGTCGCCCTGAAAGCGACCCAACAGGCCGGGCCGTCTGGTATCCTTTAGTCACACTAAAACTGACTGGAGGAAAACACAATGAAAACAACGAATCGGACAGAGCTGGTATTCATCCTGGACCGCAGCGGGTCCATGTGCGGGCTGGAGTCGGACACCATCGGGGGCTTCAACTCCATGCTGGAAAAGCAGAAGCAGGAGCCGGGGACAGCCAACGTCACCACGGTGCTCTTTGACGACAGGTACGAGCTGCTCCACGACCGCATCGACATCCAGGGCGTGGCCCCCATCACAAACCGGGAGTACTACGTCCGGGGCTGCACCGCGCTCCTGGACGCCATCGGCCGCACCATCCAGAAGGTGGTCCTGACCCAGCGGCACACCCTGCCGGAGCAGCGGGCGGACAAGGTGCTCTTCGTCATCATCACCGACGGCATGGAGAACGCCAGCCGGGAGTACTCCTATGACCGGGTACGGAAGATGGTGGAGCAGGAGCAGACGGAGTACGGCTGGGAATTTCTCTTCCTGGGGGCCAACATCGACGCCATCTCCACCGCCCGGCGGTTCGGCATCGGCGCAGACCGGGCGGTGAACTTCCACGCCGACGGAGCGGGCGTCCGGCTGAACTATGAGGCCGTCAGCTGTGCCGCCAGCTGTCTCCGGGAGGGCGCCCCCCTCCAGGCCAGCTGGAAGGCGGACATCGACCGGGATTTCCAGTCCCGGAAATCCCGCCGCTGAGCAATGCAGCCCCCGGCTCTTGTTTGAGAAAGCCGGGGGCTGACCGTTTATTCCTATTTTTATCCATTCTTATCCGTAATCTGCGTAATAGGTATCCTCCAGACTCTCCTGGCCCTCGCCGTCCCAGTTGAAGGCCACCGCCTCCACCTGCTCCAGCTCGCACAGGGAATTTACCAGGGCCTGACGGCTCAGCTCCCGGGTGGAGAGCGCCGACGCCCAGCTCTCTGTCAGGGTGAGGACGCACACGTCGTCTACTATCTGGCTGTCCAGATGGGCCTCCAGGCCGACAAAGGCAGCCTCCATCCCGTCCGCGCCGGGGCCTGCGACCAGCATAGCGATCACCGTATCGATCTGGTCGGTCAGAGACGTGTCGTACAGCTCCGTCTCCCGGTACTCCGTCCCCAGACCGGACCAGTCGGACAGGGGGAAGTAGAGCTGAAAGCCCACCGTCGCCGGGTCCTGGATCTCCCCGGTGAGCAGGACATCCTCCCGGGTCAGGGGGACCTGGCTGCCCTCCGGAAGGGACCGGCCGTCCACCGTGATGTTCACCGACTCCACCCCGTCCAGCTGGGTCATGGTCATCACCAGGCAGGCGCTGGCCACCGTCAGGGAGATACCGGACAAGCCGTTATAGTCCTCGCTGAGGTTCAGGGTCAGCACCCCGTTCTCCAACGCCCAACTCCACAGCCGGACGCCGTCGGGCAGCGCCTGGGACAGGCCGTCTGCCTCCGGCTCCTCCAGCATCCGGGCAAACACCTCGTCCACGGTGGAGGACGCCGAACCGTCCGCCCAGCGCTCCGCCCCCAGGGCCGCCTGCCCGTAGGTCTCCTGATCTCCGGCGGCATAGTAGATGGAGAGGCCCTCCTCCGTCTCCGCCGCCCCGCAGCCGGAGAGCGGAGCCGTCATCGCCAGC
The DNA here is from genome assembly GCA_021201185.1 of Clostridiales bacterium. Taxonomy (GTDB): domain Bacteria; phylum Bacillota; class Clostridia; order Oscillospirales; family Oscillospiraceae; genus Onthomonas. The sequence goes on from JAJQFJ010000001.1 coordinate 11,333, forward strand.
AGCGCCGCCAGCAGGATACAAAGCCGTCGCTTCATGGCGTTCCCTCCTCCGGCTCCTCTGAGCCGATCTCCGGGAAGGTAGCCTGGAACCAGGTGCCGCCCCCCGCCCGGGGGCCGACGCTGAGCCAGCCGCCGTAGAGGTGGACGGTGTCCCGGACGATGGACAGGCCCAGTCCGGTGCCTCCCGCCTCCCGGGAGCGGGCCTTGTCCACCCGGTAGAACCGGTCAAAGACCTTCTCCCGCTCCTTCTCCGGGATACCGATGCCTGTGTCCTCCACCCGGAGGAACACCTTTCCGTCCTCATGGCCCAGAACCACCCGGACCAGTCCCTCCGGGCAGTTGTACTTGATGGCGTTTTCCACCAGGTTATAGATGACCTGATAAAGGTCGTCCTCTCCGGCCAGGATGACGCAGTCCGGCTGGAAGTCCGTCTCGAAGGTGATGCCCCGGCTCTCCGCCAGGGGGGTGAGCATGTGGAGCACGTCCTCCGCTGTCCGGTCCAGCTCCACCCGCTGCTGCCTGGGGGCACGTCCGCTGTCCATCCGGGTCAGAGCCAGCAGATCCTCGGTGATGCGGTTCAGCCGCCCCGCCTCTGCGCCGATGTCCGCCACAAAGTCCCGCATGGTCTCCGTGTCCATGTCCTCGCTCTGGAGGATGGAGTCGGAGAGGAGCTGGATGGAGGCCAGGGGCGTTTTCAGCTCGTGAGAGGCGTCGGCCACGAACCGCCGCCGGACCTCGTCGGTGGTCTGGAGCCGCTGGGTCAGCTTGTTATACTCCTCTACCAGCTGGGCCAGCTCGTCCTTGCCCCGGATCTCCACCCGGTGGGAGTACTCCCCCTCCCGCAGGCTCTGGATGGCGGAGAGCAGTCCGCTGATCCGCCGGGTCATGGTGCGGGCCAGCACCATGCTCACCAGCAGGGCCACAGCGCAGATCACCAGGGACAGGCTGCGGATATTGCCTCCCAGCCCCTGGAGCAACGCCCCCTGCTGGCTGTCATATTCGTAGAGATAGACCGCCCCGATGGTGCTGTTTCGGTAGACCACCGGCGTGGCGGCCTCGGAGCGGAAGGCCCCATCCTGATAGGCGGACTGAAACACGTCCTGCCCCTGGAGGGCCAGAACGACCTCCTGGAGCAGGGCATACCGCCCATAGGCGTCCTCCTCCGCCCCCTGGGCGGTGTCGTAGAGCACCAGTCCGGCACTGTCCGTCACCAGCACCCGGGTCAGGCTGGAGTCATCGATCACCTCCATCACCCGGGCCACCCCGTCCTCCGTCAGCGTCTCCAGACCCGCCAGGTTGGAGGCGATGCCCGACGCCTCGCTCTGGAGGGCGGTCTGCTTCGTCTGAAAGACCATCTCCTGAGAGGCGATGAGGGGATAGGTATTCACCACCGCCAGGATGGCGGCGATAATAAGGATATAGCTGACGGCAAACTTGAATTGCAGGCTGTGAATCAGGGGCACCCGCCCGCTGTTTGCAGCTTTTTTCTTCTCCGTCTCCACAGTGAGCGCCCCCCTTCTCCCGTCATTTGCCCGGGCCGGTTATTTGTTTGCCGCGAAATAGTAGCCCACGCCCCATTTGGTGAGGATATACTGGGGAGAGGCGGGCACCAGCTCCACCTTCTCCCGCAGCCGCCGGATGTGCACGTCCACCGTCCGGTAGTCCCCCTGGTACTCATAGCCCCAGACCTGATCCAGCAGCTTCTCCCGGCTGAACACCCGGCCGGGATGGCTCATGAGCAGCTCCAGCAGATCGAACTCCTTGGCGGTCAGCTCCACCGAAATGCCCTCCCGCTGCACGTCCCGGGAGACCCGGTCCAGAAGGATGTGCCCGGCGGAGATGGTGTCCTCCGGGTCCCGGTAGCGGCCCTTTGCCCCGGCGCCGTTTCCGGATGAGCGGCGGAGGAGGGCCTTCACCCGGGCCTTCAGCTCCAGCACATTGAAGGGCTTGGTCACATAGTCGTCCGCCCCGCACTCGAAGCCCATGATCTTGTCCATGTCCTCGCCCTTGGCGGTGAGCATGATGATCGGCACGTCGGAGAACTCCCGTATCTGGATGCAGGCGTCCATCCCGCTCATCCCCGGCATCATCACGTCCATCAGGATCAGATCAGGGCGCTCCTGCCGGGCCAGCTCCACCGCCTGCTGTCCGTTGTATCCGGCCACCACCTGGTAGCCCTCGTTTTCCAGATTGAACCGCAGGCCCTTTACGATGACCCGCTCGTCGTCTACGATCAGTATTTTCATTCCTTCTCCATTCCCCGCTCTCTGGCCTCCAGCCACGCCTGTGCTTCCTCCCGGGACATGATCCGCTCCGACACCGGGACGGGCTCGTCCCGCATCGCCCCGGCGGGTCTGTCCTCCCAGCTCAGCTGCGCCCGATACTCCCGGGCAGTGCAGCCGAACCGCTGGACAAACAGCTTGTTGAGGTATCTGGTGTCGGAAAAACCGCACTCCATACAGATGTCCAACAGGCTCAGGCCCGGATCGCCGATGAGCTGGAGAGCCTTTTCAAACCGGGTGGTGTTCAGATAGTCCTGGAAGGTAATATTCAGATTATCCCGCAAAAAATGGGACAGGTAGGCGGTGGTGACCCCCTCCGCCCGGGCCAGGTCGGACAGCCGCAGCGGCTCATAGTAGTGCTCCTCGATATAGCCGGTGATGCGGTCGATCCGGTCCGCCTTTTTCTTCCGGGAGGAGTACTCCGAGTCGCTGATGGTGTGATAGGGCACCCGGAGCAGCAGGTCCCGAAACAGCAGACACACCTGGGACACGCAGTACAGGGGGCTGTACGGCTCCCCGCTCCAGAAAGAGCGGCCGGTGTCCGTCATCCGCCGGGCCAGCACCGCCAGCGTCGGGGCGCTCACCACCTTGCTCACCTGCACCTGTTCGAACTCCACCCGGCGCAGGGCGGGCATATAGTCTCCGCAGAAGTGGACGGCGACCTGGAGGATCAGGATCTTCACCGGCTGGGACGTCAGGCTGGTGATCCCGTGAGACTGGTTGGGGTTGAACAGCAGCAGATCTTCCGGTCCCACCTGAAAGGAGTCCTCCCTCATGCGGATGCGGGCGCTGCCCTCCAGCACCAGCCCCAGCTCCCAGGCCCGGTGGATATGGGCGCTTCGGAAGCTGATGCAGTTGACAAAGCACTGCAAATGCCGCATGGTCTCATAGTGGATAAATTCATACTCGCTCTGTCCCATATGCCCGGCCCTCCTGTCGGTTTCCTTTTTCATGATACCATAAGCAGGGCAGAAAGACAAGGAATCTGCAACAGTAAAATCGCAAAATCATCGGTTCCGCTCTTTCCAGGCCGCAGGGGGGAAACCGATTGCCATTTTCCCGGGAACATGGTATGATAACGGCAGAAAAATTCTTCCCCGTCCGGGGCCGCCCTGTGGAGGTGAACACCGTGGAGCTCATCGAGCTGATGAAAAGCAATCCCCGCCTGGCCTTTGGCGTCGCCTGTCTGGCGCTGGCCCTGGCGCTGATTCTGGGCGGCGGTCTGCTCCATCTGCGCCGGGCGCTCCGGAAGCGGAAGCGTCCCGACCTCCGGCAGCAGGGCGGCGGGGAGGCCTACTATGGGGAGCGCTCCGATCTCCGCCGCTCCGCTCCCCTCACGGAGTCGCAGAGCCACTACACCGGCGGGCGGCGCAGGAAGCAGGGGCGCGCGCCTCTCCCCTACTCCGGCATCTCCAGCTACCGGCACGGCAAACGGTTCGGGCGCGCTGCCCGGCCCATCTCCTTCTGGAATCCCGCCTATACCGGCAAAGGGAGCGGCAGCGTGTGGAGCCATCCCCAGGTGCGGGCCGTGACCCTGGTGCTGCTGGGGGTCATTCTCGCCGCCGTCTACGGCATCTCCCGATATCTCCTCCCCGACCTCGCCGCCCTGACCTGGACCACCGGGCGTCTGTTCTGGCTGGCGGCGGCGGTCATCCTCCTGCCGGTGCTGTGGGGAAAGGCGGTGTTCTCCCTCATCGCCCTGGCGGGCTATCTGTCCGGGCTGGCTCTGGGGCTGTTCTGGTCGGACGGCTCCTCCGGCGGGGCCATTCCGGCCGCCGTGTTCCTTCTGTCGTGTGTGCTGGGGGCGGCGGCGCAATGGCGCATATCGTCAGAGAGTTGATTTCAGGCGGAAATGGAAACCTCTTTTTTGTGGGAAAAATCATTGACTTCCCCGCAAAAATCGCTATAATATGTAACGCTGAGTTGCAGCGAATGCGTAAGCCCGGGCCACGGGCTTACGCATTTTTTCTCGCCCTTTCCGCTGTTCTGCGCAGAGACGGTTCGCACCGGCAGACGACGGTGGGAGTGCGGGAGACTGTTATCTGATTTTTGGTAAAAGGAGAAGCAATCATGGAAGAAAAATCGAACGCCTATCTTGAGACGAAGCCTGTGGGCAGTCTGATGCGCAGCTACGCCATCCCCTGCATCATTTCTCTGCTGGTGGCCGCCCTGTATAACATTGTAGACCAGATCTTCATCTCCAATGCGGACTATCTGGGCTCCTACGGCAACGCCGCCAACACGGTGGTCTTTCCCCTGACGGTGGTGGCCCTGGCCATTGCGGTGATGATCGGCGACGGCTGCTGCGCCTTTGTCAGCATCTGCCTGGGCAGCAACCAGAAGGAGAACGCCCACCGGAGCATCGGCAACTCCATCGTGCTGACCATCCTGGCCAGCATCGTGGTCACTGCCATCTATCTGATCTTCGCCGACCAGATCATCGCCATGTTCGGCGGCACGGTCAACGACGAGACCTTCGCCCTGGCCCAGGAGTACTTCTTCTGGATCGCCCTGGGCATCCCCTTCTATATGTTCGGCCAGCCCCTGAACCCCATCATCCGCTCTGACGGCAGCCCCAACTTCGCCATGGCCGCCACCCTGGCCGGCTGCGCCGCCAACATCGTCCTCGACCCCATCTGCATCTATGTCCTCCGCTGGGGCATGATGGGCGCCGCCGTAGCCACCGTGGCCGGGCAGATCATCACCGCCGCCGCCTCCGTGTGGTATCTGTTCCATCTGAAGGCGGTCAAGCTGGAGAAGAGCAGCTTCCGGCTCAGCGGACGGCTCATGGGCCGGTTCCTGCCTCTGGGAATTTGCAGCTTCCTGTCCCAGGTGTCCATGGTGCTGTCCATGGCCGCCGTCAACAACATGATCCAGAAGTACGGCGCTCTGGACGCTATCTTTGGCCAGGCGGAATATGCGCAAATCCCCATGGCGGTGGTGGGCATCGTCATGAAGGTGTTCCAGGTGGTCATCTCCATCGCCATCGGCCTGGCCGCCGGGTGCATCCCCGTGGTGGGATACAACATCGGCGCGGGCCGGAAGGACCGGGTCCGGAGCCTGCTCAACCATCTGCTGGCGGCAGAGGCCATCGTGGGCCTGATCGCCATGCTCATCGTGGAGATTTTCCCCGCCCAGCTTATCGGCATCTTCGGCGCTGCCAACGAGAGTGCTTATTACACCGAGTTCGCCATCAAGGCCTTCCGCACCTATCTGTGTATGCTCATCCTGGCCTGCGTGAACAAGGGCACCTTCATCTTCCTCCAGGCCCTGGGCAAGGCGGGCCTGTCCACCATGCTCTCCATGGTGCGTGAGGTGGTCTTTGGCGTGGGCCTGGCCCTGCTGCTGCCGGTGTTCTTCGGCCTGGACGGAGTGCTGTACTCCATGCCCGTCTCCGACGTGCTCACCGGCGTCATCTCCGCCGTCGTTCTGGTCTACACCTACCGCAGTCTCCGGGACGACCCGGAGAGCCTGAGCCATGGCGTGACCCAGACCGCCGCCAACTGAGTTTCAGCGCGCAAAATACCCCCGGCCTCCGGTGGAAGGTTCCACGGAAGCCGGGGGTATTCTTTTACGCTCAGGTCGCCTTTCCGGCGAACTGGGTCTCGTACAGCTGGGCATACCGGCCCTTTTGGGCCAGGAGCTGGTCGTGGTTGCCCTGCTCCACGATGCGCCCGTGGTCCAGCACCACGATCAGGTCGGCGTCCCGGATGGTGGAGAGCCGGTGGGCGATGATAATGCTGGTGCGGTCGTGCATCAGGTTGGTCATGGCGTCCTGAATTTTCTGCTCCGTCCGGGTGTCCACGCTGGAGGTGGCCTCGTCCAGGATGAGGATCTTCGGGTCCGCCAGAAACGCCCGGCCGATGGCCAGCAGCTGCCGCTGGCCCTGGGACAGGTTGGCTCCGGACTCGCTGAGCCGGGTGTCATACCCCTCCGGGAGACGGCAGATCATCTCGTGGCAGTTGCTCATCCGGGCGGCCCGCTCCACCGCCTGGTCGCTGGCGGCGGGGTTGGCGTATTTCAGGTTGTTGCGCACCGTGTCGGAGAACAGGACGGTATCCTGTAGCACAATGGCGGTGCCCCGGCGGAGCTCGTCCCGGTCCATGTCCCGGATGTCGGTGCCGTCGATGCGGATGGCTCCGCCGTCGATGTCGTAGAACCGCATGAGCAGGTTGACCACGGTGGTCTTGCCGCTGCCGGTGGCCCCCACCAGGGCCACCTTCTGCCCGGCCCGCACCTCCAGGTCAAAGTCAAAGAGCACCTGCTTGCCGGGGTAGTAGGAGAAGTCCACATGGCTGAACTGGACGGTGCCTCCGGCGCTGCCCATGGGGAGCAGGCCGGTCTGCTGCTCCGGCTCCTCGTCCATGACGGCGAACACCCGCTCGGCTCCCGCCAGGGCCGTCTCGATCTGTCCGTACAGCTGGGCGATCTCCTCGATGGGGCGACTGAACTGCTTGGCGTAGACGATAAAGGCGGAGATGACGCCCACGGAAATGGTGCCGTTGATGGCAAACCACCCGCCGAAGGCGGCGATGATGACAAAGCCGATGTTGCCGATCACGTTCATCACCGGCCCCATAGACCCGCCCAGGCTCTCGGCAAAGATGCCGGTTTTGGTCAGCTGTTTGGAGAGGGCCTCAAACTCCGCCACGGCGCTCTCCTGGCGGTTATAGGCCACGATGGTCCGGTAGCCCGTGACCATCTCCTCCACGTTGCCGTTGAGCTGGCCCAGCAGCACCTGCCGCTTGCGGAAGAAATGCTTCATAGCCCGGGAGAGGTATTTCGTGGCCAGCACCGTCAGAATCACCGTCACACAGGACAGCAGCGCCAGCTGCCAGCACAGGGTCAGCATCATAATGACCGTCCCCAGCAGGGTCAGCACCCCGGAGACCAGGGAGCTGAGGGACTGGGAGATGGTGTTGGAGATGTTCTCCACGTCGTTGGTCATGCGGCTCATGACGTCGCCGTGGGAGTGGTTGTCCAGATACCTCACCGGGAGGTGGACGATCCTCCGGAACAGGTCCCGGCGCATTTTCCGCACCACGCTCTGGCTCAGCCGGGCGGAGAGGAGACTCTGGGAATAGGTGGCTACGCTGTGGACGGCGTAGAGCACCAGCATCATCTCCAGTATACCGGGGAGCCGGTCAAAGGCCCCCTCGGTGATGCGGTCGATGGCGCTGCTCTGGAGCTTGGGGGCCCAGACGGTACACTGCACCGTCACCGCCACCGAGGTCAGCAGAATGACCAGGGTCTTTGTCTCGTGGCCGAAATAGCCCATCAGACGACGGAGGGTCTCCCCGGCGGACTTGGGCTTTTCCACCTCCTGATTCCGGCCGCCCCGGCGCATACCGGGAGGGGCGACGACGGGGGCCTGCTTTTTTTGCTCAGCCAACCTGCTCACCCTCCTTCCCCTGGGAGCGGCAGATGTCCCGATACACCGGGCAGGTGCGCAGCAGCTCCCGGTGGGAGGCGCAGGCGATGAGCCTGCCCTCCTCCAGCAAGGCGATCCGGTCCGCATTTTGCACCGAGGCCACCCGCTGGGCCACGATGATCTTGGTGACGTTCCCCTTTTTCCGGTTCAGGGCGGTGTAGAGCTCCGCCTCCGTCTTCAGGTCCAGGGCGCTGGTGGCGTCGTCGAAGATGAGGATCTCCGCGTCCTTCAGCACTGCCCGGCTGATGGCGATGCGCTGCTTCTGGCCGCCGGAGAGGCTCATGCCCTTTTCCGCCACCGGAGTGTCGAAGCCGTCCGACTTCCGGTGGATGAACTCGGCGGCCTGGGCCACCTCCGCCGCCTCCTCCAGCTCCTCTTGAGTGGCGTCCTCTCTGCCCCAGCGGATATTCTCCCCCAGGGTGGTGCTGAACAGATCGCTCTTTTGCAGGGCGATGGCCACCTTGTCCCGGAGGGCGTGGAGGTCATACTCCCGCACGTCCACCCCGTCCACCAGGACGGTCCCCTCGGTGGCGTCGTAGAACCGGGGGATGAGCTGCACCAGGCTGCTCTTGCCGCAACCGGTGGCCCCCATGATGCCCAGGGTCTCCCCCGGCCGGACCGTCAGGCTGACGTGCCGGAGCACCGGCTCCCCGCTGCCGTCAGGGTAGGCGAAGGACACGTCCCGGAGCTCCACCTGGCCCCGGAGATCGGTTTTCCCGTCGAACGACCCGCTCCCGATGGAGGGGGTGCAGTTGATGACCTCCTCCACCCGCCGGGCGGAGGCAAAGCCCCGGCTCAGGGTCTGGAAGATCATAGCCATCCGCAGGACCGCGTTCATGATCTGGGAGACATAGGTGATGGCTGCCATCACCGTCCCCGGCGTAGCCCCGCCGGACTGCACCCGAAGGCCGCCCACGTAGATGACCGCCACCACCGACACGTTGAGCACGATGTTCAGCAGGGGGGTCATGGTGGCAAACAGCTCCAGGATGTGCAGCTGGGTGCCGATGAGCTCCTCGTTGGCGGCGTCGAACCGCTCCTCCTCATAGCCCTCCCGGACATAGGCCTTGACCACCCGGGCGCCGGTGACGTTTTCCTGCATGACGCTGTTCACCCGGTCCAGCCGCTCCTGGAGGACGGTGAACAGGGGGGCGGTCTTTCGCAGGAAATACCAGGAGCAGCCCGCCACCAGGGGCAGGGCGCAGGCGATGACCACCCCGAAGCTCAGATCCAGCATCAGCATACAGCCGATGCCCCCCAGAAAGAGCAGCAGCGTCCGAAAGCTGCCCCGGATACACTGCATGACCATATTCTGGATCTGGGTGATGTCGTTGGTGATACGGGTCACCAGCGAGCCGGTGGAAAACCGGTTGGTCTGGGCAAAGGACAGGGACATGATCCGCCGGAAGGCCTCCTCCCGGAGGTCGCCTCCCAGGGGCTGACAGCACAAGTTGGCGAACACCCCGGAGAGCACCCCGCAGGTGGCCCCGAAGATGCACCACAAAATCATGTCCCGCCCGGTGGTCAGCACGATATCCAGGTTACTGACCCCGCCGTTGGAGAGGCCCAGCACCCCCTCGTCCACGATCTCCGCCATGAGCTGGGGCTGGATCAGGTCCATAGCTACCTCCCCCACCATGGCGATGGGGGCCAGTATCGCCCAGATCCAGTAGCGCTTGATGTACTTCCAGATGCTCCTCATCTTCTCATTCCTCTGCTTTGGATTTTGTGTTTCTGTAAAGTCATGGTATTGTAGCACGAAAACGGGGGAATTTCAAATGGGTTTTTAGGGGAGGGGAGGAAAACGGGTTCTTGGTGCTCTCCTTGAGGGAGCCAAGTTTTTTGCGCACCCTTCTCGGCTCCCTCCTTGAGGCGAAGTGCCGCCGTAGGCGGTAGAGCTGGCTGCCCGAAGGACAGACTGAGGGAGAGCGGCAGGGGCTATCGTTTAGCAAAAGCCTCCGGCGAATTCGCACCAACTCTCTGCGAATTCGCCGATGGTGCCTATCTAGTCGTGGGTGCCTACCGCTCTCCCTTCGTCATGGCTTCGCCGTGCCACCTCCCTCAGAGAGGGAGGCAAGGGCCTGTGCGATTCCCCCAAACAGCATAGCAGGGGCCTGCTCTCTGACAAGCAGGCCCCTGCTACGGTGGTATGGTGTTGTATTGCGGTCAGTCGCTCTGCTCCATCCCGTCCAGCTCCCTCAAAATGGCGGTTTTCACCGTCTCCGGGGCGAAGGACATGGTCACGCCGTCCCGCGCCAGGGCAAACACATCCTCCCGGGTGCAGCCGCCCTCCTCCACCGCCCGGCGGTATTCCCGGGTGAGGTCGGTGCGGCTCACCGTCCGGTTGTCCGTGTTCAGCGTCGCCAGCACTCCGGCGTCCAGATATTCCCGGATGGGGTAGCCCGCCCAGCTCCGGGCGGCCCGGGTCTGGAAGTTGCTGGTGGGGCACAGCTCCACGCCCACTCCCGCCTCCCGGCAGCGGCGCTGCAGTTCCCGGTCCCCGGCCATGGCGATGCCGTGGCCGATGCGGGCGGCTCCATAGTCCAGGGCCAGGCGCACATTCTCCCGGACGCCGGTCTCTCCGGCGTGGACGGTGAAGGGGATGCCCAGCCGGTTCACCCGCCGGAAGTAGTTTTTGGATTCCTCCATGGGGTGGCCGTTCTCGTCTCCCGCCAGGTCTGCGGCGCAGAACAGCCGGGGGAACCAGTCCTTGGCTGCCTCCAGCATGGTCAGGTTGTGTTCCTCGTTGTCCGTCCGGAGAGCGCAGGCGATGAACTGGCACTGGACCCCGGTGGCAGCCGTCCCCGCCAGCTGTCCCCGCTCCACCGCCTGGAACACCCGATCATAGGTCAGGCCCCCCGCCAGGTGGAGATTGGGGGCGAACCGAATTTCAATATATCGGATGTTGTCCCGTCCGGCGTCCTCCAGCAGGTCGATCACCGCCCGCTCCAGCCCCGCCTCCGTCTGGAGCAGCCGCAGGGGCAGGGCGAAGCACCGGAGATACGCCGTCAGGCTCTCACATTCCGCCCCGGCGAACATCTGCCCCTCCAGGTCTGCCGGGACAGGCTCTCCCACGCTCCGGAGGTAGTCCGTCATCCGCTGGGGGCGGACGCTGCCGTCCAGGTGACAGTGCAGCTCCACCTTGGGGAGCCGGTCAATCCAGTCGTTCTTCATTTGGAATCCTCCGCAGCACGGACGCTGTGATCTGGATGGAGGTCTGGGCCGCCTGAGTGGCAAAGGCGGGGAAATCCGCCGGGGCGTTGCCGTCCGCGTCGTCCGAGATGGTGCGGATGACGGCGAAGGGGATGTGGTTTACATAACACGCCTGGCCGATGCTGCCCCCCTCCATCTCTCCGGCGATGCCGCCGAAGGTGTCGTGAATCCACTGCTTCCGCTCCCGCTGGCAGAGGAACTGGTCCCCTGTGGCGATGGTGCCGGTGACGCATTTGTGGCCCGTCTCCGCCACCGCCTCCTCCACCAGAGCGGACAGGCGGCGTCCGGCGGGGATGTGAATGATGTTCGGCCCGGAGAGCATCCCCAGGGGGTCTCCCAGGCCGGCAGTGTCCATGTCGTGCTGCACCACGTCGGTGGCCACCGCCACATCCCCGATGCCCAGCTCCCGGCAGAGAGTCCCGGCGCAGCCTGTATTGATGATGGCCCGGACGGGGAAGCGCAAAATCATGGTCTGGGCACAGATGGCGGCAAACACCTTGCCGATGCCGCAGACCGCCATAACCACCGGCTGCCCCTTCAGGCGGCCGGTGACGAACTCGATGCCGCTGACGGTAACCGTCTCCGCATCCTCCAGCATGGCCCGGAGGCCCTCGATCTCCACCTGCATAGCTCCAATGACGCCGATCATGGTCTCACTCCTCCCGGTATTTGAAATCATTCGTCTTTCCCTCCAGCACCGCCAGATAGGCCCGGCACTCTATTTTTGCCGCCGCCAGGCTCAGATTGCGGTAGTTGCCGCACTCCTGTCGGCTGGCCCCGAACACCGGCCCCTCATAGGCCAGGATGTCCCGGAGAGTCTGCTTCACCGTCTCCAGCACCCGCTCGTTGTCTCCGTTGCGGATGAGCAGATAAAAGCCGGTCTGACAGCCCATGGGGCCAAAGTAGATCACGTCCTCCCGGAGCGGGGAGTTGCGGATAAAGGTGGCAAACATATGCTCCACCGAGTGCATGGTCAGATCGTCCATGTAATCGCCCCCGTTGGGGGTGCGGGTGCGCAGGTCGTAGGTGGTCACGTCCCCGTCGATGCGGGAGAGGTAGATCCCCGGCTCCAACAGGTCGTGGTTCACGGTAAAGCTGGTGATGCGCTCCATGTGCGTTTTCCTTTCCGTGGTATGTTGATAGAAACACAGACCGGCGTCCGGAGGGGAGGCCGGTCTGTGCGGTTGGTTGGGTCTTTCCTGCGCTGAGGCTTACTTCTTTGCGGCCTCGTTCTTGCAGATGGCCTCCCACAGGCCGTTGAGGTAGCAGACGCCCAGGGCCCGGTCATACAGGCCATAGCCGGGACGGCCCACCTCGTCCCAGATCATCCGGCCGTGGTCGGGACGGATATAGGTATCCGGGCAGGTGTCGTAGATGGCCTTCATGATGGCGTACATATCCAGATCGCCGTCGGCGGACAGGTGGCTGGACTCCCGGAATCTCCGGTCGCTGCCCAGGTGCTTCACGTTGCGGACGTGGAGGCAGCCGATCCGGTCCATCTCGCCGAAGTGACGGATGATGGCGGGGATGTCGTTGTTCACGTTGGAGCCCAGAGAGCCGGTGCAGAGGCAGAGGGTGTTGCAGGGGCTGTCATGGAGCTTGACCATCCGGTCAAAGCCCGCCTGATCGTGGGTGATGCGGGGCAGGCCAAAGATGGGCCAGCCGGGATCGTCCGGGTGGCAGGCCATGCGGACGCCTACCTCCTCGCAGGTGGGGATGATGCCGTCCAGGAAGTACTTGAAGTTCTCAAACAGCTTGTCCTCGTCCACGCTCTTGTACAGCTCCAGGGTGTGCTCCAGCTCGGCCAGACGCTCCGGCTCCCAGCCGGGGAGGGTGAAGCCGTTGGAGTTCTTGGCGGTGTTCTCCACGATCTCCATGGGGGTCATGTTGCCCAGCTCTTCCTCGTCGTAGTACAGACTGTTGGAGCCGTCCTCGGGGATGACCCGGGCCAGGTCGGTGCGCAGCCAGTCCAGCACGGGCATGAAGTTGTAGACGATGACCTTGACGCCTACCTTGGCCAGATTGCGGATGCTCTCGCAATAGTTGGCGATGTACTGGTCCCGGGTGGGCAGGCCCAGCTTGATGTCCTCGTGAACGTTGACGCTCTCGATGACCTCGCACTCCAGACCCGCCTCATGGACATGGTCCACGTAGGCCTTGCACTCCTCATAGGTCCAGACCTCGCCCGCAGCCTTCTCGTCCAGCACGCCCATCAGGCCGCTCATGCCGGGGATCTGACGGATCTGCTTCAGGGTGACGGAGTCACGGCCCTCGCCATACCAGCGAAATGTCATTTTCATTGGGAAGCTCCCCCTTTTGTAATAATGTCCCCGCCCTCTCCGGCCGGGAGGGACGGCGATCACGATGTTGGATGGGAAGAAAATCTTTGTGCAATCTCCCCTTCATAATAGTATAGCATAGATTCTCCCATTCCGCTACCACAATTTCACAATTGAAGGGGAAATTTTGCATGGACGGCAGCAGGCGCCGTAGTCCTCTGCCTGACGGGCGCCTGTGCACGTATGGCAGTCAGGATGTTCCTTTTTGATCGTGCGGCGCAAACGTGTTGAGCCTGGAGACAGCGCACCACCACTGTCTCCAGGCTCGTTTTTCTGTCCAGCGCCCGATCTCGCTCAGGGAAGCAGCTTTGAAAGAGACGATGGAGTGTTATCTACCGGCTCTCAGGGGAAAGGACCGGTAAGGGGAGGGTTCAGTCGGCCGCCTTGCTCTTTTTGCGCCAGCGGATGAGGACGACGCCCTCCACCAGGACCAGCGCCACGGCGACGGAGATATCAATGGTCAGGAACAGGGAGGTCATGTTGTCCAGACCGGAGGTCTCCTCTGCCAGGGTGTAGTTGCCGCTGTTGACCACGGCGTAGCAGATGTTCTTGCACGCCTGCCGCATGGCGGTGACCAGAGTGGCGGAGATGTTGGTGATCTGGTTGGACTCGTAGGAGAAGAAGCCCAGCATGGCGTCGTTGCCGTTGCGGACGGCGTCATCCGTGTTCTGGTAGCCGTAGGAGCCGTTCCAGTCGGTGAGCACCATGCCACGGAAGCCCCACTCGTCCCGGAGGACGTCGTTGAGCAGGTCGCTGTTGGCGCCGCACCACTTGTAGCCGATGAAGTTAAAGGAGGACATGACGGCAAAGCTGCCCGCCTCACAGTTCTTCACGCAGAGCTCAAAAGGCTTCATGTAGATCGCCCGGATGGCCTGCTCGTCGGAGTAGGTCAGCAGCAGGGAGCAGCGGTTGGTCTCCTGGTCGTTCATGACGAAATGCTTGATGTAGGCGTACACCCCCTGAGAGGCCAGGCCGTTGACCGTGTTGGCGGCCATGTAACCGGCCAGGGTGCCGTCCTCGGAGTAGTACTCGAAGTTCCGGCCGCAGAAGGCGGAGCGGTGGGTGTTCATGGCGGGGGAATAGGTACCGTAGATGCCGCAGTCGGCATACTCTGCGCCCTCGGCCACGCCGATGCGATAGGCCAGATCCTTGTTCCAGGTCTGGGCGATGAGCAGCTCGGTGGAGTAAGCAGTGCCGTACACGCCGATGTACCAGTCGTTCAGGCCGGAGGTGCCGTCAGAGTCCAGGGTAGCTACCTTGCCGATGGAGCTCGCCGCCACCGTCTGGAAACCACCCAGGTTCACCATGTTGATCATGTCGTCCACGGTGAGCTGATCCAGCAGGCTGTCCCACTGGGGGTCCATAGTCCAGGCCCATCATGTCGGCCAGAGTCAGGCCGTTGTCCGCCCCGGTGGTGGGCATCTCGTCGCTGTCGTCGTCATACAGGGTGGAGTCGTAATAGGCCACGGAATGGGCGGAAACTTCTTCCCGGGTCTCGTCGTCCATCAGGTACTCGGACTCGTCGGGGGCTGCGGTGGCCTCGTCATAGTTGGCAAAGCCACCGGCCCGGGAGAGATAGGTCACATTTCCGGTGGAGTAATCCTGGAACTGGTTGACGGCAGCGGGGTCGTCGGAGGAGCGGCCGGTGACGCTGTAGTCGATGTCGGCGTCCACAGTGAAGCTGGCCTCGTCCAGAACGGTGTGGGAGTCGGAGCGGATGGAGACGGTATACTCCCCGGCCTCCAGCACATAGCCGCCGTTCTCGGTCTTCAGGCAATTGGAGTCGTAGGAAGCCATGTCCTCCTTGGCGATCTCAAAGGAGATGGTCTGGGAAGCGCCCGGCTCCAGGGTGTCTGTCTTTTCGAAGGAGATCAGGTTGACGGAGGCCTTCTCGATGCCGCCGTTGGTGTAGGGAGGCGTGTAATAGACCTCTACCACGTCCTTGCCGGCCACGGTGCCGGTGTTGGTGACGGTCACATCGAAGGAGACGGTGTCTCCGTTGTCAGTGAAGTTCTCCATGGTCTGCTCAAAGGTGGTGTAGCTCAGGCCGTAGCCGAAGGGGTACAGCACCTTCTCGTCATAGTCGATCAGGCCCTCCTCTGCGGCGGTCTCGTAGAATTTGTAGCCCACATAGATGTTTTCCACATAGTCCACGAAGGCGATGACTCCCTGGTAGGCGTCGTCCGCTTCGGTGAAGGCCGCCTGGAGGTCCTCCACGTTGGAATAGGTGAAGCTGCCGGAGTTGTTGTAGGTGGGGGTGTCGGTCAGGTCATAGACGAAGGTATCGGCGGTTTTGCCGGAGGGGTTGACGGTGCCGTTCAGGATCTCGCCCAGAGCCTCCATGCCGGTGGCGCCGGTGCCGGGGGCCAGGATGACGGCTCCGATGGAGTCATACTCGTCCACCCAGCCCAACTCCATGGTGTTGTTGGCGTTGATGACCACGATGACGTTGTCAAATTCAGAGCAGACCAGGTCGATCATGGCCTCCTCGCTGTTGGACAGCTGGAGATAGTGCTCGCCCTCGTCGAAGTCATCATAGTCCCCGTTGTTGGTGTAGTTGCAGGCGAAGTAAGCGTAATTGCTGTTGCCGTTGGCTACGGTGTCTGCGATGTTATAGGTGCCGTTGATGACGGCGTTCATGTCCCGGGGCACGTCCTGGCCCTCGCCGCCGGAGCGGGAGATGACGATCAGGGCGGTGTCGGAAAACTCCTTGGCCTCGTCCATCAGCTCGTCGGTGTAATAGTCAACGGTGGGCTCGGGCAGGGACCAGTCAGTGTAGGTCACGCTGACCACGTTGCCGCCCAGGTTCCGGGTGGGGCTGTACTCGGTGTACATATCCACCAGGCTCTGGTTCACCGTAAACCCGGCGTCCGCCAGAGAGGTCAGGATGTCGATGGCGTCAGAGCTGTCGGAGGAGCCGGAGCCGGTGCCGCCGTAGATGGGGTTGGTGGAGGCCCAGCCGAACACGTTCAGGTTGGAGTTGGCGGCCAGGGGCAGGATGCCGGTGTTCTTGACCTGTACCATGCCCTCCTCGCCGGTCTCCTGGATAATCTCCTTGGAGGCGGCTACCGATTCCTCAGAGACGGAGGCGGAGCCGTTCACGATGGGTGCAATGTTGTTGTACATGGGGCCGAAGCAGACCACGTTGACGATGATGGTCACGCACAGGACCCAGGCCACTGCCGCAGACCAGTGGAACACATGGCGGGTGCCCTTTTTGGCGAACCAGTGGGCGGCGATCATGACGATAATGGCCACGACCAGCAGACCCATGATGGCGTAGATATAACCGCTGAGGGACTCCGCATAGGAAGCCACATCGGTTGCGCTGACGCCCATACTGGTGAATATGGGGATTAACAGGTCAATGAGAAACTGTATCATATTGTTCTATCCTCCTGCTGTTTTCAACGGTTGTCTGTGGTGCTTTTGAACCATGGCCACGATTCATCTGAGAAAATCATAGTGCAAAATGCGACAAATATCAAATACCTGTTTCGAATACGCTTTTATGCTTTACAGGCATAAAAGGAAATGGTGAAATAGCAGGAGAAAGGGAGGCGATTTCGTGGAGCTTCGCGTATTACAGTATTTTCTGACCGTCACCAGGGAGCAGAGCATCCTGGGGGCGGCCCAGGCCCTGCACCTGTCCCAGCCCACCCTGTCCCGGCAGCTGCGGGAGATGGAGGAGGAGCTGGGCAAGCAGCTCTTTATCCGCAGCAACCGGAAGATCACCCTCACCGAGGAGGGGATGCTGCTGCGCAAGCGGGCGGAGGAAATCCTCTCCCTGGTAGACCGGACGAAGGACGAGATCTCCCTCTCCGACGAGGTCATCGCCGGGGACATCCACATCGGGGCGGGGGAGTCCGAGGGCATCCGCTTTCTGGCGAGGGCGGCGAAGGCGTTGCAGGAGGAGTATCCCCTGGTGCATTTTCACAACGTCAGCGGTGATCGTGTGACGGTGATGGAGGACCTGGACAAGGGGCTGCTGGACTTCGGCATCCTGTTTGGTGAGATCGACAGCTCCAAATATGAATCCCTGAAGCTGCCGTATACAGAGCGCTTCGGCGTCCTCATGCGCCGGGACGACCCTCTGGCCCGGAAGGAGACCGTCACCTCGGCGGATTTGGCGGATAAGCCTCTCATTGTATCCCGTCAGCCCCTGGGAGACAGCTCCATGCTCCGCGGCCTGGATGAGCGGCAGGTAGTCGCCACCTACAATCTGCTGTTCAACGGCTCCATTATGGTGGAAGAGGGGATGGGCTACGCCATCTGCTTCGACCACATCATCAACGTCTCCGGGGACAGCCCCCTCTGCTTCCGCCCCCTGGAGGGACAGCCGGAGATCGAGATGCACGTGGTCTGGAAGAAATATCAGGTGTTTACTAAGGCAGGGCAGAAGTTTTTGGATAAGCTCCGGGAGATTGCGGAGTGAGGGAACCGGGCGTTTCTATTCCTCTCAGGCATAGCCAGCCATAGAGAGAAAGCATTTGTCTTTCCCGGCTTTTCCCTTTAAAATACGGGAAAAGGAGGAGATCTTTATGGAATATCGTATTCTGCCCCACGGGGGCGAAAAAATCGGCGTCATCGGGATGGGTTCCTCCGTGATCGGGGAGCGCCCGGAGGAGGAGATCATCGCAACCGTCCGGTCTGCCATGGAGCGCGGCGTCAACTATTTCGATATGGCGGGCGGCCATGCGACGATTTTTGACGCCTATGGCAAGGCCCTGGAGGGAAGGCGGGAGCAGGTCTATTTGCAGGTCCATTTTGGCGCAGACTATACCTCCGGGGAATATGGCTGGACGACCAGCCTGAAAAGGATAAAGGAATCTGTGCGGTGGCAGCTGGAAAAGCTGCGGACGGACTATATCGACTTTGGCTTTATCCACTGCATGGACGAGGACAGGGATTTAGACACCTATCTCAAAAACGGCGTGCTGGATTACATCCTGGATTTGAAGCGGAAGGGCGTCGTCCGTCACATCGGCATGTCCTCCCACACCCCGGCGGTGGCGCACCGGGTCCTGGATATGGGGATTTTGGATGTCCTCATGTTCAGCATCAACCCGGTGTATGACTACGGTCAGGGGGACTATGCCATCGGCACCAGCAGCGAGCGGTACGAGCTGTACCGCCGCTGTGAAAAGGAGGGGGTCGGCATCGTCGTCATGAAGCCCTTCTGCGGCGGCCAGCTCCTGGACGCGGAGCAGTCCCCCTTCGGCGTGGCCCTTGGGAAGCACCAGTGTATCCAGTACGCCCTGGATAAGCCGGGTGTGCTCACCGTGGTCCCCGGATACGGCAGCGAGGCGGAGCTGAACGAGGTGCTGGACTATTTCAATGTCCCGGACGAGCAGAAGGACTACTCTGTGATTGCAGGGTATACGCCGAAAGAGTCTGAGGGCGTCTGTGTCTACTGCAAGCACTGTCACCCCTGCCCGGCGGGGCTGGACATTGCGCTCATCAACAAGTATTATGATCTGGCCATGCTGGGGGACAATCTGGCAAGGGAGCACTACCTGACGCTGAAGAAAACCGCCGGGGACTGTATCGGCTGCGGTCACTGCGACAGCCGCTGCCCGTTCCATGTCCGCCAGAGCGAGCGGATGAAGACGATCTGCAAGGCGCTCGGCAGGTGAGGCGCTCCCATCTAACCGGCTGGATGCGCCGGGCCGGCACACAGCAGGACAAGACAGGCAGGGGAAAGGCGTTTTCGCCTCTCCCCTGCCTGATGTTTTTGGTTGATTTCGTTCAGACCGTCTGCCCGGTATCTGCCGGCTCCACCACAAACCGGCAGCGTCTTTCGCCTCTCTCCCCTGCGGCCGTCTCCCAGGAGATGCCATAGACAGGGATCGGCGTCCCGCTGTGGGCAATATGCTCCTTTTTCTCGACCACGATCGGGCCGTCCAGACCCTCCACCGTGATCCGGCAGCAGCGGCGCTCTCCTCAGACCAGAATCCTGTTTCCTTCCACCAGGGGCAGAGCTTCCGTGACCAGGTTCTCCCGCATTCCCGACACGCGCCCGCCCTTTGCTGTGTCTGGGCGCTGCAATTCAAGAACGTCCTCTACGGTCAGGCGCTCCGTGTCCGCGTCATACTCCAGGGTGCGGGTCAGATCGCGGGCCGCTTTGTTTCCGTATGCGGAGGCGAAGCGGATGACCGTTCTCCCCCTCCCGTCCGACCAGAAGGAATCACAGCGATATTGCGCCCCTGCCCGCTGCTCCTCTCCGTCTATGAGCGGGACGTTGTGTCCAAGGGAGCGGTTGCACAAAATCAGATACCGTTCGTCCTCGGAAAAGTACTGTCTCGTATACTCTCCGGCCCCCAGGTCGGCCAGGAGCATCTCGTCTCCCAGCAGGTACAGAAAGCTCCCGACATCGTTGTGATTGTGAAGCTCTCCGTTCGTGCCGCCCCGGCAGGCCATCCCGCCGCCGGAAGCGCCTCTGGCAATGCTCCACTGGGCGTCCGGCAGTACGATATAGGGCGAAATATCAGCAGACGTTTCCCCCTCCGGGCCATCGGCGGCCAGGTCCCCGTCCAGCTCCTCCAGATATCGCCTTGTCCAGACCACATCCTGACAGACGGCCAGAAAGCGGTAACACCAGTCCGTCCCGAAGCCCCCGGCGCAGGAGGCGGGCGGGATCTCCACCTCCGGGTAGCGCATTGCCAGCGCGCAGGTCAGCCCCAGCCGATAGCGGTCGGCACAGCTCCCATCCGAGAAGCTCAGCGTACAGCCGGACGGGAAATAGCACTTCTGCTGAAACAGAGCGATCTTCCGCACCTTGTCCTGGCGGAGCAGGTCGATTTTTCCCTTCGTATGGCGATACAACAGCTCCTCAAACCCGACATAGTAGCAAAAGCCATAGCTGAAATAGGTAAGCCCCTCCATACAGGCGCCGTCGTCCCCGAATCCGTCGATGTAATGCTCCAGGGAGCGCAGGACCCGGTCGAGCAGCTTTTCCAGCGCAGGCTGACCGGAGAGCAGACAGATACCGATGCAGCCGAGGCTCCCGGCACAGACGGCGTTCCAGTTGTTGTCTGCCCCTTCCCAGGGCAGGTAGGGAGGCTCCGACTCCAGATAGGGGGTAAGCACCCGTTCTGTCACCTGATTCCTGATTAGCTCCCCCACGTCCGGGTCCAGTCTGTCCCCCGTCAGCGCCAAAATCTGTGCCAGCGCATGCCCGGTCTCGGCGGCAAAGAGGTCCACCGTTCTGCGCCAGTCCGGATTCCCGGCACGGTCCACGTGGGCCGGCAGCGCCCAGCACTCCTCTCCGCAGATGTTGCGGATGACCTCCTCCAGCTTTTTCGGATGGTCCGAGTGCTTTTGAACCACCGCCAGGCCACCGTATACCGCCAGATACTTTCTGCGCTGGAAATAGACCTGTTCGTAGGCCAGGCGGTTTCCCGTCGTCTCAGCCAGAGAAAACAGCGTCTCATCCGCCTCCGGCATTGGCGCATCCAAAAGCGCGGCGGCATTTGCCTCCATACATGCGATATATTCGTCCAGCTTTCCTCTCAGGGCTTCTCTTGCCGCACGTTTTGGCTTCATTATGCTCTCCCCCCACTGTATACGCAGACCGGAACCTCACAATGATGAAATCGCTATGGCCCAATATTAACACGGATCATCGCAAAATGCCATCTTTTATCATGGGGTGGCATTATGCCTGTCCCGTCCTCGCCGATACAGGACAAGGAGGCGGATACGGCAGGCGCCGTCTGAGCTGGAAGGGTCATGAGCAGCTGTGGCAATAAAAAAGTTCCAGGGAACTGCCGTTTTAGCAGTTCCCTGGAACATGGTGGACCTGAAGAGACTCGAACTCTCGACCTCTCGGATGCGAACCGAACGCTCTCCCAGCTGAGCTACAGGCCCCTATTTTGTGATGTGAATTGGTTGCTTACAAGCGGGTCACAGGCCCAAAACTGTCGTGCATAAAACTGTTACGCTTGCACTCCCAGCTGAGCTACAGGCCCGAATGTCGCCCTGCGGCGAACTCAGCAGACCTTATTATACCAGATTTCTCCCGATTGTAAAGTCTTACAGCGAAAAAAATGCCCGCGGAGCAGGGCTGACCTGCTCCACGGGCGAGCTGTGACGGAACTTACTTTTTCTTCTTCTGCTGGGCCTGCTGCTCCTCCAGTGCCCGCTGGGCCTGGCGCTTTGCCTTCTCCTCCTGGGACTCCTTCCACAGCCGGTCGGCGGTGGGCTTCCAGTTGGCGGCGTACTCCACGCACTTGTCGCACAGGTGATCCACTGTCTCCGGGGACTCCAGGTCGGTGGAGTGGGCGCCGGTCTCCTTGACCATCTTGCGCAGGGCGTCCGGGTTTTCCAGCATGGGGCAGGGCCGGAGATGGTTGTCGTTGAAGGGCTGGCCGTCGTGATAGGCCATAAAGATGGGGGACTGGAGGGCCTCCAACAGGGTGCACTCCCGGATGTTGCAATTGGAGTAGTGGATAAAGACGCAGGGGTCCACGTCGCCGTTGGCGTTGATGTGGAGATACCGTCTGCCGCCGGCGATGCAGCCGCCCACAAACTCGCCGTCGTTCTGGAAGTCCATGGGGAACAGGGGCTTGGTGGCCCGATAGTGGCGGATACGGTGATAGATCATCTCCCGCTGCTCCGGGGTGAGCAGCAGATCGGGGCTGGCGTCGTTGCCCACGGGCATATAGTGGAAGTACCAGATGAAGTAGACCCCCATGTCGATCAGGCTGTCGTAGAACTCCTCCGAGGTGATGGAGTCCAGGTTGGCGCTGGTGTAGCAGGCGGAGATACCGAAGACCAGACGGCGCTCATGCAGCAGCTGGATGGCGTGGATGACCTTCTGATAGACCCCCTGGCCCCGGCGGCCGTCGGTGGCCTCCTCAAAGCCCTCCAGGGAGATGGCGGGGATGAAGTTCTTCACCCGGAGCATATCGTCGGCGAACTGCTCGTCGATGAGGGTGGCGTTGGTGAAGCACAGGAAGATGCAGTCGTTGTGCTTCTCGCACAGGCGGATGATGTCCTTCTTCCGCACCAGCGGCTCGCCGCCGGTGTAGATGTACATATAGACCCCCAACTCCTTGCCCTGGCAGATGATGCTGTCGATCTCGTCATAGGACAGGTTCAGCCGGTTGCCGTACTCCGCCGCCCAGCAGCCGGTGCAGTGGAGGTTGCAGGCGGAGGTGGGGTCCAGCAGGATGGCCCAGGGGATGTTGCAGCCGTACTTCTCCCGCATCTCGTCCTGGAGGGGCCAGCCCTTCAGATTGACGTTGATGAAGAAGTTGGTAACCACCGTTTTCAGCACGTCCTCATCCGTGTCCCTGATGAGGCGGAGGATGTACTGGTGATAGGGGTTATCGGGGTTATAAACAGCCTCCCGGATGGCGTTGCGCTGACGGGGGAACATCCCTCCGGCGACCTTGTCCCCCACATCTATCAGCTTTTTCATGTTGGGCTCCGGGTCCTTCTGGAGATAAGCGATCGCCTGCTCCATGCCGAACTTTTTAATTGCATTTCCAACGTCCATAAAATGGGCCTCCTTTTTTGCCGTCATTGCAGCCGGACTTTCAGCCCATACGCAATGTTCTCCGACTTGTTATGCCCGATTATAGACCGTCTTTTTTCGGTCTGCACCGGACAGATTTTCCGTTTGTCGGATTTTTTCGCAATTGGCCCGAACTGTTACAAATTTGGACGATGTTGGCGTTTTGTCCAAAAGGAGGGTCAGAAGTCTACGGCGTCTCGTCCGGTGGGGCGTCCGGCTCCATTGGCTCCCCGATCAGGGCGTCCACCCGCTCCTTTTTCGGCTCCATGGTGATGATAAAGTAGTCCACAATGGACTCCTTCCCCTGCTTCCTGCGGAGATAGAACCATCCCAAAATGGAGAAGGTCAGCGCCCCCACCAGGTTGACGAACAGGTCCTCCATGGTATCCACGATGCCGATGTCCAGATAGCCCCCCTCCACCACGGCCAACTCGTTGCCGTCGGCGTCATAGAGGACGGTATAGGCGATGTCCCGGACGATCACCGGTTCGTTTTTCATCTCCGGATTGAGGGAGACAGAGCCGACGGTGGTGACGATCTCATCCTTCTGCATATCCAGATATAAGAGCCCGTCTGCGGAGAACTCCACAAACTCCCACAGCACCCCCACCGTCATGGAGAAGCAGAAGGACACGATAGCCACGAACAGGGGGGCCATGTTCATCCGCTTGGTGCGGGTGTTGAGCAGCTCCACCAGATTGAAGCCGATGGAGGCCGCCAGGAAGCCGTTAAACGTGTGGAGCAGGGTGTCCCAGAAGGGGATATAGCCGTAAAAGTTGCCGATTTCCCCCAAAATCTCGGCGGCAAACACAAAGATGTAGATAGATACCTCCAGCGCATCCGGCAGATAGATCCGGAACCTGCCCCGCAGGAAGGAGGGCACCACCATAATGACCAGGGACAGGACGCAAAGCATCACATAGTTGTAATTCCCCTGGATAAACTGACGGATCATGCAGAAGATGACCAGCACCCGCAGCGCCAGGTAGACTGCCAGGGTGACGCCCCGGGAATGGGAAGCCTGTCGGAACCGTTCCCACCGCTGCTGCCAGGTCGTTTTTTCCTTCATAGTTATCTCTCCGTTTCTGTTTCTCCTCTTTCAGAAAGGGTATGCGTCCGGGTCCACTGTTAGACCGATAATCGAAATATCTCCTGAAACGGTTACGACTCCCGCCGGGTTGCCCTGGCGGGAGTCGCATAATAAAGAGTTTGGTCTGTGCTTAGTAGTCCATCTCCGGGTTGGCGGGGGCAGCGGGCGCGGGAGGCTCGGGCTTGTCGGCCACCACGGACTCGGTGGTCAGCAGGATGGAGGCCACGGAGGCGGCGTTCTCCAGAGCGGAGCGGGTCACCTTGGTGGGATCGACGATGCCGCTGGGGATCATGTCGCAATAGACCTCCTTATAGGCGTCAAAGCCATAGCCCATCTTGCCGGAGGACTGGATCTTATCCAGCACCACGCCGCCGTCGATGCCGGCGTTGGCAGCAATCTGCTTCACAGGGGCGGTCAGGGCCTTGGCGATGATGGAGATACCGGTCTTCTCGTCGCCCTCGGCGTCGGCCAGCAGGGCCTCCACGGCGGGGATGGCGTTGACATAGGCAGTACCGCCGCCGGCCACGATGCCCTCTTCCACAGCGGCACGGGTGGCGTTCAGAGCGTCCTCCACACGGAGCTTCTTCTCCTTCATCTCGGACTCGGTGGCAGCGCCCACCCGGATGACGGCCACGCCGCCGGCCAGCTTGGCCAGCCGCTCCTGGGCCTTCTCCTTATCATAGTCGGAGGTGGTGTTGGCGATGAGGGCGCGGATCTGACCCACACGGGCCTTGATCTCGGCGGGGTCGCCGCCGCCGTCCACGATGGTGGTGGTCTCCTTGGTGACCTTCACCTGACGGGCGGAGCCCAGATGGAACATCTGAGTATCTTTCAGCTCCATGCCGGTGTCGGAGGAAACCACGGTGCCGCCGGTGAGAACGGCGATATCCTGGAGCATCTCCTTCCGGCGATCGCCGAAGCCGGGAGCCTTGACGCAGACCACCCGCAGGGTGCCACGCAGGCTGTTGACGATCAGGGTGGACAGGGCGTCGCCCTCCACGTCCTCAGCGATGATGAGCAGCTTCCTGCCGGACTTGGCGATCTGCTCCAGCAAAGGCAGCAGATCCTGGATGGAGGAGATCTTCTTGTCGGTGATGAGGATGACGGGATCGTCCAGGACGGCCTCCATCTTCTCGGTGTCGGTGACCATATAGGGGGTGACATAGCCCCGGTCGAACTGCATACCTTCCACGACCTCAGAATAGGTCTCGGCAGTCTTGGACTCCTCCACGGTGATGACGCCGTCGTGGGAGACCTTCTCCATGGCGTCGGCGATGAGAGCGCCCACAGACTCATCCCCGGAGGAGATGGTGCCGACACGGGCGATGTCGTCCGAGCCGGAGACAGGCTGGCTGTTGGCCTTGATGGACTCCACAGCGGCGGCGGTGGCCTTGGAGATGCCCTTCTTCATGACCATGGGGTTGGCCCCGGCGGCCAGGTTCTTCAGGCCCTCGGAGACGATGGCCTGGGCCAGCAGGGTGGCGGTGGTGGTGCCGTCGCCGGCCACATCGTTGGTCTTGGTGGCGACCTCCTTCACCAGGGCAGCGCCCATGTTCTCAAAGGGGTCCTCCAGCTCGATCTCCTTGGCGATGGTCACACCGTCGTTGGTGATGAGGGGAGAGCCGTACTTCTTGCCCAG
>JAJQFJ010000083.1 GCA_021201185.1 Clostridiales bacterium
CCCCGGCGTCCGTATGCGGGTGGCCCTGTCCGGGCTGACCATGGCGGAGTATTTCCGTGACCAGGAGCACCGGGACGTGCTGCTGTTTATCGACAACATCTTCCGCTTTGTCCAGGCGGGCAGCGAGGTCTCCACTTTGCTGGGCCGGATGCCCTCTGCCGTGGGCTATCAGCCCACCCTGGCCAACGAGATGGGGGAGCTTCAGGAGCGAATCACCTCCACCAAAAGCGGCTCTGTCACCTCTGTCCAGGCGGTCTACGTCCCGGCGGACGACCTGACCGACCCGGCCACCTCCACCACCTTTGCCCACCTGGACGCCACCACCGTTCTGAACCGGAAAATCGCAGAGCAGGGCCTGTACCCCGCCGTGGACCCTCTGGAGTCCGCTTCCCGTATCCTGGAGCCGGACATCGTGGGGGAGGAGCACTATACCATCACCCGGCAGGTGCAGGAGGTGCTGCAAAAGTACAGCGAGCTCCAAGACATCATCGCCATTCTGGGCATGGAGGAGCTGAGCGACGAGGACCGGATGACGGTCAGCCGGGCCAGAAAGCTCCAGCGGTTCCTCTCCCAGCCCACCCACGTGGCAGAGAAGTTCACCAACATCCCCGGCGTCTACGTCCCCCTGTCGGAGACCCTCCGGGGATTCAAGGCCATTGTGGACGGGGAGGCGGACCAGTATCCCGAGGCTGCCTTCTACAACGTGGGCACCCTGGACGATGTGATCGCCAAGGCGAAGAGGATCGAGGCAGGTGAGGCGTGATGGAGACCTTCACGATGCACTTTTTCACCGCTGACCATCCGGTCTATGAGGGCCCCTGCCTCTCTCTGACCGTCCCTATCGGGGACGGACTGTATGGCATCCTGGCCCACCACAGCAATATGATCGCCGCTGTCATCCCTGGAATGATGACCGTTCACCTGCCGGAGCAGGAGCCGATGACGCTGGCCGTGTCCGACGGCCTGGTCAAGGTAGAGGACAACGAGGTGCTGCTGTTGGTAAAGTCCGCCGAGCGGCCGGAGGACATCGACCTCCACCGCTCTGAGCTGCGGGCTGCCCAGGCCCGGGAGGTGCTGCTCCAAAAGGCCAGTATCCAGGAGCACCGGCTGGCCGAGGCCACCCTGGCCCGGGCCATGAACCGCCTCCGGGTGAGACGGCATTACGACGGATTGGAATAGAGCTTAGAACCACCGCAGTCCGCTGGAGATGATTCAGCGGGGTGCGGTGGTTTTGTGATCGGAGGGCGGGGAAAAAGAAAAGAGAAGTCCTGAAAAGAAGATGAAAATATTTAGCTTCTGTTAAGGTAACAGTGTTAGGCTTTCCATACATCAACCGAGGAGGTTAACTACATGAAAAAACTTGCCGCACTGCTCTGTGTGCTGGCCATGGTGCTGAGCCTGGCCGCCTGCGGAGCATCCTCCGACACCGGGACCGCAGAGACAGAGGATACCACGGACTCTGCCACTGAGACGGCGGAATCGGAGGACACTTCCGACTCTGTTACCGCAACGGAGACGACAGCCTCCGACAAGGAGTATATCGAGTCCGTCCTGAACCTGGCCAACAACACCGACTATACCTGGAGTTATAGCTCCGGCGCGGACGCCTGGGTCATGTCCATCGTCTCCGCCGTGGCCTACCCGGAGATTGAGGACGAGGAGGGCGTCTCCGTCTGCGTCCCCGGGGGCTACGTCACCGGCATCGACACCGACGGTGACGGCTCCGCCGACGTAACGGCGGACAGCTATTCCGAGGCGGTCAACGGCAGCCTGGTCATTGACTATGACGCCGAGATCACCAGCACCAACGGCCAGGTGTACACCGCCGCCACCGCCCCTGTCATTCTGAACACCGGCGCGGCGGGCTACAGCTCCTCCACCAACACCACCGCTGCCACTACCTACGCAGCTGAGGGCTATATCAACGTCGCCTGCGGCAACCGGGGCAAGCAGGACACCGCCACCGATGAGGACGGCAACACCTATTACACCGGCGACGCCCCCTCCTGCCTGGCAGACCAGAAGGCCGCCGCCCGGTTCGTGAAGTACAACATCCTGCTGGGCAATCTCCCCGGCAGCGTGGATTACTTCGTCTCCACCGGCGGTAGCGGCGGCGGCGCTCACGCAACCATGTTCGCCGCCACCTCCAACAACGCCGACTTCTATCCCTATCAGGCGGAGGTAGGGGCCGTGGGCTGCTACCTGAACGAGGACGGCAGCTACTCCACCACCGTCACCATTGACGGCGAGGAGGTGGAGCTGTCCGACGGGGCCTGGGGCTGCATCGCCTACAGCGCCATCACCTCCCTGTACGAGGCGGACATGGCCATAGCCTTCGAGTACTACCTGGATGAGGACTACTCCTTTGGCTCCGACTTCCAGGCTCAGCTGGCGGAGTACCTCTCCGAGGCCTATATGGAGTATATCAACGGGCAGAACCTGACCGTGGAGGAGGCCGACGTGGGCTTTGACCTGGACGGGGACGGGGAACTGAACAGCACCATCGCCCTGACCATCGAGTATGACGAGGAGCTGTATGCCGACACCAACGGCTATGGCGGCAGCTACCTGGACCTGTATCTGGCGGAGTTCGTCTCCAACCTCCAGTGGTATCTGGACAACCTGGACTACGCCGACGGCTGGACCTGGTTTGACGAGGACGGCAACGCCCTCTCCGACGAGGATGTGGCCGCCATGACCACTGCGGACAAGGCGGAGGCCTTCCTGGAGGGTCGGTATGCCGCCTCCAGCTCCGGCGGCATGGGCGGCGGCGACCTGCCCAGTGGCATGAACGGTGCGGCGGACTTTGCCGATGGCAGAGGAGATAGCGCAGACGGCGAGCTGCCCGGCGATCTGGACACAGACAGCCTGCCGGGTGGCGGCGACGCCAGCGGCCTGGCCGACGGTGAGCTGCCCGACGACATCGACACCGGCGATCTGCCGGACGGCGACACCACCGGCCGAGGCGGCATGGGCGGCGGAAGGGGCGGCATGTCCGGCGGCGCTATGGGCGACGCAGACAGCCTGCCCGACGGTGAACTGCCGGATGATATGGACACCGACAGCAGAGCCTCCATCACCAACGAGAATGTGGACACCAGCGGCGACACCATGGACGTGGGGACCCCTGACGCAGGCACCACCCAGGCCGCAGGCAGCTCCATCGACTCCGCCAACTACTCCAGCTATGAGGAGATGGTGGAGGCCTACGCCGCCGACATCGCGGAGATTCTGGAGGGCGACGCGTACGGCAACAATATCGTCTCCCTGTATAACCCCCTGAACTATATCGGGGACGAGGACACGGAGAGCCCCGCCTGGACCCGCATCCTCATGGGCGCCTCCGAGGGGGATATGTCCATGTTCGCCTCCCTGAACCTGCAGATCGCCTGGCTGAACAGCGGCACCGACTGCACCATTGAGTGGCAGTGGGACGGCGGCCATGTGCCCTCTGAGATTTTGAGCAGCTCCTTCTCCCTGTACGTGGACCAGATGTATGCCGAGTACGCGGACGGCGTGGCGGTGGAGGCCCCCGCCGCGGAGACTCAGACCGCCAACGGCACTGCCACCGAGGCTACCGGCACCGACCTGAGCGGTTGGGTGGACTATTCCGATATCACCAACGTCTCCTTCTCTCTGGCGGACGCCGTCTCCTACCGCACGGCGGGGGCCAGCAAGGCCATCCCTGGCTTCGACGTCATCGACTACGGCCAGGAGGACTATGTGTTCGGCAGCGATACCCAGGACGCCCGCCACTGGAACACCTTCCTGCTGGAGATCTTCCAGGAGTACGCGGATATCCTCTCCCCGCTGTTCAACGCCGGATAACTGACATCAGCAGAACGTTCACAGCATAATAATGACAACAGCCAGCCCGCAGAAATCTGCAGGCTGGCTGTTTGAGTTCAGGGGAAAAAGTTCAATCGTGCGTCCAGAGCCGACGGGCCACGTCGGAGCGGAGAAACAGCTTGTTCCGGGCGTAGGCCTTGACAGGTGTCAGCTTTCCCCGGCGGACCAGACTGTCGATATTCTGCCGGGTACAGCGGAGCAGCTTGGCAGACTCCCCGGTGGAGAGAATGCTGTACTGGCAAAAGCGGAGGAAATCGTTCCGATCCAGGGGGAGCAGGGAGCTGTCCCGGAGCAGATCGTCCACTGAGCAGCGGAGACTACAGGGCCAGGAAATACCGCGCCCCCCGGCTTCGATGGCGACCTGCTGAAGCATCTGGTCCTCGCTGAGAGGGTGAGGCTCTGATCCGTCCCAGGGAAGCAGCCGATAGTGCCAGAGATAGATGGTGCCGTCCAGCAGACATACCAAAAGACGCCCTTCAGGCAGGGGAACGACGGCGATGATCTTCTGATATTCCATTTTTCAACAAACTCCTTTAAGCGCACCCCGCCGCACCGGGCTGGAAGAAGAGGAAAAAGCAAAGGAACAAGCAGAGGACGGGGTCTGGCGCTGCAAAAGGGAAGTCTGCGAGGGAAAACCGAACGAAAAACTTCCCTTTACTATAATTTGTACGGATTATAACACATTATCTGGCGTTTGTCTATTGGTTTGAAGAAAGAAACAAGGCTATTTTTTTTCGGATATGGAGAAACGAGGAGAAAGTGGCTCCGGGAAAAAGGCAGATGCTATCAAAAAAATCGCCTGCGGCTGATTGCACAGGCGATTTTTATGGATCAGATTTCCTCATACATGGCAGAGGCGTCCGCCTTGCCCACATTATCGGCTACGGCCAGCACCCGGACCCTGAGCGCCCGCTGACCAAACTGGACCTCCAGCTCGTCACCGGGCTTTACCTCATAGCTGGCCCGTGCAGGGCGGCCGTTGACGACGACCCGTCCGGCGTCGCAGGCCTCGTTAGCCACGGTGCGCCGTTTGATGAGCCGGGACACCTTCAAATATTTATCCAGACGCATGAACGCCACCCTTTTTACAGTGCCACAGAGCCCTTCAGGGCCTTCCCGGGGCGGAAGGAGACGGTGCGGGTGGCTCCCACCTCCACCTGCTCCATGGTTTTGGGATTCCGGGCGGTGTGGGGCGGACGCTCCCTGGTCTCAAAGGTGCCAAAGCCCACCAGCTGTACCTTTTCTCCCTGGGAGAGAGCGTTGGTCATCAGATTGATGGCGGCGTTAAGTGCCGTCTCTGTGTCCTTACGGGAGAGACCGGTCTGTGCGGCGGTCTGTTGAATCAGTTCAGTCTTGTTCATGGGGTTCCTCCTGTGTTTTGGCCTGCTGCCACAGCGCCTCCAGCGTGGACAGCGGCAGGGTAGTCATGTCGGATGGGGCAAGCTCCTCTACCCGCCGAAAACGGGCGATGAACTTTTCTGTGGCGGCATTGAGGGCGTCCTCCGGGTCGATGTCCAGCTTGCGGGCGGCATTGACCACAGCGAAGAGCAGGTCGCCCAGCTCCTCTGTGGGGTCGCCGTCGCCCTGGGCGGCAGCCTGAAGCTCGTTGGTCTCCTCCCGAACCTTGTCCATGGGGCCATCCAGCCCCTGCCAGTCGAACCCGGCCTTGGCGGCTTTTTTCTGCACCTTCTCCGCCCGCCACAGAGCGGGAAGGGTGCGGGCTACGGCGTCCAGAGTGTCGGTATAGCTCTCCTGGTGCTTCTCCTGCCGCTTGAGCTGATCCCAGTTGGTCAGCACCTCCTCGGCGCCGGAGACGTCCACCGAGCCAAAGACGTGGGGGTGCCGGAAAATCAGCTTTTTCACCGCCTGGTCCGCCACGTCGTCGATGTCGAACCGTCCTGCGTCCTCCTCGATGGAGGCGTGGAACAGCACCTGCATCAGCACGTCCCCCAGCTCCTCCCGGAGCAGGACGGGGTCGTCGTTGTCGATGCCCTCGCAGGCCTCATAGACCTCCTCGATGAAGTTGCGGCGGATGGAGTGGTGATCCTGGGCCTGGTCCCAGGGACAGCCGCCGGGATGCCGGAGAATGGCGATGACCTGGCGGAAGTCGTTCAGGTCGTAATGCTCCTTCTGTGGAAAGGAAACCATAGCTATTGTGTACCTCCCCGTCTCATTTGATACGCAGCAGGCGGCCAATCGTCTCGCCCTTGGGCATCAGCGACAGATCGTCCTTTGTGATGGTTTTGAGCAGCAGAAGCAGGGCAACGTAGATCACCACCGCCACAATAATTGCCATGAGCAGAGCAATGGTGTTGCTGCTGGTGAGCTTGAATAGCAGCCCGTAGCAGGCCCAGGCCCCGGCACCCATGACCACGGAGGAGATCAGCGGCTTGGCGAACAGCCCCAGGAAATTGGGGCAGTGGGGGACGACCCGGTGAAGGACGATGAGATCCAGCAGACAGGTGATACCATAGCCGATGCAGGAGCCGATGGGGGAGCCGAAGATGTTGATTTCCGGGATGGCCACCACGAAGTAGTCAAACAGCACCATAACGACTCCGCCAATCACCATGGTGACGATGGGGACATACAGAGTGTCGTGGGCCTGCAAAATGGAGTTACACACCAGCATGAGACAGACCGCAATGCTGGCCACCCCCAGGATGGAGAGAATAGGTCCGGCGATGTCTGCCGTCAGGGAGGGGAAGAGCAGCTTGACAATGGGGGTCCCCAGCACGATCATGCCCACGCCGCAGGGGAAGGCCACCATGGCGGCGGTTTTCAGAGAGGAACCCACCACCCGGGAGACGCCTTTACGGTTCTTCTGGCCCAGATAGACCGTGATGGCGGGGACGGCCGAGGCGGTCAGCGCCGCCATCAGGGCGGAGGGGATCTGATAAACTGTAAGCACACCGCTGTACTGGCTGTACAGGCTTCGGGTCTCGTCCAGCGTCAGACCCACCGCGTTTTGCAGCTGATTCTGGATGAGGGAGGTGTCGATGGTGGTGAGAATGGAGGTGGCGGAGCTGGTCAGGGTGATGGGGATGGCCAGGGAGAGACAGGTTTTCAGGATACGCTTGCTGTCCCAGGGGGTGTCGTTGGAGACGGTCGGCTCCAGGCGGCGGGAGTGGAAATACTCTACCGCCAGATAGCACAGGGCGGCCAGCTCCGAGACGGTGACGCCCACAATGGCTCCGGCGGCGGCGGTGGACTCGTCGCTGCCGCTGTTGATGAGGAACATGGCCAGGGACAGACCCACGATGAGCTTGAACAGCGCCTCGATGATCTGGGAGACGGAGGATGGGGTCATGTGGGAGTGGCCCTGAGCATAGCCCCGGAAGGCGGCAATGCCGGAAACCAGGAACACGGAGGGAGCCAGAACCCGCATACACAGGGCGGATTTGGGGTTGCCCAGCAGGTCTGCGAAGGTGTCCGCCCAGATAAACATGGCCAGGGAACAGATTGCCCCGAATGCCAGGAAGAACAGCAGGGAGACCCGGAAGATCTTGTGCACCTGGTTCTGTCGTCCCTGGGCGTTGGCCTCGGAAATCATCTTGGACATGGCCACAGGGATGCCCGCCGTGGAAATCATGAGCAGAATGTTGAAGACGTTGAAGGCGTTGGAGAAATCGGTATAGCCGCTGCCCAGGATATTGATAAGCGGCATCTTGTAGACGGCGCTGATGATCTTGACCAGGACGATGCCAACGGCCAGGATGGCCGCACCTCCGAAGAAGGTGTTCTGCTTCTGCTTGCTTGACATAAAAACGCTCCTTACCCGAACGACGGATGCCTTGTTCTCTGATGGTAGTCTATCCGTCTGTCAGGGGAAAAAGAATAGTCCGATGGACGCCGATCATTACATTTCCGCCACGCAACGCCGTACCAGCCGGGAGAACCGGTCGCTGGCAGCTGCGGCGGACTCCAGCACCTCCTCCTCGCTGAGCGGCTGGTTCAGGATACCGGCGGCCATATTGGTCAGCAGGGAGAAGCCCAGCACCTTCATGCCGCAGTGCCGTGCCACCAGAGCCTCCGGCACGGTGGACATCCCCACGGCGTCAGCGCCCAGGATACGGGCCGCCCGCACCTCTGCGGGGGACTCATACTGGGGACCAGGGAAGTACATATAGACGCCCTCCTGCAGAGGGATATCCAGCTCTGCGGCGGCCCGCTTCGCCAGAGCCTGATACTCCGGGGTATACAGGGTGGTGGTATCCGGGAACCGGGGGCCGAACTCCGGCAGATTGGGGCCGCGAAGGGGGGACTCCAGCGCCAGCTTGATGTGGTCGGTGATGAGCATCAGCGTCCCGGCAGACCAGCCCTCGTTGACGCAGCCTGCGGCGTTGGTGACGATCATATCCTCCGCCCCCAGCAGACGGATGACCCGGACGGCGTAGGTGACCTCCTGGAGGGAATACCCCTCATAGTAGTGCATCCGGCCCTGCATGACGGCCACCGGCTTGCCCTCCAGGGTGCCAAAGAGAAACTGCCCTCTGTGGCCGGGGGCGGTGGAGGGACGGAAGTGGGGGATATCCTCATAGGAGACGGCGATGGGATCATCCAGCTGATCGCCCAGGAAACCCAGGCCGGAGCCCAAAATCATTAAAATACGGGGCTGAAAGCCGCCCAGACGACTGCGGAGATAGTCCGCGCTCTCCCGGTACTGCTCGATGGTGAAATTCATGGGAGCCTCCTTTTACTGTACCTGAAATCATGTTCTACCATTTTACACCGCTTGCCGCCGAATTGCAACCGGAAAACGCTCTCTTTTGGAAAAATCCGGACCTGAGGCTAAAATGACGAAATGACACCATTATTTTCCCGGATAACTGTCTATTCTCTGACGGCGGGAATACTTGCAAATCTCCTGCTCGTCAGGTAAAATAAAAATGGTAAGCAATCAATGAGGCCGATCGGACGGGGAGGAACGGATATGGAAATCAGAAAGACTAAGGTGATCTGCACGCTGGGCCCTGCTGTGGACAGCACAGAGCAGATCCGTCAGCTCATTCGTGCCGGCATGAACGGCGCCCGCTTTAACTTTTCCCACGGAAGCCACGCCAGCCATCTGGAGACGCTGAACCGCCTGAGAACGGTGCGGGGCTCCATGGGCGCTCCGGTGGCTACCATTCTGGACACCAAGGGCCCGGAAATCCGTATCCGTACCTTCGCTCAGGGGAGCGTGACTCTGGAAAACGGAGCGGAGTTCATCCTGACCACCCGCAGCGTGGCAGGGGACGAGCACATCGTCTCCGTGACCTACGACAGGCTCAACGAGGAGGTTACGCCGGGGACGAAAATCCTCATCGACGACGGGCTCATCGGCCTGGAGGTCCGGGATATCCAGGGGCAGGATATCTACTGCACCGTGGTCAACGGCGGCCCCCTGTCCAACCACAAGAGCATCAATATCCCCGGCGTCGCCATCCATCTCCCCGCCCTCACAGAGAAGGACGAGGAGGACATCCGCTTTGGCGTGGAGCAGGACTTTGACTACATCGCCGCCTCCTTCGTCCGCAAGGCGGAGGACGTCCGGGCCATCCGCGCGGTGCTGCACAAGTACGGCGGGGACAGCGTGAAGATCGTCTCCAAGATCGAGAACCAGGAGGGCGTGGACAACCTGGAGGAGATCCTGGCCGAGTCCGACGGCATTATGGTGGCCCGGGGCGACCTGGGGGTGGAGATCCCCGCCGCCCAGGTGCCGGTGCAGCAGAAGCGGATGATCAAGGAGGCGGTCCAGCAGGGCAAGCTGGTCATCATCGCCACCCAGATGCTGGACTCCATGATCCGCAACCCCCGGCCCACCCGGGCGGAGGTCTCCGACGTGGCCAACGCCGTCTTTGACGGGGCGGACTGCGTCATGCTCTCCGGGGAGACCGCCAGCGGCAAATTCCCGGTGGAGGCGGTGAAAACCATGACCTCCATTGTGTCCCAGGCGGAGGCTTCCATCGACTACTGGCATCGGTTCCAGAGACGCTATGGCAAGGTCAGCGGCACCGGCACCCAGAACGCCATCAGCGATGCCATCACCCACACCTGCTGCCTGACCGCCATGGACCTGGACGCCAAGGCCATCGTCACGGCTACCGCCTCCGGTCACACCGCCCGGCTCATCTCCCGGTTCCGCCCCGCCTGCGGGGTGGTGGCTATCACCCTCCGGGAAAAGACCCGTCGGCAGATGAATCTGCTCTGGGGCATCGTCCCCTGCCTGACCGGGGAGGTCAGCTCTACCGACCGCATTTTCTCCCTCTGCGCAGAGACTGCCGTCAAGGAGCATCTGGTGCAGGCGGGAGACCGTATCATCATCACCGCCGGCGTCCCCCTGGGTGCTACCGGATACACCAATCTGCTGAAGGCACATATCGTGCTGGAGGACGAGGCACTCTGAGCTTTCTCACAACGACAAGACACCCTGCGGCTTGATCATCCGCAGGGTGCCTTTTTGCCAGTAAACGGGGAAAGTTAAGAGGGCGAACCTACCGGCGACCTCCGCCGAAGCCGCCTCCGCGGCCTCCGCCGCCACCAAAGCCGCCGCCTCTGGAGCTGCCGCCAAAGCCGCCGCCCCGGCTGCTGCCGCCGCCGAAACCGCCGCCTCTGGAGCTGCCACCGAAGCCGCCGCCCCGGCTGCTGCTGCCGCCAAAGCCGCCACCCCGACTGCTGCCGCCAAAGCTGCCGCTACGGGAGCTGCCGCTCCGGCTCTGACCGCCAGGACGGGAACCGGGACGGGCACCCGGTCCGCCGGGGCCACGACCGCCAGGCCCGCCAGGGCCACGGCCGCCTGGGCCACCGGGGCCGCGGGGCGGCTGTCGGCCCATCCTGCGGAACCAGGCGCTCCCCGGCCGGTGCCAGGGGAAGATGGGCACGAACAGCACCGGAGGCGCGGCCATGTGTCCGTACTGGCTGTACCAGGTGTTGTACCGGCGCCGCTCGATCTGGGAGAGGACGATGAAAATGACCACCAGAATCACAATCAGTCCGAACAGATTGAACCCGGAGCCGCCGGCATAGTAGTAGTCGTCGTAGTAATAGTCGTCGTAATAGTAGTCATAGGGGTCGCCGTAACCGGAGCCGACCTCAGAACCGTCTGAGAGGTGATCGGCGTACCACTCGTTCATATAGGAAAACAGACTGAGCACGGCGCTGTCATAGTCACCGGCATAGAAGTCGGAGGCCATGGTCTCGGTGGTGGCTGCGGTAGAGTCCAGCTCCGTCAGACTGCCGCCGTCCACCATGTAGACCTGCTGCCCGCCGATGTCCAGAACGAGAATGACGTCGTATGGGGTGAGATCCCAGTCGGTAGCCAGCTCCAGAGCATAGTCCTCCAGATCCCAGCCCCGGGAGGAGGAGACAGTGGCGACAGCGACGACGCTGCTGTACTTGCTGTCAAACTCCTCGTCGTAGGCCCGCAGAGTTTCCTCGGTGGCGTCAGAGAGAACACCGGCGTCGTCCTGCACCCAGTTTCCGACCTGTACGTCGATCACTGCCACCGGAGCCGCAAACAGGCTGTAGGCAATGCAGCCCGCCACGATCAGGGCGGTGACGGCCACGGCCACCGGAAATTTTTTCAATGCGTTGAGCGCTTTCACGGGAATTCACCTGCTTTCTGACTCCGTGACAGAAGCGAACGATTATCCACGCAGAGAGAGAAGCTTCTGCTTCAGCTCGCCCTCGATGCGGCTGAGCTCCGCCTCGGCCTCCTTGCGCTTCTGGGAGCCCTCCTGCTGGATAGAGATGACCTCGTCCAGGGTGGAGATCAGCTCCTGGTTGGTGTGCTGAAGTGTCTCGATGTCTACGATGGAGCGCTCTGCCTCCTTGGCAGTGGCGACGGTGCCCATGTGGAGCATTTCTGCGTTCTTCTTCAGCAGGTCGTTGGTCATGTCGGTGACTGCCGTCTGGGCGGCGGTCGCCTGACGGGAGCGCTCCAGACCCAGGGCCAGAACCATCTGGCTCTTCCACAGGGGGATGGTGTTCACCAGAGAGGTCTGGATCTTCTCGATCATCAGGGTGTCGTTGTTCTGGAGCAGCCGGGTCTGAGGACCCATCTGGATGGAGACCATCCGGGTCAGCTCCAGGTCGTGGAGCTTCTTCTCAAAGCGGTTGACCATGTTGGCAAGATCATTGTAGGCCTCGGCGTCCTCCTGACGGCCGGAGGCCTCCGCCTTTTTGCGCAGCTCCTGCAGCTCGCCCTCCTGGACCTCCTTCAGCTTCTTCTTGCCGGCCAGGATATACATGGTCAGCTCCTTATAATACTGCTGATTCAGGTCGTACATCTGATCCAGCATGGCGACGTCCTTCATCAGGGCGACCTGATGCTGCTCCAGGATCTTGGTCACCTCGTCCACGTTGGCCTCGGCCTTGGAATACTGGGCCTTCATCTCGTCCAGCTTGATCTTGCCCCTGGAGAAGAAGCCACGCTTCTTT
Organism: Clostridiales bacterium; assembly: GCA_021201185.1. Classification (GTDB taxonomy): domain Bacteria; phylum Bacillota; class Clostridia; order Oscillospirales; family Oscillospiraceae; genus Onthomonas. The sequence goes on from JAJQFJ010000083.1 coordinate 12,271, forward strand.
TGCTCGCCGGGGGCGTTGTTCTTCAGCTGCACCACCAGAGAGGAGAGGGTATCGCCCACCTCACCCAGGTCTTTGGTGCTGACCTTGTTCAGGGCGCTGGAGGAGAAGGCGGCCACGTTCTTCTGAGCGGCGGCTCCATACTGGAGTACCTGGATGGAGTCACGGATGTCGATCTTTTTGGCAAAGTCATCGACGACCTTTTTCTCCGCGTCGCTCAAAAGCTGCTCGTCCAGATCGACGGCGGGGGCCTCCGGCTTCTGCTCTGTCTCGGCCTCCGGGTTCAGGGTCAGGGTGGGTGCGGCAGGGGCCTGGGCAGCGGCGGCACCGCTGGGGTCCAGGGTCAGGTTGATCTCACTCATGTTTCTCTCCTCCATTTTTGTTTGATTTCAATTGTGTCAGGAATTGTGTCAGGACAGGTGGAACGGTTACTGCATCCCGCTGCCGGTCAGCCCCTCCTGGGCCATCATCTGCTCCAGTACGGTGATCTCGGCTGAGATATCCATATAGTCGTCCTGGAACAGACTGTCCAGCTGCTTGTCAAAGGCAGCGGAGACGGTGGACAGCATGGAGCTGATCTTCTCCTTGGCGGCGCTGACATTCTCTCCGGCCAGCCCCAGCCCGTCCATCCGATCGTACTGATTGAGCAGCTTGATGGTGGTGGGGAGGTAATAGTCCAGGAAACGGCGCACCAGCGTCCGCTTCTCCGGGTGCTCCAGCAAATAGTCGTAAATTTTTCCGGTGACCATCTCGATATGGTCCAGATGGGCGGAGATCTCCGGGTCCTCGATGTTGTCGTTCAGACGGCGAATCTCTCCCACGTCCCGGGCCCGGTCCTTTTTCAGGGCGGCCAGCTCCGGGTCGGCAGGCTCCGGGTCGGGCACCTCCGTCTCCACCTGCCGGTCGGGGAAGATGGCCCGGCCGATGAAATAGGCGGCGAAAGAGACCGCCGCGGCGGCCAGGTAGCCCCAGACTGTGTGGATACCCACGGCAAAGGCGGCAAAAATCCAGACCAGGGCGATCAGATAGACCGGCCAGGGAGAACGCTCCCGCTTTATGACCTTCAAAGTCGCTGCCTCCTCTCAGATGTGAGTTTTGAAATAAACATTACACTATTGCCATTATACCTGCTTCCTCAACGTGCGTCAAGGAAAAGAACGGGAGACGAAGGAAATATCAGCTCTGCCCCGACGACTGATGATTGGCGTACAGCTGGGACAGGGGCGCAGAGGAGCGCTGGAGCTGCTCCATGGCGGCCTTCATCTCCGGCAAGGCGTCGGCGGTCATCTTTTCCGGACGGTTCCGGTTCACCAGCCGTTCCAGATTGGCCAGGTCGTTTTTCACCTGCTTCTGCTCTGTCTTGTTCAGCTCCTTGCCGCAGACACGGATGGCCTCCTTGGTCTCCATGACCAGGGTCTCCGCCTGATTGCGGACCTCCATGGCCTCCTTCCGCTGGCTGTCGGCGGCGGCATACTCCTGGGCGTCCCGGATGGCCTGCTGAATCTCCGCCTCGGACAGGTTGGAGCTGGAGGAGATGACGATCTCCTGGGCCCGGCCGGTGCCAAGGTCCTTGGCGCTGACCTTTAAAATGCCGTTGGTGTCCAGGTCAAAGGTGACCTCGATCTGGGGCACCCCCCGGGGGGCCCGCTTGATGCCGGTGAGCCGGAATTTGCCGATGGTCTTGTTGTCCCGGGCCATGGGCCGCTCGCCCTGGAGAACGTGAATCTCCACGTTGGTCTGGAAGTTGGCGGCGGTGGTGAAGATCTGGGAGTAGTGGACGGGCAGGGTGGAGTTGCGATCGATGAGCCGGGTGGCCACGCCGCCCACCGTCTCGATGGACAGGGAGAGGGGCGTCACGTCCAGCAGCAAAATCTCCTGCCCGGCTCCGGAGGAGGACATCCCGTTTCCGGCGTTCCCGGCGATGAGGGAGCCCTCCAGCGTGCCGCCCTGGATGGCGGCGCCCATGGCCACGCACTCGTCCGGGTTCAGCCCCTTGCTGGGCATCATCCCCACCAGAGAGCGGACGTGGTCCTGGACGGCGGGGATGCGGGTGGAGCCGCCTACCAGCAGCACTCGCCCCAGCTGGGAGACGGACAGCCCGGCGTCGTTGAGAGCGGTCTGCACCGGCATGGTGGTGCGCTCCACCAGGTCATGGGTCAGCTGTTCAAAGACGGCCCGGGTGACGGTGATATCCATATGCAGGGGGCCGGAGCGTCCCTGGGCCAGGAAGGGCAGGTTGACATTGGCGGAGGTGGAGGCGGAAAGCTCCTTTTTGGCCTTTTCCGCCGCCTCCCGCACCCGCTGGAGGGCCATGGGGTCCTTGGCGATGTTGTACTTTGTCTGCTGCTTAAACTCGCTGACCAGATAGTTGGTCAGCCGCTGGTCGAAGTCATCCCCGCCCAGATGATTGTCGCCGCAGGTGGACAGCACCTCGATGACTCCGTCCCCGATCTCGATGATGGACACGTCGAAGGTGCCGCCGCCCAGGTCGTAGACCATGATCTTCTGGCTTTCCCCATGGTCAAGACCGTAGGCCAGGGCCGCCGCCGTGGGTTCGTTGATGATGCGCCGGACGTTCAGCCCGGCGATGCGTCCGGCGTCCTTGGTGGCCTGCCGCTGTACGTCGTTAAAATAGGCGGGGACGGTGATGACCGCATCGTTCACCGGCTCTCCCAGATAGGCCTCTGCATCTGTTTTCAGCTTGTGGAGGATCATGGCGCTGATCTCCTGGGGGGTGCGCCGTTTGCCCCCCAGCTCCAGCCGGGTGTCCGTCCCCATCTCCCGCTTGATGGAGGAGACGGTCCCGGCGGCGTTGGTCACCGCCTGGCGTTTGGCCAGGTCGCCCACCAGCCGCTCACCGCTCTTGGTAAAGGCGACGATAGAGGGGGTGGTGCGGTTGCCCTCGGCGTTGGGAATAATGACAGGCTTTCCGTTTTCCAGCACCGCCACACAGCTGTTGGTGGTGCCCAGATCGATCCCGATAATATGCCTCATGACGACAGCTCCTCGTGTGCGGAGCATCCGCCGCCCAATCGGACCGACGACGCTCCTGATATGGTGTTACTGTACCATACGGAAATGAAATTTTTATGAATTTTTGGCGGGAATGTGTAAACAGCTGGAAAATCCTTTGCGTATAAAGATTTTTCGGCCTCGCTTATCAACGCTTACACCATTTTTACACCATTTATGAAAAACGGAGCCGACCCTGGTATGACGAAGAGACCGCAGGCTGTCGCTGGGCAGCCCGTCCTTATCATCTGTATCTGATCAGGAGCAGCATTGTCGGCGAGAACCCTCTGCATCCCCCTCACGGCCTCCCGGCGACGCGGCGGCTCTGCAACGTGTTCTGTTTCTGTTCCAGAGGAAAGAAAAGGAGCACGACGGGTTTACCGTAACCCCTTCTTATGAAAATTTGACAAATGCGGAGAGAAAAAAACTGCAAAAATGGCTTAAAATCCGCTGATTTACTGTTGCTTTTCCGGAAAAAAGAGGGTAGAATGTACCATGTTTAGAGGGGGTGCCGGGGAAATGCTTCATATCGTGCTGGTGGAACCGGAGATCCCTCAAAATACGGGCAACATTGCACGGACCTGCGCCGCCACCGGAGCGCAGCTCCACCTGATCCGTCCCCTGGGCTTTGAGATCACAGAGCGGCGGGTACGGCGGGCGGGGCTGGACTACTGGCCCATGGTGCAGCTGGAGGTACACGACAGTCTGGAGGCCCTGTTTCAGGCCCGGCCTGAGGCGGAGCAGGATCTCTGGCTGGCGACCACCAAGGCGCCCCGGGACTATGGGGAGGCCCGGTTCACCGGCGACTGCTGGCTGTTCTTCGGCAAGGAGACGGCGGGGCTGCCGGAGTGGTTCCGCGTGGCCCACTATGACCGGTGCATCCGAATCCCCATGCGTGCCCAGGCCCGGAGCCTGAATCTCGCCAACTCTGTGGCTGTGGTGGCCTATGAGGCCCTGCGGCAACAGGGATTCCCCGGCCTGCTGGGACAGGGCGAGATGAAGGGGCAGGTCTGCCCGACAGAAAAGAGCAAATCAGTCTGATCTGGAAACAGGAAAGGAGTCTCTTGTATGAACTACAACAAGAAAACGGTCACCGACATCGACGTCAAGGGAAAGAAAGTCCTGCTGCGCTGCGACTTCAACGTCCCCATGGCCAAGGACGGCAGCGGCCGCATCACCGACGACAAGCGGATTCGCGCCGCGCTGCCCACCATCCAGTACCTGCTGGAGCAGGGGGCCGCTGTCATCGCCTGCTCCCATATGGGCAAGCCCAAGGGCGAGTGGAAGCCGGAGCTGAGCATGAAGCCTGTGGCCGCCCGCCTCTCCGAGCTGCTGGGCCAGGAGGTCATTATGGCCGCCGACATCGTGGGTGAGGACGCCCAGGCCAAGGCCGCCGCCCTCCAGCCCGGCCAGATCCTCCTGCTGGAGAACCTGCGCTACGACAAGGGAGAGACCAAGAACGACCCCGCCTTCGCCAAGGCTCTGGCCGACCTGGCCGGTGCGGACGGCGTGTATGTCTCCGACGCCTTTGGCACCGTTCACCGCGCCCATGCCTCCACCGCCGGCGTGGCCGCCTATCTGCCCGCCGTCTCCGGCTTCCTGATTCAGAAGGAGCTGGACATCATCGGCGGCGCTCTGGCCGCTCCCAAGCGTCCTCTGGTGGCTATCCTGGGCGGCTCCAAGGTCTCCTCCAAGATCGGCGTCATAAACAACCTGCTGGAGATCGCCGACACCGTTATCATTGGCGGCGGCATGGCCTATACCTTCTCCGCCGCTCAGGGCGGCAAGATCGGCGACTCCCTGCTGGAGGCCGACTGGGAGGACTACGCCAATGAGATGGTGAAGAAGGCCGCCGACAAGGGCGTCAAGCTGCTGCTGCCGGTGGACACCGTCATCGCCGACGCCTATTCTCCCGACGCCAACACCCAGGTAGTCGCCACCGGCGAGATCCCCGACGGCTGGCAGGGCCTGGACATCGGCCCCAAGACGGTGGAGCTGTACAAGGCCGCCGTGGCCGACGCGGGCACCGTCATCTGGAACGGCCCCATGGGCGTGTTCGAGTTTGAGAAGTTCGCCGTGGGCACCCAGGCCATCGCTCAGGCCCTGAGCGAGACCGACGCCATCACCATCATCGGCGGCGGCGACTCCGCTGCCGCTGTCCAGCAGCTGGGCTATGCCGACAAGATGACGCACATCTCCACCGGCGGCGGCGCCTCTCTGGAGTTCATGGAGGGCAAGGAGCTTCCCGGCGTAGCTGCGCTTCTGGACAAGTAATCTTGTCCAGACAAACGTGCCGGTGGCACGTTTGAGCAGCGTGTGGGATTTCTGCGCCGCAGGCGCATCCCCTATTCTGCTGCGTTGCTTGATAAGTAACCAGTTTTCCCATCCATTCCTTTCCCCCGCACCAATGCTCCCCCGCCGCTCCGGCGGCGGGGGAGCCTGACGGGAGCGGAACCGTTTTCAACAAAAAGGTTCCCAGGCTCCCGGATCACACCGAGATTTCCGGTCTTTTCCGCTCCGGAGTCCCGGCGCTTGCTTTGTAAAACCGTGCCTGCCGGGTAAAAACCCGCCCCGGACAGGACACTGCATATATAGAAAGAGGTATGTCAAAATGAACAGAAGATATCGCAAGACCCTCATCGCCGGCAATTGGAAGATGAACAAGACCGCATCCGAGACCAAGGCTTTCGCCGACGAGCTGAAGACCATGCTCCCCAAGGCCAAGTGGTGCGACATCCTGATCTGCGCCCCCTTCGTCAACGTCCCCGCCGCCCAGAAGGCCTTCAAGGACTGCCGGGTGCAGGTGGGCGCTGAGAACGTCTCCGAGCACGAGAGCGGCGCTTACACCGGCGAGGTGTCCGCCGCCATGCTGAAGGACCTGGGCGTGAAGTACGTCATCATCGGCCACTCCGAGCGCCGCCAGTACTGGAACGACGACGATATCATCGTCAACAAGAAGGCCAAGGCCGCTGTGGAGGCCGGTCTGTATCCCATCATCTGCGTGGGCGAGAGCCTGGAGCAGCGGGAGCTGGGCATCACCAAGGAGCTGATCGATCTCCAGGTCAAGACCGCCCTCTCCGGCATCCCCGCCGAGAAGATGCGCCATGTGGTCATCGCCTATGAGCCCCTGTGGGCCATCGGCACCGGCCGCACCGCCACCCCCGAGCAGGCCAACGAGGTCAACTGCGAGATCCGCACCGTCATCCGCAAGCTGTACGGCGCCCGGGTGGCCCGGAACGTGACCATCCTCTACGGCGGCTCCATGAACGACAAGAACGCCTATGAGCTGCTGGCCCAGCCCGACATCGACGGCGGCCTGATTGGCGGCGCTTCCCTGAAGCCCGCCGCCTTCACCACCATCATCAACGCCGCCAACCAGGAGTAATTTCCTCAACGCCGGAGGGGGAGGCGCTGTCTCTCCCTTCGGGCGCACAGTTCAATTTGAAAAGAGGACACGAGGCATTATGAAAACACCTACTACTCTGATCATCATGGACGGCGTGGGCATCACGCCGGACGGCCCGGGCAACGCCTTTACCCAGGCGGCCACCCCCGTCCTGGACAAGCTGTTTGCGGAAAATCCGGTCAGCCGTCTCTCCGCCTCCGGTATGGACGTGGGCCTGCCCGACGGGCAGATGGGTAACTCCGAGGTGGGACACACCAACATCGGCGCAGGCCGGGTGGTGTTCCAGGATCTGCCCAAGATCACCAAGGGCATCCAGGACGGGACCTTCTTCCAGAACCCCGCCTACCTCAAGGCGATGAACGCCGCCAAAGAGGCGGGCACCGCCGTCCATATCTATGGCCTGATGTCCAACGGCGGCGTCCACTCCCACATCACCCACATCCAGGCCGCTGTCAAGATGGCCCATGACCTGGGCTGCCCGAAAATTTTCGTCCACTGCTTTATGGACGGCCGTGACGTGCCCCCCACCTCCGGCAAGGGCTTCGTGGCCCAGATGAAGGAGACCTGCGACGAGTATGGGGCGAAGATCGCCACCATCTCCGGCCGGTACTACGCCATGGACCGGGACACCAACTGGAACCGGGTGGAGCGGGCCTACAAGGCCATGGTCTACGGGGAGAGCGAGGCCCGGTTCATCGACGACCCGGTGGGGGCCATGCAGGCCAGCTACGACGCGGGCGTCACCGACGAGTTCGTCATCCCCGTCATCACCGCGGCCAACGCCGAGATCCGAGAGGGCGACTCCATCATCTTCATGAACTTCCGCCCTGACCGGGCCCGGGAGATCACCCGCACCTTCGTGGACCCGGACTTCACCGGCTTCGAGCGGAGAAACGGCTTCTTCCATGTGAACTACGTCTGCACCACCTCCTATGACGCTACCATGCCCAACGTGGAGGTGGCCTTCCCCAAGCAGAAGCTGCACAACATCTTCGGCGAGTATATCTCCAACCTGGGCCTGACCCAGCTGCGCATTGCGGAGACGGAGAAGTACGCCCACGTCACCTTCTTCTTCAACGGCGGCGTGGAGACGGTGTTCCCCGGGGAGGACCGGTGCCTCATCGCCTCCCCCAAGGTGGCGACCTACGACCTGAAGCCGGATATGTCCGCCAACGAGGTGGCCGCCGCCTGCGTAGAGCGCATCCTCAGCGGCAAGTATGACGTGATCATCCTCAACTTCGCCAACGGCGACATGGTGGGCCATACCGGCGTGCTGGAGGCCGCCAAGATCGCCGTGGAGACGGTGGACCGCTGCGTGGGTCAGGTGGTGGCCGCCACCCGGCAGATGGGCGGCGTCTCCCTCATCACCGCCGACCACGGCAACTGTGAGCAGATGCTCCAGGAGGACGGCGTCTCCCCCATGACCGCCCACACCACCAACCTGGTGCCCTTCTGCATCGTGGGCGCGGACGTGAAGCTGAAGGACGGCCGTCTGTGCGACATTGCCCCCACCATGCTGGACCTGATGGGCCTGGAAAAGCCCGCCGAGATGGACGGGGTCAGCCTGATCGACGACTGACGACGGACAACTGTATCATGCAAAATGCCCCCGGCTCGGATGAGCCGGGGGTTTGCTGCATTCATGTCTGTGCCGGGAAGATTCGCAACACCTCCCTCCGCCAGAGCAGCAGGGAGATGAGACTGGGCCAGGCCATGAGGGCGTTGAAAATGTCGGACAGCTGCCACACCGGGCGCAGCTCCAGGACGCTCCCCAGGACGATGAGAGCGAGGAAGAGCAGGCGGTAGACCTTTATTCCCCGGCCTCCCGTGAGGCTTCGCACGCCGCTCTCCCCGTACCAGCTCCAGCCCAGGAGGGTGGAAAAGCCGAACAGGGTCAGGCACACCGCCACGAAGCCGCCGCCCCAGTCCCCCATGACGGTGGAAAATGCCGCTGCGGTCAGCAGGACGCCGGTGACAGGCTCTGTCTCCGACACGCCGGAGGTGAGGATGGCCAGGGCGGTGACGGTGCAGACGACCAGGGTGGAGCAGAACACCTCGAAAATGCCCCACATCCCCTCCTGAGCGGGGTCGTCGTTGCCGGAGGCACAGTGGACCAGGGCGGTGGAGCCCAGCCCCGCCTCGTTGGTACAGACCCCTCTGGCGAGGCCGTATTGGAGTGCTGCCGCCGCCCCGCCGCCCAGAACGGCCTCCCGGCCCAGGGCGCCCTCAAAGACGGAGGCCAGCGCCCGGGGAATTGCCTCCCCATGGGCGCATATCACCCACAGACCGCCCCCCAGATAGCCCAGGGCCATCACCGGCACCAGAATTTCACAGATCTTCCCCAGCCGACCCAGTCCGCCCGCCAGGGCCAGTCCCACCAGAAGGGCGGCGATGAGACCGGTACACAGGGGAGGGATTCCTCCCGCCCCCTCCAGGGCCTGGGCCATGGAGTTGGACTGGACTAAATTGCCCATCCCGAAGGAGCAGGGCACGGTACACAGGGCGAAGAGCCTGGCCAGAAGGGGATGCCCCGCCAGGCGGAGCCAGTAGGAGGGGCCGCCCTCCCAGCCCTCCGCTGTCCGTCGCCGGAGGGCCACGGAGAGGGCCTTCTCCGCCCAGCCGGTCATCATGGCGAGGACGGCGGAGACCCACATCCAGAAAAGGGCTCCCGGCCCGCCAAAGGTCAGGGCTACCGCCACTCCCGCCACCGAGCCGGTGCCGATGGTGGCGGCCAGAGCGGTGGAGAGGGTCTGCAAAGGGGAGAGGCCGGAGCCGCCGCCCCCGCGAAGCTGCCCCACGGTACAGCGCCACCAGATGCGCAGACCGAAGATTTGAAACCAGCCGGTTTTGACGGAAAAATAGCCTCCAGCCAACAGGAACAGCCCCACAGTGGGCCAGCTCCAGGCCAGGGCGGAGAGACGCTCCAGCATCTGCTCCCCTCCTTGTCCCAGGATGGTAACAGTCTATTCCCGGCTCTGCCTGACATGACCGGCGATCATGCCCTTGCCCCCAGAATGTGGAGATACCGCGCCCGCTGAAACTCGTAGGCAGACAGGGGGCGGTAGTCCGTGTCGTTGGAGTGGGCGGCTACCAGGGTATTTTCCGGAGTGGCCGGTGTCCCCATCTCCACGATGATGGGGGTGTGTCCAAAGGTGACGCCGTCAAAGCTGAGCTGCACAAAATCTCCCGGCAGACAGCCAGAGAGGGGGACCTCCGCTCCGAAGGGGCCGCTGTTTTCCTCAGAGCGCACCAGAAAATTGTAAAAATAGACCACTCCGGTCCAGGACGGGGACCTGTCGTTTACCGACAGATAGTACCATCCGTAGACCGGAGTGAAATTCATGACGCCACACCCGGCGTAGAGGCACTGGGAGGCGAAGTTGGTGCAGTCGCCGCCCAGGTTTTGAAAGTCGTAATAGGCCGGGTTGCGGCCGTAGGCCCACCGATGGGCATAGGTCACCGCCGCCTGGCGGTCGTAGGGCACAAAGTCTGACATGGAGCATCCTCCCTGGTTTTTCCCCAGACTATGCCCCGGGCAGGGGAGAGGTGCGTTCTCAGTCCTCCATCACATGCTCAAAGGCGGTGGCGAACAGCTGGCGGATGTGCTCGTCCGCCAGGGAGTAGTAGACGCTCTTGCCGTTGCGGCGGTTTTTCACCATCCGGGCCTGCTTGAGGATGCGGAGCTGGTGGGAGATGGCGGACTGGCTCATGTTGAGCAGGCAGGACAGATCGCACACGCACAGCTCCGAGATGGACAGGGCGCAGATGATCCTGGCCCGGGTGGAGTCGCCAAAGACCTTGAACAGCTCCGCCACCTCGTAGATGGGGTCCTCGTCCGGCATATTGGCCCGGACGAGGGATACAGCGTCGGGGTGGATCTGGTTGCAGTCGCAGGTCTCGGAATGTTCAAAATGCATAGGGCATCCTTTCTTGTAGGAAACGGCCCCGGCCGAGAGGACTCAGCCGGGGTCGGGGATTTGACTGGCTTGTGGAAACGAGACAGATCAGATCTTGTTGTCGGAGCCGAGGACGTAGAGAATCTTGTGCTTGACCATGTCCTTGACGGCCTGACGGGCGGGCTTGAGGTACTGGCGGGGATCGAAGTGATCGGGATGCTCGGCAAAATACTTGCGGATGTTGCCGGTCATGGCCAGACGGATGTCGGAGTCGATGTTGATCTTGCAGACAGCCAGCTTGGCGGCCTCACGCAGCTGATCCTCGGGGATGCCGATGGCGTCGGGCATATTGCCGCCGTAGGTGTTGACCATCTTCACGAACTCCTGAGGCACAGAGGAGGAACCGTGGAGCACGATGGGGAAGCCGGGCAGACGCTTGATGCACTCCTCCAGCACGTCGAAGCGCAGGGGAGGGGGCACCAGGATGCCGTCGGCGTTGCGGGTGCACTGAGCAGGGGTGAACTTGTAAGCGCCGTGGGAGGTGCCGATGGCGATGGCCAGAGAGTCGCAGCCGGTGCGGGACACGAACTCCTCCACCTCTTCGGGACGGGTGTAGCTCTCCTTGCCGGACTCCACAGAGACCTCGTCCTCCACGCCGGCCAGAGTGCCCAGCTCAGCCTCGACCACCACGCCGTGATCGTGCGCGTACTCCACCACCTGACGGGTCAGGGCGATGTTGTCCTCAAAGGACTTGGAGGAGGCGTCGATCATGACGGAGGTGAAGCCGCCGTCGATGCAGGACTTGCACAGCTCGAAGCTGTCGCCGTGGTCCAGATGGAGGGCGATGGGGATCTGGGGATTCTCCTGGACAGCGGCCTCCACCAGCTTCACCAGATAGGTGTGGTTGGCATAGGCACGGGCGCCCTTGGAAACCTGCAGGATGACGGGGCTGTTCAGCTCGCCAGCTGCCTCGGTAATGCCCTGAACGATCTCCATGTTGTTCACGTTGAAAGCGCCGATGGCATAGCCGCCGTTATAGGCCTTCTTGAACATTTCGGTAGTAGTAACCAGTGGCATAAAGAGTCATCTCCTTCTTAAATTTACACCGCCATTTTAGCAAAGCCGATTGCAAATTGCAAGAGGTTATGGTATGATTTAGAAGAAATTCCCCGGCCCCGCCGCTGCGGGAGCTTCCTGCCTGTGCAAAACAGGCAACTGTTGCACTTGATTGCATTATTAAGGAGGACAATTTTATGAGTGAATTAAAAGGTGCAATGATCATCGGCCAGTCCGGCGGCCCCAGCTCCGTCATCAACACCAGCTGCTATGGCGCGATCAAGGCCGGCCTTGATTCCGACTGCATCACCAAGGTGTATGGCGCAGCCAACGGCATCGTGGGCGTTCTCAACGATAAGCTCTATATCATGGACGAGGAGGACCCGGAGGAGCTGGCCCTCATGAAGTATACCCCCTCCTCCGCCCTGGGCTCCTGCCGCTACAAGATCGCCGACCCTGACGTGGACGACACCGACTACAAGCGCATCCTGGAGATCTTCCAGAAGTACGATGTCCGCTATTTCTTCTACAACGGCGGCAACGACTCCATGGACACCTGCAACAAGATCTCCAAGTATATGAAGAAGGTTGGCTATGACTGCCGGGTCATGGGCATCCCCAAGACCATCGACAACGACCTGTTCGGCACCGACCACTGCCCGGGCTACGCCTCCGCCGCCAAGTATATCGCTACCTCTCTGGTGGAGGTCTATCAGGACGCCCACGTCTATGACAAGGGCCAGGTCACCATCGTGGAGATCATGGGCCGTCACGCGGGCTGGCTGGCCGGCGCCGCCGCCCTGGCCAAGGTCACCGGCTACGGCCCCGACCTGATCTACCTGCCTGAGGTGGACTTCAAGATGGACGAGTTCCTGGAGGATGTGAAGAACATCTGGGGCGCCAACAAGAACGTGCTGGTGGCCGTCTCCGAGGGTATCCACTACGCCGACGGCTCCTTCGTCTCCGAGGCCAAGACCTCTGCCACCGACGGCTTCGGCCATGCACAGCTGGGCGGTCTGGCCGCGCACCTGGGCAACGTGGTCAAGGAGGCCATCCCCGGCGTCAAGGTCCGTCCCATTGAGCTGAGCCTGCTCCAGCGCTGCGCCGAGCACTGCGCCTCTCAGACCGACTCTGACGAGTCCTTTATGGCCGGTCAGACCGCCGTCAACCAGGCCATCGCCGGTGTCACCGACAAGATGGTGGGCTTCAAGTGCACCCGTGACGAGAACGGTTACAAGTGCGAGCCGGAGCTGCTGGACCTGTCCTCCGTGGCCAACTACGAGAAGAAGGTCCCCGTGGAGTGGATCAACGAGCGGGGCAACGACGTCACCGACGCCTATATCGAGTATGCCCTCCCCCTGATCCAGGGCGAGATCCAGATGAAGAAGGAGAACGGCCTGCCCCGGTTCGTCCACCTGAAAAAGGTGGTCGCCGAGTAATTCCGGCTCCCGCTATGCGCAAAATGGCCCGTCCCCGGCTCTCGAGGACGGGCTTTTGCTTCCTGATGGAAAGGAGTGACCTACCATGATGGCGAAATTCCGATTTGGCAGCCCCATCCAGACCGACGCTGTGGTCTGTGAGCTGCCCCTGTCTGCCCCGCCGGTGCCTTATTTCCAGGTGACGGAGGAGCCGTTGACCCTCTCCTGCCCCCTTCCGGAGGACGCCGTGGTTTATGGTCTGGGAGAGGCCGTCCGGGGCATCAACAAGCGGGGCTGGGTTTACGAGAGCAATAACACCGACCAGCCCTATCATACGGAGGACAAGCGTTCCCTCTACGGCTCCCACAACTTTCTCATGGTCAGCCGCCCGGAGTCGGTCTTTGCCCTCTTTGTGGACGACCCGGGGATGGTGCGCTTTGATGTGGGGTATACCCAGTGGGACAGGCTGACGGTGACGGTGGACTCCGGCAGCGCGGATGTGTACGTCTTTGACGGGGACACGGAGACAGAGGTAGTCCGGGCCTTCCGGGGCATCATCGGCCGGAGCTATCTGCCTCCCAAGTGGGCCTTCGGCTTCGGACAGAGCCGCTGGAGCTACGCCACCGAGGGGGAGGTCCGGGAGGTGGTGGAGAACTACCGGGAGCGGGGCTTCCCGCTGGACGCCGTGTGCCTGGACATCGACTACATGGATCACTACAAAAACTTCACAGTGGACACCCGGGCCTTCCCTGACCTGAAGGGCCTTGCCGCTGAGCTGAAGGGGGAGGGGGTCCATCTGGTCCCCATCATCGACGCCGGGGTGAAGCAGGAGAAGGGCTACGATGTCTGCGACGAGGGCCTGGAAAAGGGCTATTTCTGCACCGACATCACCGGACAGACCTTCCGGGCCGTCGTCTGGCCGGGACTGGTGTACTTCCCCGACTTTCTGAATCCCAAGGCCCGGGACTGGTTCGGGGAGAAGTACCGCTTCCTGCTGGAGCAGGGCATCGAGGGCTTCTGGAACGACATGAACGAACCGGCTATCTTCTACTCCCCCCGGCAGCTGAACGCCGCCATCGGCTCGCTGGCCCGGTTCCAGGACCAGGAGGAGCTGGACCTGACAGCGTTCAGCGACTTCTCCGACCTGGTCTCCGCCCTGAAAAACAGTCCGGAGGACTACCGGAGCTTTTACCACACCCTCCCGGACGGCAGCCGGGTGCGCCACGACCGGGTGCACAACCTCTACGGCTCCGCCATGACCCGCGCAGCCGGAGAGGGATTGCAGCGCCTCTCCCCGGACCGCCGGACACTGCTCTTTTCCAGGGCTTCCTATATAGGAGCGCATCGGTATGGGGGCATCTGGCAGGGGGATAACCAGTCCTGGTGGAGCCATCTGGAGCTGAACATCAGGATGATGCCCAGCCTGAACATGGTGGGCTTTCTGTACACCGGGGCCGACCTGGGAGGCTTCGGCGGCGACGTCACCGAGGAGCTGCTGTTTCGGTGGACGGCGTTCGGGGTGTTCACCCCCCTGATGCGGAATCACTCCGCCATCGGTACCCGCCGCCAGGAGCTGTACTACTGGCCCCGGTGGGAGATGCTGCGGGATCTGGTGTCCCTGCGCTATTTCCTGCTGCCCTACCTATACAGCGAGTATATGAAGGCGGCGCTGAACGACGGGATGCTGTTCCGGCCCCTGGCCTTCGATTACCGGGACGACCCCCAGGCAGTTCAGGCGGAGGACCAGCTTCTTCTGGGGGAGAGCGTCATGCTGGCCCCGGTGTACCGGCAGAACGCCACGGGACGTTATGTCTACCTGCCGGAGGAGATGAAACTGCTCCGCCTCCGCCGCCCGGGGGTGTGGACGGAGGAGATATTGCCCGCCGGACATCACTATATCCCCGTGGCCCTGGACGAGGTGCCCCTGTTCCTTCGTCCGGACCGGCTGGTCCCTGTGACGGTGGAGGTGGGACATTCGGTGGAGGATACGGACTTTTCCCGGCTCTCCCTGCTGTCCTTCGTCCGGGAGGAGGCCCACTATCTGCTCTACGACGACGACGGATTCAGCCGGACCTACAGTGAGCAGACCAACTACACCGCTATCACCCTGACCCGGGACGGGAAACTGTCTGCCCTTGGAAGCAAGACCGTCCTGTCACCCGACGACGCCTTTGGAAAGGAGAGACCGTAAATGCTGCCACAGGACCCAGTGATCCTGCTAAGTTATGTCAACACAAAGCTCCGGGACCAGTACCCCTCTCTGGATGCCCTCTGCGACGATCTGGAGACCGACCGGGCGCAGCTGGAGGAGACCCTTCGGGCCATCAACTACGAGTATTCACCGGAGCGGAATCAGTTCATCTGAACCGGTTCCGGCTCCACCAGCTCCATGGTCATGATGGACACCTCGAAGGCCACCCGTTTCGCCTGGCCCGCCTCGGTGAGCTTGGTGTACGCACGGCTCTGGAGCCTCCCCTCCAGGCGGATGCCGTCTCCCACGGCCAGACGGGCGCTGCGCTGGGCCAGCACGCCCCAGGCGATGCAGGGGAGATAGTCTGCCCGGCCGTATTTCCGGTTGACCGCCAGCATCAGATCGCAGATCTCCCGGCCCAGAGGGGTTTGGCGATAGTTTGGCTGTTTACATAGCACGCCGGCCAGGGTCAGCCGGTTGTCGTCCGGTTCCTCTCCGGCGTCCAGAAGGCTCCGGACCAGGACGGTGATGACCAGCCTGCTCCCCACGCCGCTGCGGTTGTTGTAGGAGCGGACCTCCCCCTCGGCGATCAGACGGTCCCCCGAGTGGACGGGATGTCCCTCCAGCACCGTCCGGGAGATGAGCAGGTTCACCTGGTCTGCCGCTCCGCTCAGACGGTACACCCGAAAGGGAAAACGGAAAAAATCCTCTCCGTGGTTGGCGTGGGAGAACTCCGGCTCCCCCATGGCCTGGCCCACCAGCCGGGCCCGGTTCTCATTCCAGTCTGTCAGCATGGTATTGCACCCCTTCTTTGGATTTCGGTGCATTGTATGCGGGCGGTCCGGGAGAAATGACCGGGGGAGGGGAGCTACGGTAAAACCGGCCCGCTTCCGGTTGACGGCGGGTCCGGGTCAGCCTATAATAAGAGACGAAAAACAACCATCAGACGGCAGCAATGCCGGTATCAGGAAAGGATGCTGCACCATGAAACAGATCATCACCGCGCCCGGAGCCCCCGCCGCCCTGGGCCCCTATTCCCACGCCGTCCAGGTGGGCGACCTCCTCTTTACCTCCGGCCAGGTCCCCCTGGTGCCGGAGACCGGCAAGCTGGCCGGGGACACCATCGAGGCCCAGGCCAACCAGGTGCTGGACAATCTGGAGCAGGTGCTCCGGGCCGCCGGGCTGACCTTTGACGACGTGGTCAAGACCACTATCTTCCTCACCGACCTGGCGGACTTTGCCACGGTCAACGCCATCTATGCCACCCGGTTCCCCTCCGCACCCCCCGCCCGCTCCTGCGTCCAGGTGGAGGCCCTGCCCGCCGGGGCAAAGATGGAGATGGAACTGATCGCCTCCAAATAAGAACGTCACCTCCGCCCTCTGAATCTCCCCTTCGGACGTCGGTTCGAAGGGGAATTTTTCCGCCATACCGTATCGCACAAATTTAGAACCTGCGGATTTTGGCAGACTTGAGCTTTCTTTCTCTTGCGTCCGCCCTTTTGTTATGGTAAACTTAAAAAGCGGCCCGATACGCGGTGGGGGCGGCGACCTGATGTCGAATCCTGCCGGAAGCGGGCGGTGTAAATTTCTTCCGGTTCTTTTCCCCCGGCGCTGTTCATAGGCTGGGGTGCTGTATTTGGCCTTTGCTGCCGCTGGGTATGGTGATCTGCCTTGGTTTTTTCAAGCCTGTTTTTTGTGTTCGCCTTTCTGCCCCTGAATCTGTTGTGCTACCACCTGGTGCCGGGAATCAGGGCTAAAAATATCGTCATGATCTGCTTCTCCCTGGTGTTCTATGCCTGGGCGGGGCCGAAATATGTGCTGCTGTTGGTGGGGATGACCCTGGCGGACTGGCTGTTCTGCCTGGGGATGGACCGGGCCGGGAGCGGCTATCGGTTTCGGAGATTTTGTCTGATCGGGGCATTGGCGGTCAACCTGGGCCTGCTGTGTATTTTTAAATATCTGGGCTTTCTGCTGGATACTACCAACGGCTGGTTCGGCTGGCCGGAATCGGTGCCGGAGATCGTCTTGCCCATCGGCATCAGCTTTTACACCTTCCAGCTCATCAGCTATGTGGTGGACGTGTACCGCCGGGAGGTACCTGCCCAGCGGAGCTTCTGGAAGCTGCTGCTGTACGTCAGCCTGTTCCACCAGTGCATAGCCGGCCCCATCGTCCGCTATCAGGATGTGGCGGACGAGATCGACTACCGCACCGTCACCCGAAAGGACATGGCGGAGGGCTCCGCCCGGTTCGTGGTGGGCCTGGCGAAAAAGGCCATGCTGGCCAACCCCTGCGGGACCCTGGCGGATACCTTCCTGGTCTCCTCCTCCGCTACGGCGGCGGAGATGCTGACCACCCTGTCCGGGCGGTCCACCCTCTCCCTGTGGCTGGGGGTGCTGGCCTATACGTTACAGATCTATCTGGACTTCTCCGCCTATTCAGACATGGCCATCGGCATGGGGCGGATGATCGGCTTCCACTATCGGGAAAACTTCGACTATCCGTACATCGCGAAATCGGTCACCGAGTTCTGGCGGCGGTGGCATATGTCGTTGAGCAGCTTCTTCCGGGATTATGTCTACATCCCCCTGGGGGGCAACCGGTGCAGTACCCTGTGCCATCTGCGCAACATGACGGTGGTGTGGCTGCTCACCGGACTGTGGCACGGCGCGGACTGGAATTTTATCCTGTGGGGACTGTACTACCTCATCTTCCTGATTCTGGAGAAGTATGTCCTGAAGGGCGTTCTGGAGCGGACGCCCGCCCTTTTGAAGCATTGCTATCTGCTGCTGGTGGCGGCGGTGGGCTGGCTCATCTTCCGCACCACTGACCTGCCCAGCCTGTGGGCTGCCCTCAAGGGTCTGGTGGGGATCGGCACCTCGGCCTACGACCTGGAGACGGTCATTCAACTGAGAAGCAACTTTGTGTTCCTCATCGTGGCGGTCCTGGCCTGCACCCCTCTGGCCCAGAATCTCTACCGCCGGGCGGACCGGGCGGTGGCGGGCATGCCTATCCTGCAAAAGGGGTGGACGGTGGTCCAGTGCGCCGTTCCGGTGCTGCTGCTCATTCTCTCCACCGCCGCGCTGGTGGGAGATCAGTACAATCCCTTCCTCTATTTCCGTTTCTAAGGTGGTGTAACCATGGCGGACGGCAAACGGCCTTCCCCTTTTCAGGGCCTGAAACATCTGATCAATCGCATCCAGTGGCGGGCCTATGCCTTTTTCCACCGCTCCCGGCGGGAGCCCTATGCCCTCTATGAGGAGCACGCCCCCCGGAAACGGGCCAGGGGTCTTCGGCCCCGGGTCGTCACCTTCGGGGTGGCGCTGGCGGTCCTGACCGTTCTGGCCATGATCTATCCCCTGCGGCCCACCTATTCGGAGCAGGAGCGGCGCAACCTGACGGAGTTCCCGGAGCTCTCCCTCAGCGCCCTGGCGGACGGTAGCTATTTTGACGACATCAGCACCTGGTTTGCGGACACCTTCCCCCTGCGGGACACCTTCCTCACTCTGCAAAACAGCGTGGAGCGGCTCTACGGCATCCAGACCCACACCATCACCGGCGAGGTGACACAGGGGGACGAGATACCGGAGGTCGCCTCCAGCGACAGCACCGGGGACGAGGACAGCAGCGGGGAGACCGTCCAGACCGGGGACGATGTCCAGACGGTCGAGTCGGAGGAGAGCGACACACCGGACAGCGACACTCCGTCCGAAGACGGCGAGGTGACCGCGGCCCCCGGCGACGCCGAGGCGATCTCCAACGACGAGACAGACGCGGCGACCGGGGAGGAAGAGGAAGGGCTGGTCGTTCCCGAGCTGGACGACGACGCCGAGGTGGAAAAGCTCAGCGCCGTGCTCACCATCGACAACGCCGGGTATGAGTATTATAACTTCGTCCTCTCCTACGCTGACGAATACACCGCCGCCATCAACAGCGCGGCGGAGCAGCTGGAGGGCATCTCCAACGTCTACTCCATCATCGTCCCCAACAGCATGGGCATCTGCGTCCCGGAGGACGTGCAGGAGTACGCCAACACCTCTGATCAGGAGGCGGCCATCGAGTATATGAACTCCTGCCTCAGCGACCAGGTGACCGCCATTCCGGTGTATCACACCCTGCTGAAGTACTATCTGGAGGGGGAGTACCTCTACTTCCGCACCGACCACCACTGGACGGCCCTGGGCGCCTATCGGGCCTATGAGAAGTTCGCCGAGGCGGCGGGCTTCACTGCCACTCCTCTGGAAGATTATACAGAACACGTCTATGAGGGCTTCCTGGGCACCTTCTACAGCGACACCAATTCGGAGGCCATGGCGGAGACCCCGGACACCGTCTACGCCTACGAGGCCCCTTCCACCAACAACATCCACATCACCAACAGCGAGATGACCAACTGGCTCTATCTGGTCATCGCCAACGTGGACAATTCCTCCGCCGCCAACAAGTACGGCACCTTTATCGGCGGGGACAACGCCTACAGCTATATTGAGAACCCCAACCTGGACGACGGCTCCGCCATCATGCTCATCAAGGAGTCCTACGGCAACGCCTTCGCCCCCTTCCTCATCGAGAACTACCAGTATGTCTATATCATCGACTACCGGTATATCTCCCAGGTGGACAGCCGGGGTATCAAGGAGATGTGCGAGGACCTGAACATTCAGGATGTGCTCTTCCTGAACACCATCTCCACCACCCGGGCGGAAAACCTGATTCAGAAGCTGGCGGCCTTTGTGGGATAAGCCGTCAGGCCAATACAAAAGCGCAGCCCTCACCGCAGGAAATACGCCGCAGTGAGGGCTGTGCTTTTTCATTTTTCAGCGGGAATCGGAGGGAAAAATCAGTCCACCCACACCTTCCCGATATCGGTGCGGAAGTGCATATCTGTCCACCGAATGGGGGAGGCCGCCTCATAGGCCCGGGCGACTGCCTGCTTCAGGTCGTCGCCGGTGGCGGTGACGCCCAGCACCCGGCCCCCGTTGGTGGTATAGACCCCGTCGGACAGCCTGGTCCCGGCGTGGAACACGGTGGCCCAATCCGGCACCTGCTCCAGACCGGAGATGGGATAGCCCTTCTGATAGCTCAGAGGATAGCCGCCGGAGGCCAGCACCAGGCAGCAGGCGGCTCCGGACTTCCAGCGGATGTCCATCCGGTCCAGAGTGCCGTCCACGCAGGCCTCAAAAATGTCCATCAGGTCGGTGTCCAGCATGGACAGAAGGGGCGGGGTCTCCGGGTCGCCGAACCGGGCGTTGTACTCCACCACCTTGGGCCCCTCCGGGGTGAGCATCAGGCCGAAGTAGAGCACCCCCTTGAAGGGACGGCCCTCCGCCTTCATGGCCGCCAGGGTGGGCCGGAAGATGGTCTCCTCACACTGGCGGGCGATCTCCGGGGTGTAGTTGGGAGAGGGGCAGAAAGCGCCCATGCCGCCGGTGTTGGGGCCGAGGTTGCCGTCATAGGCCCGCTTGTGGTCCTGAGAGGACAGCATGGGGACGACGGTCTCCCCGTCGGCAAAGGCCAGCACCGTGACCTCCGGCCCGGTCATGCACTCCTCAATGACCACGGTGGAGCCGGAGGCGCCGAACTTGCCGTTCTCCATCATGTCCCGGACGGCCTGCTTGGCTTCGTCCACGGTGGCAGCCACCGTGACGCCCTTGCCCAGAGCCAGGCCGTCCGCCTTGACCACGATGGGAGCGCCCTCCCGGTCGATGTAGGCCAGGGCCTCGCTCTCGTCGGTAAAGGTCTGATATTTGGCGGTGGGGATGTGATACTTCTTCATCAGCTCCTTGGAGAAGGCCTTGGACGCCTCGATGATGGCGGCGTTGGCCCGGGGGCCAAAGGCCCGGATACCCGCCGCCTCCAGAGCGTCCACCATGCCCAGAGCCAGGGGGTCGTCCGGAGCCACCACCACAAAGTCCATGGCGTTCTCTTTGGCCCAGCTGACCATCCCCTCGATGTCCGTCGCCCCGATGGGGACGCAGGTGGCCACCTGAGAGATGCCGCCGTTTCCGGGGACGCAGTACAGCTCCGTCACCCTGGGGGACTGGGCCAGCTTCCAACAGATGGCGTGCTCCCGGCCGCCGCCGCCGACTACTAATACCTTCATCTTTCATAGCTCCTTTTTGATTGTGATAACTGTCTTACAGCACGCTGACCTCCCCGGCCAGCACCCGCTTGTAGTCCTCATAGTTCTTCTCCAGCAGGGTGGGGGTGTCCAGGCCGTAGGGGCATTTGCCCTTGCACCGGCCACAGTGGAGGCACTGCTCGATGCGCTTCATCTTCTCCTGCCACTCCGGAGTCAGCCAGGACTGGGCGGGGGCCCGCCGGAGCATCAGGGACATCCGGGCGCAGCTGTTGATCTCAATGCCCACGGGACAGGGCATACAGTAGCCGCAGCCCCGGCAGAACTCGCCGCAGAGCTGCTCCCGGTCCCGGTCGATGACCGCCTGCAGCTCCGGCGCCAGAGCTGGCGGATTGTCGATGTAGGAGAGGAACTCGTCCAGCTCCCGTTCCCGCTGCACCCCCCAGATGGGCAGCACGTTGTCGAACTGGGCCTCAAAGGCGTAGGCGGCGGCGGAGTTGGTGATCAGGCCCCCGGACAGGGCCTTCATGGCGATAAAGCCCATGTTTCGCTCCCGGCACAGGGCCACCAGCTCCCGCTCCTGTTCCCCGGAGATGTAGGAGAAGGGGAATTGCAGCGTCTCGTACAGCCCGGAGGCGATGGCCTCCTTTGCCACCGCCAGGCGGTGGTTGGTGATGCCGATGTGGCGCACCATGCCGCGGGCCTTGGCTTCCAGCATGGCCTCATAGACCCCGGTGCCGTCCCCCGGCTTGGGACACCAGGCCGGGTTGTGGAACTGATAGAGGTCGATATAGTCGGTGCGCAGGTTGCCCAGGGATGTGTTCAAATCCTTCCAGAAGTCCTCCGCTGTCTCTGCGGCGGTTTTCGTGGCGATATACACCTGCTCCCGGATGCCCTCCAGCGCCTGGCCCAGCTTGCACTCGCTGTCGGTGTAGAACCGGGCGGTGTCGAAGAAGCGGATGCCGCCGTCGTACGCCCTGCGAATCAGCCGGACGGCGTCCTCCTGGGAGATGCGCTGAATGGGAAGCGCGCCGAAGCCGTTCTTGTTGACGGTGATGCCGGTGCTGCCCAGGGTGACCATGTCCATAGCGTTCCCTCCGTTCAAAGGAATAAAATCAGCGTGCCTGCCGGGCAAGCCCACGGCAGGCACGGTTTATCATCAGTGATGGAACAGCCGCATACCGGTAAAGCACATGGTAATCCCGTGGCGGTTGCAGGCCTCGATGACGTTGTCGTCCCGGATGGAGCCCCCCGGCTCGGCGATGTACTGAACGCCGGACTTGAAGGCCCGCTCCACATTGTCGCCAAAGGGGAAAAAGGCGTCGCTGCCACAGGCCACGCCGGACAGCTGGGCCACCCATTCCTTCTTCTCCGCCTCGGTGAGGGGCTCCGGCTTGACCTGGAAGCTCTCCTGCCACACGCCGTCGGCCAGAATGTCCTCATACTCGTTGGAGGTGTAGACATCGATGGCGTTGTCCCGGTTGGGGCGACGGATGCCGTCCACAAATTGCAGGCCCAAAACCTTGGGATGCTGGCGCATCCACCAGTTGTTGGCCTTGTCCCCGGCCAGACGGG
>JAJQFJ010000020.1 GCA_021201185.1 Clostridiales bacterium
TGGACGGCTTCGACCCCACCAAGGGCGTCATCGTCCTGGGGGCCACCAACCGGCCGGAGGTGCTGGACAAGGCCCTGCTCCGTCCGGGGCGGTTTGACCGGCGCATCACCGTGGACCGGCCCAACCTGGCCGGGCGTCTGGCCACCCTCCAGGTTCACACCCGGAAAATCCGCCTGGCGGACGACGTGGATCTGAACAAGATCGCCCAGGCCACCGCCGGAGCCGTGGGCGCGGACCTGGCCAACCTGGTCAACGAGGCCGCCCTCCGGGCGGTGCGTATGGGCCGTCAGGCGGTGAATCAGAACGACCTGCTGGTCTCCTTCGAGGTGGTCATCGCCGGCACCGAGAAGAAGGGCACCGTCCTGACCGAGAAGGAGAAAAAGCTCATCGCCTACCATGAGGTGGGCCACGCCCTGGTGGCGGCCCGGCAGAAGGGCACGGAGCCGGTCTCCAAGATCACCATCGTCCCCCACACCCAGGGCGCTCTGGGCTACACCATGCAGCTGCCCGAGGAGGAGAAATTCCTCATGGACAAGGAGGAGCTGCGCAGCGAGATCCGCACCCTGCTGGGCGGACGCTCTGCGGAGGAGGTCGTTTTCAACACCGCCACCACCGGGGCCTCCAACGACATCGAGCGGGCCACCGACCAGGCCCGGAAGATGATCACCATGTACGGCATGGGCGACAAGTACGGCATTATGGGCTTGGCCACCGTCCAGAGCCAGTATCTGGATCAGAGCTACGGCCTCACCTGCGCCCAGGCCACCGCCGCCGAGGTGGACAGCGAAATTTATGAGCTGCTGGAGCAGTGCCATAAGGAGGCCCGGCAGATCCTGGAGGAGAACCGGGAGCTGCTGGACAAGATCGCCGCCTATCTGCTGGAGAAGGAGACCATCACCGGCCAGGAGATGATGGCCATTATCGAGGGCCGGGACCCCGCCCTGGTGGACAACTATGGGGCCACCCCCGAGGACGGCGCCAACCGCATCCTGGCGGACAACAGCAACACCGCCCTCCCCAGCGTGGGCACGGACGGTATCGAAAAGCCCGCCCGGAAAATCTCCATCGTCTCAGAGCCGCCCCAGGCCCCGGAGGGAGACCAGCCCGGAAATGGGGACGGAGACGGAGACGCCCCTGCCGACAGCGACAGCTAAAGGCATTATCCTACAAACGTGTCCGTGTTCTGACGAAAAAATCAGCGGTCTGCACCGTTACGATGCAGGCCGCTGAATTCTTTTGGAGCGATTCGGTTCAGGCGAAGGGATTCTCCGTGGGATAGAGGACGCCCTTAGGCTGGTTGTAGGCGATGTCGGCGATGCCCAGATACTTGAACACCTCGAACAGCTCCTTCCCACAGTGGTGGAAGGCCACCGCCCCGTGGTGGGGATAGCCCTTCTGCACCAGCACGTGGCGGTAGAACCGGCCCATCTCCGGGATGGCAAAGATGCCGATGCCGCCGAAGGAGCGGGTGGGCACGTCCAAAATCTCGCCCTGGGCGATGTAGGCCCGGAGCTGGCCCTGGCTGTCGCACTGGAGACGATAGAAGGTGATGTCGCTGGCGGCGATGTCGCCCTCCAGAGTGCCCCGGGTGAAGTCCGGCTCGCTGTCCTGGGGCTCCAGCAGACGGTGCTGGATGAGCTGATACTTCACTGCCCGGTCTGCGCACATCTTGCATGCCGGGGTGTTGCCGCAGTGGAAGCCCATGAAGGTGTCGGTGAGCTTGTAATCGTACTTGCCCTTGATGTCCTCGTCGTAGATGTACTGAGGCACGGAGTTGTTGATGTCCAGCAGGGTGACGGTGTCCCCGGAGACGCACATGCCGATGTACTCGGACAGAGCGCCGTAGATGTCCACCTCGCAGGAGACGGGGATGCCCCGGCTGGCCAGACGGGAGTTGACATAGCAGGGCTCAAAGCCGAACTGGTTGGGGAAGGCGGGCCAGCACTTGTCCGCAAAGGCCACGTACTTCCGGCTGCCCTTGTGGTTCTCCGCCCAGTCCAGCAGGGTCAGCTCAAACTGAGCCATGCGCTCGTTGAGCTCGGGATAGTACCGCCCCTCGCCCATCTCCTTGGCCATGTCGGCGCAGACGTCGGGGATGCGGGGGTCGCCTGCGTGCTGCTGATAGGACACCAGCAGGTCCAGCTCGGAGTTCTCCTCGATCTCCACGCCCAGCTCGTACAGGCCCTTGATGGGGGCGTTGCAGGCGAAGAAGTCCTGGGGACGGGGACCGAAGGTGATGATCTTCAGGTCCTTCAGGCCCAGAATCGTCCGGGCGATGGGGACGAACTCGTGCATCTTCTCCGCCAGCTCCTCCGCAGTGCCGACGGGGTACTCGGGGATGTAGCCCTTGAGATGGCGCATGCCCAGGTTGTAGGAGCAGTTGAGCATTCCGCAGTAGGCGTCGCCCCGGCCGTTGATCATGTCGCCGTCGCCCTCGGCGGCGGCCACGAACATGCAGGGGCCGTCAAAGTATTTGGCGATGAGGGTCTCCGGGGTCTCAGGGCCGAAGTTGCCCAGGAACACCACCAGGGCGTTGACCCCGGCCGCCTTCACGTCGGCCACTGCCTTGAGCATATCCTTCTCGTTCTCCACAGTGATGGGGCACTCGTACAGGCCCTCACCATAGGCGGCGGCGATGTTCTTCCGGCGCTGGGTGGACAGGGCAATGGGGAAACAGTCGCGGCTGACGGCAATGATGCCGAGCTTGACCTGGGGAATGTTAATCATGGCGTGTGTCCTCCTTGTAAAAATCAAAATGGGACGTTCTCCCGGCGTGCGGGGCAAGCCCCCAATTCTATTGTACAGTATATCATGACAGAGGGAAAATGAAAACCGGCTTTTCGTGGAATTTCACCGACAATTTTGCGCTTTTGGAAAAAGAGATGAAATGACCCGGTTTCCATGCTTGACAACCAATACAGAATCGCTATAATCTGTCGTGGTAAAATACCGCAACTCCGTCCCGCAGAGGTGCCAATGCCCTTGCCAGTCTGCGGGACGGAGCCTAGTATGCCTGATATGAAAGGCAATGCAAAAGGAGGAGAAAACAAGTGCAATCATCCAGCGCGCTTCACGAGAACAAAATGGGCACCATGCCGGTGAACCGGCTGCTGCTGACCATGGCGCTGCCCATGATGCTGTCCATGCTGGTGCAGGCCTGCTACAATGTGGTAGACAGCATCTTTGTCTCCATGCTGGGAGAGGACGCCCTGACGGCGGTCTCCCTGGCGTTTCCGGCACAGAATATTATGATCGCCGTGGGCACCGGCACCGGCGTCGGCATCAACGCCATGCTCTCCAAATCTCTGGGGGAGGGGGACGAGGCCACCGCCAACCGGGCGGCCAGCAACGGCATCTTCCTTGCCTTCTGCTCCATGGCCGTGTTTATGGTGCTGTCCCAGACGGTGGTGCGGCCCTTTTACGCCAGCCAGGTGGCGGAGGACTCTGCCATCCTGGAGTACGGGGTGAGCTATCTCACCATCTGCGCCCTGCTGTGCCAGGGGATGTTCCTTCAGCTGGTCTTTGAGCGGCTGCTCCAGGCCACGGGACATACGGTGCTGAGCATGATCTCCCAGATGTCCGGAGCCGTGGTCAACATCATTATGGACCCGGTGCTCATCTTCGGCCTTGGCCCCTTCCCGGAGCTGGGGGTGGCGGGAGCCGCCGTCGCCACCGTCCTGGGCCAGTTCGTGGGGGCCGCCGTGGTGATCGGCCTGAACTTCCGCTGCAACGAAGAATTGCATTTTGTAGTGCGCAACTGGTTCCGGCCCCACGGCCCCACCATCCGGCGCATCTACGTTGTGGGCGTCCCCTCCATCATTATGGCCTCCATCAGCTCGGTAATGACCTACGGCATGAACCTGATTTTGGGGGCCTTCTCCTCCACCGCTATGGCGGTGCTGGGAGTGTACTTCAAGCTCCAGTCCTTTGTCTTTATGCCCGTCTTTGGCCTGAACGGGGCGCTGGTGCCCATCATTGCCTACAACTTCGGCGCCCGGAAGCGGGACCGGATGATCACCACCATCAAGCTGGGCATCTTCTACGCCATGTGCTTCATGCTGGCGGGTATGGCGGTGTTCGAGCTGCTCCCCGCCCAGCTGCTGGGGCTGTTCAACGCCTCGGACTATATGCTGGAGATCGGCGTCCCCGCCCTGCGCACCATCGCATTGAGCTTCGCCTTTGCGGGCTACTGCATCGCCTGCGGCACCGTGTTCCAGGCCCTGGGCAACGGCCTCTACTCTATGATCATCTCCATCGTCCGCCAGCTGGTGGTGCTGCTGCCGGTGGCCTGGCTGCTGGCCCAGACCGGCGTGCTGGACTATGTGTGGTGGGCCTTCCCCATCGCAGAGCTGGCCAGTCTGTGCCTGAGCACCTGGTATCTGGTCAGGATCAACCGGAAGATCATCTCCAAGGTGTGACCCCCAAAAAAGCTGCGGCCCTCCGACGGTTTTGCCGTCAGAGGGCCGTTTTTTATTGCCTTTCGTCTGTCAGCTCCCGGAAGGAGCGGATGTACCCGTCGCAGAAGCCCCGCATCTCCGCCTCCTGGTGGGCAAAGCAGCGATCCCACACGCCGATGACGGTGTAGCCTGCGGCCTTGGCCCCCCGGCAGGACACCGGGGAGTCGTCGAAAAAGGTGATTTCCTCTGGAACCACCCCCAGCCGCCGGGCGGCCTCCACAAAGGCGGCGGGGGACCGCTTCTCCATGTTCAGGTCCTGAGCATACACCACCTGGGAGAGGTAGCGGTCAAAGCCGTGACGCTCCAGAGCCAGGCGGCACAGAGACGGCTCCGCCGAGGTGAACAGAGCCATCCGTTCTCCCGCCCGGCGGCACTGCTCCAGATAGTCCAGCGCCCCTTCCTTGGCGGGGATGGTGCGGCCGTAGCCCTCCCGGGCCATGTCCAGCCACTCCTCCATGATCTCCTCCGGGGACTCCTCCAGGTGGCAGTAGTCCCTGGTGAACTGGGCCGCCTGGGGGAAAATGGCGTGTACCACCCCGTCGTTGTATTCCTCCGTCCAGGGGAGGCCACGCTTTTCCAGAAATGCGACGTCGATGTCCCTCCACAGGCTGGTGGAGTCGATCAGCGTCCCGTCCAGGTCAAACAGCTTCATGTCTCTTCCTCTCCATAGTAAAACCGCCAGGGGAAGTCTGCGGCCTCCTCTGCGTAGTCGATGCCGATTCGTTTGCCGGTGCGGATGGGCCGGTACTCCTCATAGGGGGGCAGGCCCAGACCGGCGTCCTCTGTCACCCACAGCTCCGGCCCGGTCAGGGGCAGGCCGTTTTGAGCCCGGGTCAGGGCCAGGGCCCTGCACAGCTTCCCCGGCCCGTTGAGGAAGTTTTTCCTCTGATAGGGGGTGAGGGCCTCCCACTCCCTGCCGTACCGCAGCCGGGACATGGTCTCCCGTCCCAGCACCGCCTCCCCGCCCCGGATGAGGACGGCAGAGGGCTCCCCCTCCGGCTCGGTGACGAAGTTAAGACAGTGGTACATCCCGTAGATCAGGTAGATGTAGGCCGTCCCCGGCGGGGCGAACAGGGTCTCCGTCCGGGATGTGCGCCGGTACTGGTAGGCGTGGCAGGCCTTGTCCATCCGGCCCACATAGGCCTCCGTCTCGCTGATGCGCACCGCCAGCAGCTCATCCCCGTACCGGCGCACCAGCAGCTTGCCCAGCAGAGCGCGGGCGGTGTCTACCGTGTCCCCGGCGTAGAAGTCGGCGGGGAGGGGGCGTGGTTGAGGCATGGGGGTCCCTCCTTTCTTCCTACAGGCACAGCAAAGCCCGGCAAGCAGCTTGCCGGGCTTTGGCTGTATGAACAGGAATCAGTCCTCTTCGATAGCTCCCATGGGGCAGTTGCCAGCGCAGGTGCCGCAGGAAATGCAGGTATCCGCATCGATGACATAGCTGGTCTCGCCCTCGGAGATGGCGCCCACGGGGCAGTTGTCAGCGCAGGTGCCGCAGGAAATGCAGGAATCCGTGATCTTATAGGCCATGACAGTAACCTCCTTGTCTGGTGTTGTCCTTATTGTAGCACGCCGCGGGGAAAAATCAAGTGCGAATTTTGAAAAAGGTTGGATAAAATCGGGTTAGCAGGAGCAAACTGCAATTAAAACGATGAAAAAGTTGGTGAGACAAATGAAAAGAAGCAGTTTTCCCCGGAAGCCGGGGCGGAGGTTCGAGCAGGAATTTTCCTCCACCCTGACCCCGGACGTCAACGGCGGGGAGCGGAGCCTCCCCCACAGCCGCAGAGGGGCGCAACAGGAGAAGAACGGGCAGAAACAGAGGTAGCCGGGTCCCCGGCCCCAGGAGAGGGCGCTCACTTCCGGGAAGCTGATTTACAATTTTATGACAAAACTCTGTTGAATCTTGAAGGGGTTTATGATAGAATATCTCCATAGCAATCCCACCCGGGTCATCGGGTGTAATTTAAAGGAGTGACTGATTATGGTTAGAGTTATCATGGACCACAAGGGTTCTGGCAAGACAAAGCAGTTGATCGATCTGATCAATTCCGCGGTTCTCACGGAGCACGGCAACGTCGTCTGCATCGAGTGGGACCGGGAGTTGGTCTATGCGATTCATTATCATATCCGTCTGATCGAGGCCAGCGACTTCTATCTGCCCAATTTTGAGGTGCTCAAGGGCTTCGTCAGCGGCCTTTATGCAGGCAACTACGACATCACCCATATCTTTATCGACAACCTGAGCAAGGTCGTCCCCATCAAGGACGCCAACCAGATCGAGGAGTTCCTGGACTGGATGGACCGGTTCAGCGAAAAGAACGGCCTGAAGTTCACCATCACCATCTCCGCCGACGCCGATACTGCCACCGACGGCATCAAGAAGTATATATAAAAGGCAGACGCCCGGTTTGCAAACGCCTCCGCAAGGATTGCGGGGGCGTTTTTCCTGTTTGGGGCGAATTTTGCCGACTTCCCCCTTTTCAGACGGACCGGATTGTGATATGATACCTCCGACCGGTTCTCCCACCCGGTCCAACCGGCGCGCTCCGGCAGAGTGCGCCGCTGTGCAGAGGGCAACGCCCTCTGTACTCTAAACCTAAAAGGAGGCTATTCTGTCATGAAAAAATCTACCGTCCGTTCCCTGTGCTTCGGGGCTATGGTGGCCGCCGTCTACGCCGCGCTGACCATGGCCCTGCCCATGCTGTCCTACTCTGCGGTGCAGATCCGGTTCTCCGAGGCCCTCACCGTCCTGCCCTTCTTCTTCCCGGAGGCGATCCCCGGGCTGTTCCTGGGGTGCGCCATCGCCAACCTGCTCTCCGCCTACGGAGTGGTGGATGTGGTGTTCGGCTCCCTGGCCACCCTGCTGGCCGCCCTGTGGACCTCCCGGATGAAGAACCCCTGGCTGGCCCCTCTGCCGCCGGTGCTGTGCAACCTGGTCATCATAGGCGGCGAGATCGCCTGGCTGGAGGTGGGCTTTGGGGAGGGCTTCCTCACCGCCTGGGCAATCAACGGCCTGACCGTGGGCCTGGGCGAGCTGGCTGCCTGTTACATCCTGGGGATGCTGCTGCTCACGGCGCTGCCCCGCATCCCCTTTTTCCGGAAGCTCATCCCGGCAGACCGGCGGGAGCTGGCTCCGGGAAAACGGTGGTTCGGCGCAGGGGAGACGCTCTGAACCAGAACGAGACGCCGGGGTTCCGGCGTCTTTTTTGATATCAAAAACGGAACGCGAATTCACACACGACCCACGACTCACCAGCCACTACAAAGGAGACAAGCCATGCATCTCATTTCCTGGAACGTCAACGGCCTGCGGGCCTGCATCAAGAAGGGCTTCGGGGAGAGCTTCGCCGCCCTGGACGGGGACATCTTCTGCCTCCAGGAGACCAAGCTCCAGCCGGGACAGGTGGAGCTGGACCTCCCCGGCTACCGGCAGTACTGGAACAGCGCGGAGAAGAAGGGCTACTCCGGCACGGCGGTCTTTACCCGGCTGGAGCCGTTGAACGTGACCTACGGCATGGGCATCGAGGCCCACGACCATGAGGGACGGCTCATCACCCTGGAGTTCCCCCAGTTCTATTTCGTCTGCTGCTACACCCCCAACGCCCAGGACGGACTGCGGCGCATCGACTACCGGATGCAGTGGGAGGACGATCTCCGGGCCTACCTGATGGAGCTGGACCGGAAAAAGCCGGTGGTGTACACCGGCGATCTGAACGTGGCCCATGAGGAGATCGACCTGAAAAACCCCGGTCCCAACCGGGGCAACGCGGGCTTCTCCGACCAGGAGCGGGAAAAGATGACCGCCCTCCTGTCCTCCGGCTTCACCGACACCTTCCGCTATCTCTACCCAAACCGGACGGGGATATATTCCTGGTGGAGCTACCGGTTCCACGCCCGGGAGAACAACGCGGGATGGCGGATCGACTACTTTATCGTCTCCGACCGTCTCCGGGACCGGGTGCAGGCGGCGGAGATCCATAACGAGATCCACGGCAGCGACCACTGCCCGGTGGGATTGGTGCTGGAATGGTGACCGGCGGGAAGCGGGTGCTCTCCCTCCAGGACCTCTCCTGTGTGGGACAGTGCTCCCTGACGGCGGCGCTGCCGGTGCTCTCCGCCTGCGGGGTGGAGTGCTGTGTGTTGCCCACCGCTATCCTCTCCACCCACACCGGGCCGGAATTTGACCCGCCGGTGGTCCACCCTCTGACGGACGTTCTCCCGGCTGTCTGGGAGAGCTGGATGGGGCAGGGCTTTACCTTTGACGCCCTGGCCCTGGGCTATCTGGGGGCGGGGGCCATCGATTTTGCCGCCCGGGCGGTGGACGACCTCCGTGACAGCGCGTTTATCCTCATCGACCCGGCCATGGGGGACAACGGGCGGTTTTACTCCGGCTTCGGCCCGGACTACGCCGCCCGGATGGCATCTCTTTGCAGCCAGGCGGACATCCTCCTCCCCAATCTCACCGAGGGCTGTCTCCTGCTGGGGGAACCAACGCCGGAGAGGTATGACGGGGACTTCTGCCTCCGCCTGGCCCGGCGGCTGGGGGAGCTTGGCCCCAAAGCGGTGGTGCTCACCGGTCTGGACTGCGTCCCCGGTCAGGCGACCAACCTGATTTACCACGCCGGGAACGGGTGCGCCGTCTTTCAAGGTCAGCCCCGCCTGCCGGGGCGGTTCCACGGAACGGGGGATCTGTTCGCCGCCGCCCTTCTGGGACGGCTGATGAGGGGCGACACCCTGGAACAGGCGGCGGAGACTGCCGGCGCCTTCGTCGCCGCCGCCATCCGCCGCACCGGCCCGGAGCATCCCTACGGGGTGCAGTTCGAGGGGTGCCTGGGGATGCTGGGGTGAAGGCTTCGTTTGAGATGGTACGAATTTGCCGGGGTTGCATAGCTTGACGCAGGTGCGTGCTGCTCTCCCTCCGTCATGGCTTTGCCGTGCCACCTCTACCGCTTTGCGGCACTTACGTCTCAAAGAGGGAGGCAAGGGTCTGGCGCAAACCCCTTGGCTCCCTCGCTGAGGGAGCTGTCAGCGAAGCTGACTGAGGGAGAGCAGCAGGGACTTTCAGTGAGCAGAAAGCCCCCGGCGAACTCGCACCGACCATCCCCGCAACAATGCCTACATCGCCAGCGTCCCGTGCTCGTCCTCCAGCAGCAGGAGGATTTTTTCCTCCGCCCCGGTCATGGCGTTGACGTAGACGATGACGTGGCTGCCCTCCTCCGTCTCGCAGAGGAACTCCCAGCAGAGGCGCTCGTACTCCCCCTGGCTGGGTATCACCGCCTGGCGGACAGAGAGAATACTCAGATCATCCGACACCACCTCCCGGGCCTCCTCCTGAGAGACGGCGGGAGATTCCAGCGTCCGCTCCTGATGGTTGGTGAGATAGCCCTGGGCCTCAAAGCCCAGCAGACTGCCGTCCGCCATGGAGACGGACACCTTCACCAGATCGGGGTAGCAGTATGCCCCGTCCTGAAGGGCGCAGAAGTTCACCGTCAGGATGTTGCTCTGGAGGGAGTAGTAGCTCTCGCCCATCTCCCCGTAGCCCAGCCGCTCCAGGGCCGTCCGGGCGGCCTCCACCCCCTGTTCGGGGGATAAATTTTGCTCCGCCGGGGTTCCCTGGGTCACCAGAGAGAGGAGCTTTCCCCCCTGCCGGGTGACAGAGACGGTCCTCCGTCCGGAATCCGTCTCCCCGGAAAGGGTGTAGGTGGGGATGTTCCCCTCTACCATACCCTCCACCGTCAATGCCTCGCCCCCCAGCAGCTCCTGGGCGACGGCTAACGCCTCCTCCTCAGAGACCTCCTCCAGCCCCTCCAGCGCCAGGGGCGTTTTGCCCGTCAGGTGCTGAGAGAAAGGGCCGTCATAGACCAGACTGGGCAGCTCCGGGAAATCCGCCTCCACCGACTGAAAGCCGGAGACGGGCTCCTCCGTCTCCTCTGTGGAGGCGGACAGCCGGGCCTGGGCCGTCTCCACGTCGTCGATGGAGAAGCTGTCGTCAAACAGCGCCAGCTCCAGCTCGTCCAGCTGTTGGGAGAGGGCCCGGGCCGCCTGGGAGAGCTGACTCCAGTTGTCCCGGTCCTCCTCCGTCCACGTCCCCTCCAGGGCGGCGGAGCGGGAGAGCGCCTGGGCATAGTCCCCCACCGTGGCCAGAAAGGCGGCGGTCTGCTCCAGCTCCACGTTGGCCCTGGGGAGCTGCCCCAGGGCCATCTGGGCGGCGGTGGCCTGGGCGGAGATCTCGCTGCACAGAGAGCAGAACAGGGGGGCAGAGGTGACATACTGCCCCTTTTGCAGGGCGGCGTCCATCCGGTCCAGACTGGCGGTCACCTCGGAGAAGGCGTGGAGATAGGCGTTGGAGACAGTGCGCTGGAGCTGGTCTGCCCGGTATCGCTCCTGAATGGCGACGCCGCAGACGATGACCAGGATGGCGGCAAAAAAGGAGACGGCGCGGATGCGCCCCCGGCGGCTGAACGGACTGGACATGGGACGGTCCCTCCTCTGATTTTTTCTCCCTGTCAGTATGGGAGAAAACAGGGGAATCATGCCGGGAATTTGTGGCCGCTCTTGCAATTTTCTCCCGCACCGGATATAATGAGAACGATTTTTGCCAGATGAATTTCACGGAGGTCCTTCCATGTCAAAATACGAATCGGAGATCAGCCGCCGCAGGACCTTTGCCATCATCTCCCACCCGGACGCCGGTAAGACGACGCTGACGGAAAAGCTCCTGCTCTACGGCGGGGCCATCAACCAGGCGGGGGTGGTCAAGGGCAAGCGCAACGCCCGGGCCGCCACCTCGGACTGGATGGAGATTGAAAAGCAGCGTGGCATCTCGGTGACCAGCTCGGTGATGCAGTTCCAGTATCAGGGCTTCTGCATCAACATCCTGGACACCCCGGGCCACCAGGACTTCTCCGAGGACACCTACCGCACTCTCATGGCTGCGGACTCCGCCGTCATGGTCATCGACGCCGCCAAGGGCGTGGAGGCTCAGACCCGGAAGCTGTTCAAGGTCTGTGCCATGCGGCACATCCCCATCTTCACCTTCATCAACAAGATGGACCGGGAGGCCCGGGACCCCTTCGACCTGTGCGAGGAGATCGAGCATGAGCTGGGCATCGACACCTGCCCGGTGAACTGGCCCATCGGCTGCGGCAAGGACTTTCAGGGGGTCTACGACCGGCAGAGGGGCCAGGTGCTCCACTTCACCGCCCACGGCAGCGCCCGGGCCGCCGACAGCGAGGAGATCGCCCTGGACGACCCCCGGCTGCCCCAGGTCATCGGTGAGAGCCGCTGCCAGGAGCTGCGGGACGCACTGGAGCTGCTGGACGGGGCAGGGGAGTCCCTGGACCTGGAGACGGTCCGCCGGGGAGAGCTGTCCCCGGTGTTCTTCGGCTCCGCCCTGACCAGCTTCGGCGTGGAGGCGTTTCTGGAGGAGTTTCTCCGCATGACCACCCCGCCCCTGTCCCGGACAGCGGGAGATACGGTGGTGGACTCCTTCTCCGACGCGTTCTCCGGCTTTGTCTTCAAGATTCAGGCCAACATGAACAAGGCCCACCGGGACCGCATCGCCTTTGTCCGGGTGTGCTCCGGCCGGTTCGACGCCGACCGGGAGGTCTATCTGGTCCAGCAGGACCGGAAGGTGAAGCTGTCCCGCCCCCAGCAGCTTATGGCCGCCGAGCGGGAGATCATCGAGGAGGCCTACGCCGGGGACATCATCGGCGTATTCGACCCGGGCATCTTCTCCATCGGAGACACCATCTGCGAGCCGGGGATGAAGTGCCGCTTTGACCCTATCCCCACCTTTGCCCCGGAG
The DNA here is from genome assembly GCA_021201185.1 of Clostridiales bacterium. Lineage (GTDB taxonomy): Bacteria > Bacillota > Clostridia > Oscillospirales > Oscillospiraceae > Onthomonas. The sequence continues at coordinate 12,262 of JAJQFJ010000020.1, forward strand.
CATTTCCGCCGAGTGCGCCCAAAAGACACCCTGAAACGGAAGCAGTTCATCAAGGGCACCGAGCAGATCGCCCAGGAGGGCGCCATTCAAATTTTTAAGATCCCCTACACCGGCATGGAGGAGGTCATTGTGGGCGTGGTGGGCACCCTGCAATTCGACGTGTTCGAGTACCGGCTGAAAAACGAGTACCGGGTGGACCTGGTGATGGAAAATCTCCCCTATGAGTACGTCCGCTGGATCGACCACAGCCCGGTGGAGGACCTGGACGAGCTGGTGCTGGGCAACGGCCAGGACGTAAAGCTGGTGGAGGACTACCAGGGGAACAAGCTGCTGCTCTTCTCCGCTCCCTGGTCCATCAAGTGGGTGCAGGACAAAAACAAGGGCCTGGAGCTGTCCGAGTTCGGCGGCACCAGACTGGACTGAGCATGACAGACGCAATAAGGCCCCGGAACGTGGAGAGAAAGTCACGTTCCGGGGCCTTGGTGTTTGCCTTATGAGGCGATGCTCCGGTCACTCCAGGTAATCCTCCGGGTCTACCGGGGTGCCGTCGATGCGTATTTCAAAATGACAGTGGGTGCCGGTGGAGTTGCCGGTGGAGCCGGCCTTGGCGATCACGTCCCCCTGCTCCACCTCGTCTTCTACAGAGACGCAGAGGGAGGAGTTGTGGGCGTAATAGGTGACGGTGCCGTCCCCGCGGTCGATCTTCACCAGATAGCCATAGCCGCCGCTGTTCCACTGGGCATAGATGACGGTGCCCGCCTTGGCGGCCACGATGTCGCTGCCATAGGAGGCGGCGATGTCGATGCCCTTGTGATTGGAGGAGCCGCCCACCACGTGCCGACGGCCGAAGTGGGAGGATATCCGGCCAACGGCGGGCCAGATGTACTCCGGGCGCTCCTTGGTGCCCACGGTGATGACCTCATCCACCGGCTTGACGGTGATCTCAAAGTCCACCGTGACCGTCTCCTGGGCCTCTCCGTTGAGACAGGTGGTCTGGGTGGTGACCTCCTTCAGACCGTCAGAGCCCTCGGTGACGACGGGGTCCTCGTCCTCATACATGGTATCGTCCTCTGCCTGAACGGTAGAACAGCGGATGACGATCTCACGGACCGTCTGCTCCACCGTGACCACGTTCAGCTCCTGGGCCAGGGTGTCCACCGCTGCGGCCAGATCGGCAGGCTCCCACAGAGAGACAGTGCCCTGACAGAGCTGGAGCTGTTCGGCGTCGGCCAGAGAGACGGAGATGGTGTCCTCCGTGATGTACGTTTCCACCGCCGCCTGCACCAGCCCGGTCAGCGCCTCTTCCGTGTCGGCGGTGACCAGAACATGACCGTCCAGCAGGAGATAGTAGCAGTCCTGGGTCAGCAGGGCGGAGAGACCGCCCACATCCTCCACACAGTCCCGCTGAGAGAGCGACAGCGACAGGGAGGGGGCAGATACCTCATCTGCCGTGAGCTCCAGCGCTCCGGCGGGCCGGACGGACAGGGCCAGGCACAGAGCCAGCGCCAGGAAAAGGCCCGTCCCCAGGGCGGCCAGGGGCCGACGGCGGACGGCGGACAAGTGCTCCATAGACGAACATCTCTCTCTCTTACCCTCGCAAAAGGCGGTCAGGAACTTTTGGCGGGGGTCCAGTATCAAAGATTACAACCAGTTACGAAAAATGTTACCAGATTTTTACTGCACTGTCAACACTTTCCCTGAATTTTCCAGAGAAAATGGAGAAAAATCCGTTGAAAATGGCGATTTGAGGGAGAAATATTGACGTATGACAACTCCGCGGCCGCGGAAACGCGAAAACACGTCGAAAGTCCGTTTTATAGGACTTAGCTCATGCTATCATAGAGCCATCAACAGAGGGAGGCGCGTACAGGCGCTCCCGGAAGGAGGGCTTTCTGATGGAAGTGGAGTTTCGCCATGTGAGGGAGCATATCGAGGTCTATTCCCGGGAGGGACGGTTCCTGTTTTCCGCGGATACGGAGCGGGAGGCCCGCCAGGAAATGAGGGACGAGGCCGCTTAAAGACCGCCGCATTGGGGCAGACTGCTCTGAGAAGGGAGTGCTGCCCCATGAAGATTTTGTTTTACGGCGCAAGAGATTACGATCATCTGTACTTTGACCCTCTGGCGGCGGAGGGGGATGGCGACTGCGCCATCGACTTCCAGCCCGCCAACCTGGACGAGCACACGGCGGCCCTGGCCCGGGGCTATGAGGCGGTGTGCATCTTCGTCAACGCTGACTGCGGCCGGGAGGTGCTGGACATTCTGGCGGAGGCCGAGGTGAAGCTGGTGCTGCTCCGGTGCGCCGGGTACAACAATGTGGACGTGAAAGCGGCAAAGGAGCTGGGCATCGCCGTCCTCCGGGTGCCGGGGTACAGCCCGGAGGCGGTAGCAGAGTTCGCCATGGCCCTGGCCCTGGCGGGCTGCCGCCACATCCACAAGGCCTATATCAGGGTACGCAACAACAACTTTGCCCTAGACGGTCTGCTGGGCCGGAACCTCCACGGGGGGACGGCGGGCGTCGTGGGCACTGGCAGGATCGGCGCGGCCATGGCCCACATCTGCCACGGCTTCGGTATGGAGGTCCTGGGGTGTGACAGATGGCACAACCCCGCCCTGGAGGGGCTTGTGACCTATGTGGGGCTGGAGGAGCTGCTCCGGCGGAGCGACCTGGTGAGCCTCCACTGTCCCCTGACGGAGGACAACTACCACATGCTGAACGGGGAGACCCTGGGATGGATGAAGGACATCGCCATCCTGGTAAACACCAGCCGGGGCCAGCTCATCGACACGGACGCCCTCCTGGACCAGCTCCGGCGGCACCGGTTCGGGGCGGTGGGACTGGACGTGTACGAAAACGAGGAGGAGCAGGCCTTTGAGGACCTGTCGGACGACATCCTGGCCAACGACAAGGTGGCCCTGCTGCTCTCCTATCCCAACGTCATCGTCACCAGCCATCAGGCGTTCTTCACCCACACCGCCCTCCGGGCCATAGCGGAGACCACCCTGGAAAACGCCCGGGCCTTTCAACGGGGCGGCGCACTGGAAAACCGGGTGGAGTGAGGGAAGTCCCGCTTGACAACCCACCCCGCCCCCGGTATCATAGGAACCGGGGAGGGGATGACCATGGCCTTCTATGAGGGCGTTTTCTTTGACTTTGACTACACCCTGGGGGATGCGACGGAGTGCATCCAGGCAGGGTTTTACGGGGCCTTTGAGGAGATGGGGCTGCCCCGGCCGGACGGGGAGGCAGTGCGCCGCACCATCGGCATGACCCTGGAGGATGCCTACACCCTGCTCTCCGGGGACGGGGACGCGGAACGTCAGGCGGAATTTCGCAGGCGCTACGTCCACATTGCCGACCCCCTCCAGGTGTCCCAGACCCGGCTGTTCCCCGGGGCGGTGGAGCTGCTGGACTGGCTCAACGCCGGGGGCATCCGGGTGGCGGTGGTGAGCACGAAACGCCGGGCCACCATCCAGCGGGTCTTTGACCACTACGGCCTGGCCGACCGGCTGAGCCTGTGTGTCGGCGGGGAGGACATTCACCGGCCCAAGCCCGACCCGGAGGGGGCGCTCCTGGCTCTGGAGCGGCTGAACCTCCGGCGGGAGGCGGTGCTGTTTGTGGGGGACACCCTCATCGACGCAGAGACCGCCCGCCGGGCGGGGCTGGACTTCGCCGCCGTCTGCAACGGCACCACCCCCGCCGCCGCCTTTGCCTCCGTGCCCCATGTACAGATCGCCCCGGACCTGGCCGGGCTTCAGGGCTGGCTGGAAGGACAAAAATTGGAAACGCTGTGAATAAACGCCTCCGGACCCGGTGATACTGAGGTTCGGAGGTGTTTTCACATGAAGAAGAAACCATTTGTGCGCCGGGTGGGCGATTTTCTCCTGGGCAAGGGCTTCTACATGGTGCTTTTGCTGTGTGTCCTTGCCATCGGCGGCTCCGGGTACTATCTCTGGTGGCTGGCCGGACAGGAGCTGGAGACGGAGACCCCCTCCGTCGCCGCCAACGCCTCGGCGGAGGTAGAGGTGGAGACGGAGACCAAAACCGCGGAGGACGAGCAGGAGGCCGACGAACAGACGGCGGACGCGCTGGCCGAAGCCGTGGAGCCAGAGGCTGAGGAGGAGTCGGCCCCGGAGACCGCCGACGCTGCGACCGAGGAGGCCGTCGCCCAGGAGCCGGTTCAGGAGAGCCAGGAGACCGGGGTGACGGCGGAACCGGCAGCGGAGACCGTCCAGACGGAGACAGAGCCGGTGGCGGAGACGGCGGCAGAGGAAGCGGTCCAGACGGCCGAGACGGAGGAGGACGGCTTTACCGCCCCCGTCTCCGGGGAGGCGGTGGCCGCCTTCTCTGACAGCGAGCTGACCTACAACGCCGCTCTGGAGGACTGGCGCACCCACAACGGGGTGGACCTGGCCGCCCAGGTGGGGGAGGAGGTCTATGCCGCCCTGGACGGGGAGGTGTTGTCTGTGGAGAGCGACCCCCTCCTGGGCACCGTCATCACCCTGAACCATGGAGACGGGCTGATGACCATTTACGGCAATCTGTCTGAGGAGGTGGCCGTCCGGCAGGGGGATAAGGTCTCCGCCGGGCAGGTCATCGGCACCGTGGGGGAGACCGCCGCCGGAGAATCCAACGAGGGCGGCTGGCTCCACTTCGCCGTGAAAAAGGACGGCGTCCTGGTGGACCCCATGGAATACCTGGGGTGACAAGCAGCCCCGGAGCGTTTTGCTCCGGGGCTGTTGCAGTCTGTCAAAAAAGCCTGTCTACGAAAAGAAAACCGAGCAAAAAGTTTAGGAAGCCCTCCGCAGGAGTTTTGTTGCGAAAGCAACAAAATAAAGTGAAATACGTCTTTTTAGCCGGGCGTGTACCGGCAAAAAGACACAGGGAGGCGACGACTGTGCGAGCGAAGCGAGTGCGGAGAGGAGCCGCATTTCGAATCAAATACGAGCATTTGGTTCGAAAGCCTGTCGTTTCACGACAGGCTCAAACAGCCCCGGAGCGTTTTGCTCCGGGGCTGTTGTACGCAGGAAATGGAATCACCGCGCCGACTCGATGCGGCGGTAGCCGGTGGCCCGGTCCACCACGCTCTCCATAGGCTGACCGTTCAGGTAGGCCGCCAGGTTGCGCAGGGCGATGTTCACCACCCGGCGCAGGGTCTCCGGGAGATTGTAGTTGCCGGAGACGTGAGGGGTGAGCAGCAGATGAGGGGCGTCCCACAGGGGATGCTCAGGAGGCAGGGGCTCCGGGTCCACCACGTCCAGCACCGCGCCGCCGATCTCACCGGAGCGGAGGGCGTCGTTGAGCACCTCCGTGTCCACGGCGGAGCCACGGCCCACGTTGATGAGGATGGCAGTGTCCTTCATCCGGGCCAGCTGTGCCGGGCCGATGATCTTCCGGGTCTGTGGGCTGTTGGGCAGAGACAGGGAGACAAAGTCCGCCAGGGGCAGCAGCTGGTCCAGGGCGTCCATCTGATAGAGGGCGGAGAGGTAGTCCGGCCGGTCGGTGACGTTCCGCCGGATGCCGATGACGGTGCTGCCCAGGGCGTGCATCCGCCGGGCAAAGGAGCCGCCGATGTCCCCCAGGCCCACCACCAGGGTGGTGGAGCCCTCAATGGAGGAGACCTGTCCCTCGTCGTGCCACAGGTGCTGCTCCTGGTTCCGCTGATACCGGTCCAGGTGCTTGATGAGGTGGAGCACGCCTGCCAGCATGCACTCGGAGATGGCCAGACCGTAGGCACCGGAGGCGTTGGTCAGGAGGACTCCCTCCGGTAGCACGCCCGGGGCGGCGTAATTGTCGCTCCCGGCGAAGTTGAGCTGAAGCCATTTCAGGCATTTTGCGTTTTTTAGCAGGGGAATGGGGACGTTGCCCAGGATGATCTCCGCCTGGGCGATCTCCTCCCCGGTGACGTCGGCCCCCGTGGTGTAGCGGACGGCGGCCTCCGGGGCGATGGCGGCCAGGATCTGCCGCTGCCGGGAGTCCATAGGGATGGTGACGAGTATGTTCATGGGTGTTCCTCCTTGGAAGGGCACAGGCCCTGGATGGTGACGTGTTTTTCCAACATCTGCTGGGATAGCTGCATCTGATAGTAGCGGTACAGCTCCCGGGCGCTCAGGGCGCTCCGGTCCTCCGGCAGCTCCGGCGCCCAGAGGTGGATGAGATAGACCACCCCAAAGACGCAGTTGTCAAAGGGACAGGGGACAAAGCCGGAGCGCTGATAGAACCGGAGACGGCGCTCCCGGAGGGCCAGCTCCTCTTCCGGCAGGCCGGGGAGAGGGGCCTCTGCCTCCACCAGAATACCCTGGGGATACCGGGCCTGAAGCAGCGCCAGACAGGCGGTGCCCCAGCCGTGTCCCTTGTCCAGTACGGCCAGGTAGTCCAGCAGTACATAGCGGCAGCCCTCCCCCCGCAGAAGCAGGGCATAGCCGTGGACAGCATCGCCGTCCACCAGCTTCCACATGTCGTAAATGCCCCGGCGGTACAGCTCCAGCAGTCGGCTCAGGGGCTTTAGCTCGTTCTCCGGGAAGGTCTCCGCCAGAAAGGGAAAGCAGCCGGTCAGCTCCTCCGGGGTCAGGGGCTCCAGCTGTCCGTGGATTTGAGTCATGATATTCCTCCGTTCCGGGACTATTGTCTCGCATTTGGAAGGGATTGTCAAGAAAAAGGCGGAGAGGAGAGAAAAAGCGGAAAAGGACCTTCTGCTCTCACATTGCCCATGAAATCGTGCCCTTTACCCTGCGGTTTTGTGACACACATGGATTGTCTTTTCGGTTTTTCGTTGCTATAATAGAACCTGCAATCACAAAATCTGCCCGGAGAAAAGGAGCGCATCCGTGGAAGAAAAACGCCGTACCATTGGATTTATCTGTCCCAAATGCCGCCAGAGCGTGGTGGCGGACCGGAGCCTGTTCTCCCTGTCCGTGGGACAGATGAAGCTGCCCTGCCCCTGTAAGGAGTCGGAGCTGCTGGTGGATTACACCGGAACAGGCTATCAGTTCACCGTACCCTGCGCCGCCTGCGGCGGGGAGCATCAGGTGACCATCACCGGAGAGCAGATGATGGACAACCGGCTGCTGGGCTTTGCCTGCCCGGAGACGGGGATCGACTGCTGCTATATCGGGGAGGAGGGGGCCGTATTTGCCGCCCTCCCCCGGCTGGAGCAGGCCATGGACAAGCAGCAGCTCCGGGACAAGAACTCGGACTCGGCCTTTCTGGATGAGACGGTCATGGAGGAGATGCTGGGCGAGCTGAAGGACATCGCCTCAGCGGGCCGCGTCTCCTGCACCTGCGGCTCGAAGCGGTGGTCGGTGGCCCTCCATTACTCCTCCATCGAGCTGCGCTGCGGCGACTGCGGCGGCGTGCTCCGCATCCCCGCCGCCACGGAGGACGACCTCACCGACCTGTGTGCCAAGGGGCGGCTGACCATCCGGGGCAGAAAATAGAGAACAAAAAAACAACCATTGCCACAGAGGACGGAAAGGAGCTGGAATTTATGGTCAACATGGACGCATCCACCAAATTCCTGAAAGAGGGTCTCACCTTTGACGATGTGCTGCTCATCCCCGCAGAGAGCAGCATCCTTCCGGCGGATATCGACCTGCGGACGAACCTGACAAAGCAGATCCGGCTGAACATCCCCATCATGTCCGCCGCCATGGACACGGTCACCGAGTGCCGCATGGCCATCGCCCTGGCCCGTGAGGGCGGCATTGGCATCATCCACAAGAATATGTCTATCGGCGCCCAGGCGGAGCAGGTGGACACGGTGAAGCGGTCGGAAAACGGCGTCATTACCAACCCCTTCTGGCTGGCCCCCGGCCACACCCTGGCGGAGGCGGACGCCCTCATGGCCAAGTACCGCATCTCCGGCGTCCCCATCTGTGAGCGGTCCACCGGTAAGCTGGTGGGCATCATCACCAACCGGGACATGAAGTTCGAGACCGACATGGACAAGCTCATCGACGAGGTGATGACCCGGGACAACCTGATCACCGCCAAGGAGGGCACCAGCCTCCAGGAGGCCAAGGAGATCCTCCGGGAGCACAAGGTGGAGAAGCTGCCCATCGTGGACGACCAGTTCCGGCTCAAGGGCCTGATCACCATCAAGGACATCGAGAAGGCCGTGGCCTACCCCAACGCCGCCCGGGACTCCAAGGGCCGTCTGCTGGTGGGCGCCGCCATCGGGGCTACTGCCGATGTGCTGGACCGGGTGGCCGCTCTGGTGGAGGCCGGGGTGGACGTGCTCTGCCTGGACTCCGCCCACGGCCACAGCCGGAACATCCTCCGTGCGGTGGAGCGCATCAAGGCGGTCTATCCCGACGTGCAGCTCATTGCGGGCAACGTGGCCACCGCCGCAGGCACCGAGGCCCTCATCAAGGCGGGTGCGGACTGTGTCAAGGTGGGCATCGGCCCTGGCTCCATCTGCACCACCCGCGTGGTGGCCGGTATCGGCGTGCCTCAGATCACCGCCGTCTATGACGCCGCCTGCGTCGCCGCCAAGTACGGTATCCCCATCATCGCCGACGGTGGCATCCAGTACTCCGGTGACATTGCCAAGGCCATTGTCGCCGGCGGCAACGTGGTCATGCTGGGCTCCATCCTGGCCGGCTGCGAGGAGTCTCCCGGAGCCACGGAGATTTACCAGGGCCGTCAGTTCAAGGTCTACCGGGGCATGGGCTCTCTGGCCGCCATGGCCCATGGCTCCAAGGACCGGTACTTCCAGGAGAACAACAAGAAGCTGGTCCCCGAGGGCGTAGAGGGCCGTGTCCCCTACAAGGGGAGTCTCTCCGACACCATGTATCAGCTCATGGGCGGCCTCCGCTCCGGTATGGGCTACTGCGGCTGCCCCACCATCCCGGACCTCCAGGAGAAGGGCCAGTTCGTCCGCATCACCTCCGCCGGTCTCCGGGAGAGCCATCCTCACGATATCTATATCACCAAGGAAGCCCCCAACTACACCGTCAATACCGCCAACAAGTAAGGCGACAACGCAAGACCGCCCGGCGGGAACGCTTCGTTCCCCGCCGGGCGGCGGTATTTCAATGAATGGACGAAACCTTATGTGTGCAGTTGCGTCTCAGTGGGGAACTGAGTGTCAGAGGGAGAAGAAACCGCAGGTGTTCGAATCGTGCGAAAGGCACAGTATAGATAAGAGACAACGACATAGACGACTGCAAAGACAGTCAGAAGTTGATCCCTGTATGTCATCCAGTAATGAATGGTGGAATGGTTTGCAAAGACGATATACCAGAGATACGGATAGAGCCCCACCATGAGAAGCATAAAATCAGAAAACCATGTTCTCTGGAACAGCACTTTGCAGCTGGGAAGAGCCTTTTTGCGGTAGATGAACAGGAAAACGGCGATGATAAGGGCAAAGATAACGAGTGCGCCCAGTATTTCGGTCAGGGAAAAACAGTTGAACCCAACAATCAGGCTGAAGTTCTTCTGAAGCGTCTCGCTGCGTTGCACAACATACTCCTCAGAACCATTCATTCGGAACGAGAGCTGATTGATTGCAGAAGCGAACGCATTGGTTTGCAAAAGAATGCTTGCAATGGCCCACTTTGATACAAAGGTAAGGGCATAACCAATAGCCCAGGAGGCAGAGATCGAAACGGTGTGCACAAACTGCCTCAGCCTGGGCAGACGGTTGCCACTGAGCAAAATATAGAGCATCAGAGGGACGCCGAGGGTGATGACAGGCGCAGTCAGGAAATCGATGAAGCATGTAAATGAACCAACAGCAAGGAAAAATAGTAGTGCAGAGTCTAACTGGTCCACCAGCCGCTCCTTACAGGTCAGCAATATAATAATGCTGATGAGCATGATGAAGTATGCGCCGATGTACTGTAACGATACCGAGACGAACAGCACATTTGTTGCTATCACCCCGGCAGCAAAAGCAAACAATGTTGGGAAGTCCATCTTTTTGTAAATAAGGGCTGCTGTAATGAGAAAGAGAAGAAAGAAAGTGAAGTAAAGGATGTATCGAATCTGATAAATCCGGAAGAAGATGAGCAAGAGCTTGAGAAAAATCAGATAGCCTTGCCAATACTGGATGCGGCCGTTGATTAGCATGGCATTTTGCACAATAGAACTTTCTTCATCGGTCAATGCTGCTTGAATCATTCTGATGTCAGTAAAATTGTCTAGAATAGAGGCGTTAGAGCTAAAAAAATATTTCGGGTAATTGCCTTCTTCCTCTAAAATAGATAGGGACAAGTTGGCGTTTTCCTCTACTAGTTCATTCGGCATAGCCGAAACAAGGACAGAAAGAAGCGTATAAATGAAAATAGCAACTACAAAAAAGAGGACAGCTTTCTTTGCAAACAGTTTTATATTCATGGGAATCGAGACTCCTTTCTAGTCTAACAATAGAACAGTTTCAACGCTTCTCCAGAAACAATTTACGGGTAATAAAGTTATAGACCATGACGATAGCAGTAGAGACGATCTTGGCCAAAAGATAGTACAAATGGAACTGCTCAACCTGCAGCCACATCAGGGCTTGATTGATGCCGAGGCCGACGACGCTCAGAATGAGAAAGACGGAAAAGTTCCGGCCCTGTTTCTTGGCCCCGCTGTCCACGTCGAATACCCAGAAGATGCTGAGGATATAGTTGAAAATGACAGATACGGAAAAGGAAATCGCACTGGAGAGCAAGTAATTTAGTCGGACGACCTCGGTCAAAAAAGCCAGGATGCCGTAATCGATCAAAAAGGCCAGGCCACCTACGACGCCAAACCGTAGGATTTGTTTTATCAATTTCTGCATAAGGTGATATCCGGCTCCTTTATATGGTTAAATTTCAGCAACCCTTTTGGGAAACGCCTGCTGCTTCCGCCCTGAGATTGACTGGAGTTTCGTCTGCCTGTCTATACGGCGGTCCAACAAGGCGAATTCACTGCCATTTACGCAAAAAAAGCACACCCATCCACGAAAAAGCGTGGACAGGATGTGCTTTTTTGTGCCTTTTGATGGTTGACAGGACAGGAGAGCGCGGTTACACTTGCTTGCTTGCTTGCTTGCTTGCTTGCTTGCTTGCTTGCTTGCTTGCGAAGAACGTGCGCTCTGCGTACATCTCTGCCGACCTCCTTTTGATTGAATCCTATATTTACAGATTATACCGAATAAACGTATCGATTGCAAGTCTTTGAAGGGAAAATAGAGGCCAAAACGGGCGCCGCCTCCCAAAAACAGTCGCCCGGGAAGAATCAGCCTGTCTCCCTTGCACGCCCGGCAGATTCCATGTATAATAGGTGAAACAGACTGCCGGGCCCCGCCCGGAAAATGGAGTGACATATATGGGAAAAATCTTCAAATTCCACACCGACGTGGACACAGACCAGATCATCGCCTCCCAGTACCTGCTCTACCCCACGGTGGAGGAGATGAAGTCCCACGCCTTCGAGTCGCTGGACGACACCTTTGCCAGCCGGGTGAAGCCGGGGGACTATGTGGTGGCGGCGGAGAACTTCGGCTGCGGCTCCTCCCGGGAGCAGGCCCCGGCGGTCTTAAAGGCTCTGGGAGTGCGGGCGGTCATCGCCAAGAGCTTTGCCCGCATCTTCTTCCGCAACGCCATCAACATCGGCCTGCCGGTGATTGTCTGCAAGGAGCTGTATGACCACGTTCAGGACGGGGAGGAGATGGAGCTGTCCCTCACCGAGGGAGTGGCCACCGTCCACGGGGAGCAGTTCACCTGCACCCGACTGAACCCCTATATGCAGCAGATTTTGAACCAGGGCGGCCTGCTGGCCTCTCTGAACGAGGAGGTGTGACAGATGGGCATGACGCTGGCGGAAAAGATCATCGCCTCGGCGGCGGGGGTGGACAGCGTCCGTCCCGGGGACATCCATACGGTGGAGCTGGATCTGCTCATGAGCAACGACGGCACCACCCACCTGACCATCGACATGTACAACAAGCTGGCCCATCCCCGCATCGCCGATGTGAACAAGCTGGTCTGGATCGTGGACCATAACTGCCCCTCGGACAGCCCCAAGACGGCGGCCAGCCAGAAGAAAATGCGGGACTTCGCAAAAGCCCACGGCATCACCTTCTATGAGGGCAAGGGGGTCTGCCACCAGCTGATGATGGAGAACCACGTCCGCCCGGGACAGCTCATCTTCGGGGCGGACAGCCACACCTGCGCCTATGGAGCCCTGGGGGCCTTTGGCACCGGGGTGGGCTGCACCGACTACTTATACGCCATGGTCACCGGTCACAGCTGGGTGCTGGTGCCGGAGAGCCTGAAATTCAACCTCCACGGCCGTCTGAACCCCGGCGTCACTGCCCGGGACCTGATCCTCACCATCATCGGACAGATCGGGGCCAACGGCGCCAACTACAAGGCCATGGAGTTTGGGGGAGAGGGCCTGGCTACTCTGACTATGTCCGACCGCATTGCCATCTGCAATCTCTGCGTGGAGGCGGGGGCGAAGACCGCCGTCATGGAGGCAGACCGGGTGGCCCTGGACTACCTCGCCGCCCGGGGCCGGACGCCCAAGGAGGTGTTCCACAGCGACCCGGACGCCGTCTATGCCGAAACCTACGACATTGACCTGGGCAGTATCGTTCCGGTGGTGGCCAAGCCCCACTTTGTGGACCAGGTGGTCCCGGCGACCGAGTGCCGGGGCATCTCCATCGACGAGGCGTTCCTCGGCTCCTGCAATAACGGGCGGATGGAGGACCTCCGGGCGGGAGCGGCCCTTCTCCGGGGCCGGAAGGTGGCGGATACAGTTCGCTTTTTGGTGGTGCCCGCCAGCGGGGAAATTTACCGTCGGGCGTTGGCGGAGGGCTTGCTGAAGACCTTTATGGAGGCCGGGGCCATCGTCATGAACCCCAACTGCTCCGTCTGCTGGGGCAGCTGCCAGGGGGTCATCGGTGAGGGGGAGACCCTCATCAGCACCGGCACCCGCAACTTCAAGGGTCGGGCAGGCCATCCCGGCTCCTTTGTGTACCTGGCCTCTGCGGAGACGGTGACCGCCTCCGCCATTCTGGGGGAGATCGCCACGGCGGACCGGCTCCCCCCTGTGGAGGGCTGAATCATGGCAGAGACATTTACCGCCCGCGTCTGGGTGCTTGGGGACGACATCGACACGGACATCGTCATCCCCACGGAATACCTGGCCCTGAAAACCGTGAACGATATGCGGCCCTACGCCTTCTCCCCTCTGCGCCCGGAGCTGGCGGCCCAAATCCGGCCGGGAGACGTGATCGTGGCCGGGAGCAACTTCGGCTGCGGCTCCTCCCGGGAGCAGGCCCCGGAGGTCATCAAGGCCCTGGGGGTACGCTGCGTCATCGCCGGGAGCTTTGCCCGCATCTTCTTCCGCAACGCCATCAACAACGGCCTGCTGCTCATTGAGTGCCCCGCCCTCCGGGCTGACGTAGAAGACGGCGACGAGGTGGCGGTGACAGTAGGGAAGGAGATCGTCTGCAAGGGCAAGACCTATCCCATCGCCTCCCTGTCGGACAATCTGCTGGAGATCATCAACGCCGGTGGCCTGGTAAAGGCTATGCGCCGCCGGAACGGTCTGGACTGAGGAGGGGAGAGACATGGGAGCGACCTTCATTGAAAAACTCATCCGCCGGAACACCGGTCTGAATGACGCAAAGGCGGGTGATATCGTCACCGTGAACGTGGATCGGGTGATGATTCACGACATCTTTATCCCCTTTGTGAAAGATAAATTTGAGGAGATGGGCTTTACCCGGCTGTGGGACCCGGACAAGGTGGTGCTCATCTACGATCATCTGGTGCCCGCCAGTCAGCTGGACGACCCACGGCATCACCGGATCGGCAACGAATTTGCCGCCCAGAATGGCCTGACCCACGTCCACCGCTCCGACGGCATCTGCCACCAGCTCATGACCGAGGCGGGGTATGTGAAGCCGGGAGACGTGGTCTTTGGCACCGACAGCCACACCACCACCTACGGCTGTGTGGGGGCCTTCTCCTCCGGCATCGGCTACACCGAGATGGCGGCCATTCTGGGCACCGGGACATTGTGGGTGAAGATTCCGGAGACCATCCGCATCGTCATCAACGGCGTCCTGCCGGACAACGTGGCCTCCAAGGACGTCATCCTCCGCATCATCGGCGACCTGACCGCCGCCGGGGCCTCCTACTGCGCCCTGGAGTTCTCCGGCTCCTGCGTGGAGGCCATGTCCGTCTCCAGCCGGACGACCATGTCCAACATGGCAGTGGAGGCGGGGGCCAAGTGCGCCCTGTTCGCCCCGGACGAAAAGACGGCGGAATACTGTGAAGTTCCCCTGACAGAGGAGCTGCGTGCCCTCCACGGGGACGACGACGCCCGCTACATCCGTACCCTCCACTATCAGGCGGAGGAGCTGGTGCCTGTGCTGGCCTGCCCCTCTCAGGTGGACAAGATCCGCCCGGTGAGCGAGCTGGCGGGGCTGGAGATCGACCAGGTGTTCCTGGGCTCCTGCACCAACGGGCGGCTGGAGGATCTGATGGCGGCGGCGGACATTTTGAAGGGCCATCAGGTGGCCCCCTTTGTCAAGCTCATCGTCACCCCGGCCAGCCGGAAGGTCTATCTCCAGGCGCTGGAGAACGGCACGCTGGACATTCTGGCGGCGGCAGGGGCCATCATCACCCACCCGGGCTGCGGGCTTTGCTGCGGCCGGACAGGGGGCATCCTCACCGACGGGGAGCGGGTGGTGGCCACCAACAACCGGAACTTCCTGGGCCGGATGGGGACCTCTAAGGTGGAAATCTTCCTGGCCTCCCCCGCCACCGCCGCCGCCTCTGCCATCGCCGGACGCATCGCCGTGCCGGAATAAGGAGCGCACAACGACAGAATGAACTGAGGAGGACACTCCATGAGCATCCATGAGGAATGTGGCGTCTTTGGCTGCTGGGACCCCAAGGGGGACTGCGCCAAGACCACCTATTACGGGCTGTACGCCCTCCAGCACCGGGGCCAGGAGGCCTGCGGCATCGCCACCACCAACGACCGGGAGCTGTCCTACTACAAGGACGTAGGCCTGGTGGGGGACGTGTTCGATGAGGAAAAGCTCCGGGAGCTGGGCGGGACCATGGCGGTGGGCCATGTCCGCTACGCCACCACCGGGGCGGGAAAGCGGGAGAACGCCCAGCCCCTGACCCTGAAATACGTCAAGGGAACCCTGGCGGTGGTGCACAACGGCAACCTGGTGAACACCGAGGCCCTCCGCCGGGAGTATGAGTACAACGGGGCCATCTTCCAGACCACCTCGGACACGGAGATCATCGCCTATGCCATCGCCCGGGAGCGGCTGACCTGCCCCAGCGTGGAGGAGGCGGTGAGCCGGGCGGTGCGCCATTTGAAGGGGGCCTTCTCCCTCATCGTCATGAGCCCCCGGAAGCTCATCGCCGCCCGGGACCCCTGGGGCTTCCGGCCCCTTTGCATCGGCAAAAAGGGAGACTCCATCTTCTTTGCCAGCGAGTCCTGCGCCCTGGACGGGGTGGAGGCGGAGTATGTCCGGGAGGTGGAGCCGGGAGAGATCGTGGTGGTGGAGCCGCCCGACGAGAAAAACGGCCAGACCGCCTGCACTGTCCGTTCCATCCGCACCAACTGCCAGGGGATGAGCCATCTGTGCATCTTTGAATACATCTATTTTGCCCGTCCGGACAGCGTCATCTGCGGCCAGTCGGTCCACGAGGCCCGGCGGAATGCGGGGCGTTTTCTGGCCCGCGAGTCCCCGGTGGAGGCGGACGTGGTCATCGGCGTGCCCGACTCCGGCCTGGACGCCGCCATGGGCTACGCTGCCGAGTCCGGCATCCCCTACGGGGAAGGCTTTGTGAAAAACCGGTACATCGGCCGGACCTTCATCACCCCCAACCAGCAGAGCCGGGAACAGGCGGTGCGTATCAAGCTGGGCGCCCTCCGGAGCCAGGTGGCGGGGAAGCGGGTGGTCATGATCGACGACTCCATTGTCCGGGGCACCACCTGCAAGGCCATCATCAGCCTGCTCCGTCAGGCGGGGGCTACGGAGGTGCATATGCGCATCTCCTCTCCGGAGTTCATCGCCCCCTGCTACTTTGGCACCGACATCCCGGACAAGGAAAAGCTCATCGCCTGTCACTACTCCCTGGAGGAGATCCGGGAGATGACCGGGGCGGACTCCCTGGCCTTTTTGAGCCTGGAGGGGCTGCACCACATCGCCCCGGACGCTCAGTGCGGCTTCTGCGACGGCTGCTTTACCGAGCGGTATCCCATCCCCGCCGAGGAGATCGGCTGCGCCGCGCCGGGGTGCAAATGAGATGAAGGAGCAGACATCGGCGGAGGAATTCCCCGTCAAAATCATCGCCCGCATCCACACGGACTTTTCCACCAAGTTCGGCGTCCCCCGGCAGAGCGGCCTGGTGGACGCCCTGCGGGGGGAAATCGTCTTTGAGCCGGATTATCGGAACCCGGACGCCCTCCGGGGCATTCAGGGGTTTTCCCACCTGTGGCTCATCTGGCAGTTCAGCAAGGCGATTCGTACCAGTTGGAGCCCCACCGTCCGCCCGCCCCGGCTGGGGGGCAACGAGACCATGGGGGTCTTTGCCACCCGGTCCCCCTACCGCCCCAATCCCATCGGCCTGTCGGTGGTGAAGCTGGTGTCGGTGGAGAGCCGCCCGGGGACCGGCCCGGTGCTGGCGGTCTCCGGAGCAGACCTGATGGACGGCACCCCCATTCTGGACATCAAGCCCTATCTCCCCTATGCCGACTGTCACCCGGAGGCCACCGGCGGCTTCACCGACCAGGTGGTCCGGCGGACGCTGGAGGTGGATTTCCCGGAGCCGCTGCTGGAGCGTATCCCCCCGGAAAAGCGGGAGGCGCTCATCGGCGTGCTGGCCCAGGACCCCCGCCCCGCTTACCAGAGGGACCCAGACCGCCGCTACGGCCTGACCTTCGCTGGCCGGGACGTGCGGTTCACCGTGGCGGGAGACACCCTGACGGTGGTGGAAGTGGTCCCGGGACCGGAAAAAGAATAAAACGAGTGGGCCAGGCGAAAGCCTGACCCACATTTATTTTGCCCAAAAACCGGCGGTCAGCCGGTTGCCACCGCCTCGGCAATGCGGATGCCGTCCACGGCGGCGCTGACGATGCCTCCGGCGTAGCCGCAGCCCTCCCCGCAGGGATAGACCCCCCGGAGGCTGGACTGAAAATCAGCTCCCCGAAGCACCCGCACAGGGGAGGAGGAACGGCTCTCGATTCCGGTGAGCACCGCCTCCGGTGTGGCAAAGCCGTGGAGCTTCCGGTCCAGCAGGGGGAGGGCGTCCCGGAGGGCCTCCGTCACATAGTCCGGCAAACAAAGCCCCACGTCCGTCCAGGTCACCCCGGGCCGATAGGTGGGCCGAATGGCTCCCCCGGCTGTCGAGGACCGCCGCTGTAAAAAGTCCCCCGCCAGCTGGGCCGGGGCACGGAAGCCGCCGCCCCCCAGGCGGAAAGCGGCCTCCTCCCACTGCTCCTGGAATCGGACGCCCGCCAGGGGGTCTGCGCCGGGGTAGTCCTCCGGGCCGACTCCCACCAGAAAGCCGCCGTTGATGTTCTCCCCGTCTCTGGCCCGACAGCTCATGCCGTTGGTCACCAGCCGCCCCGGCTCCGAGGCGGAGGCCACCACCGTTCCCCCCGGACAGACGCAGAAGGAGAAGGCGCTCCGGCCGCCGGGCAGGTGACAGGAGAGATGGTAGTCGCTGGGGGGCAGACGCTCCCAGGCGGGGCCGTACTGGGCCTGGCTAATCGCCTGCTGACAGTGCTCGATGCGCACACCGATGGCGAAGGGCTTTGGCTCCATGGCAAGACCCAGGCTGTGAAGCATGGCGAAGGTGTCCCGGGCGGAGTGCCCCGGGGCCAGCACCAGCCGGGAGGCGGGAAGCCGCTCCCGGCCATGCTCCGTCTCCAGAAGGGCGGCGGTCAGCGCGCCGCCCTCGCTCTCCAGACCCACCAGGGCAGTCTCAAACCGGATCTCGCAGCCCAGTCGGAGCAACGCCTCCCGGAGATTGCGCACCACCTGGCGGAGGATGTCCGTCCCCACATGGGGCCGGAAGGACCAGGCCACGTCTGCGGGGGCCCCCATCTCCACAAAGGTGTCCAGCACGGCGGAGATGCGGGGGTCGTGGGTACCGGTGGTCAGCTTGCCGTCGGAGAAGGTGCCCGCGCCCCCCTCGCCGAACTGGACGTTGGAACGAGGGTCCAGAGCGCCGGTGGCCCAGAACCGCTCCACGTCCTTTTGCCGCCGCTCCACCGGACGGCCCCGCTCCACCACGACAGGCGGGATGCCCGCCCAGGCCAGAAACAGGGCGGCGAACAGCCCCGCAGGCCCCATGCCCACTACCACGGGCCGGGGGCCGGAACAGGAGACGGCCTCTGGGAAGCGGTAGGGCGCGCGCTCCAGTCTGCGCACCGTTGGGCCGACTCTGCGCAGCACCCCCTCCTCGTCCGACACCCGGACGTTGACGGTATAGACCATGTGGAGGTCGCCCTTCCGTCGGGCGTCGATGGACTGCTTCACCAGCTGGAGCTCCCGGATGTCTCCCCGGCCGATGCGGAGGGCTTTGGCGGCCCGGCGCTCCAGCTCCTCCTGACCTGCGTCCAGAGGGAGACGGAGATTGCTGATTTGGAGCATGAAATCACCACCGTATTCCGGGACGGCTCCGGAGCCGCCCGGCTGATTCTGACTGATATTTGACTGACAGTATAGCATATTCCGCCCAAAAGCACAACGCCGGGAAATCGCCCAAAAGAGCCGGTTCTAATCTCCCGGCCTGACGCATACCCTTATCCTGAGGTGAAGTGCGTTGGTTGGATACTTACACTTTGTGGGACACGGCCGTCGGGTGCGGGTGGCACAGCACGACGTTCTGGGCCTGACCGTCTGGGAGGCCCGGCTCCCTGGCTCGCCGGAGAGCCTGCTGGCCCGGCGGCGGATGGCCAGGGGACTGGACGAGCTGGAGGAGGCGGGCTGCCGCCGCCTGCTGGCCCCCTGTCCTCTGGTCCCCTACTATCCTATGGTGCACACCCGGAGCCTGTGGCAGGCGGTGGCGGCTCCCCTGATTCTGGCCGACCTCCGGCAGCGGGGGCTGGAGCCCTGCCGGTCGGTGGTGGCTGTCCGGGGGGACCGGTTGACCCGGAGCTATCTCCGTACCTGTCAGGCTCTGGCCCGGGAGGTCAAGGCCCTGTCCCTCTCTCTGCTCCGGCAGGAGACCTTCTGCTGGAATCTGCAGCAGGAGCTGGGCGTCCCCCTGGTGGAGGGCGGGGCGGCGGCCACCCTCTCCTTCCTCCCGGGACAGTGGCGGCCCGGATTCTTCCCGGTGGGGGACGACGACCCGTCCATGGGCGGCTGGCGGCTGGAGCTGCCCGGCCTGACTCTGCCCGACGGGTGCCCGACCCTCCCGGCGCTGGCGGCGCTGCTGGACGCAGGGCGGCTGCCTGTGGGGGAGGTGCTGTGCCTACCGGAGGGGAGGGAATCATTTTGAGAGGAGACGTCAAAGAATTGAATATTCCCACCCAGGCTCCCTCCCTGAGGGAGCTGTCGCCGTAAGGCGACTGAGGGAGAGCGAAAGCCGCTGCAAACACCTTTTAACGTATTCGCCGAAGAGATTAGAGCGGATTTGTAATGCATACTGCACTCCTTCCGTCACGGCTTGCGCCGTGCCACCTCCCTCAAAGAGGGAGGCATATAGGAGGTGCTGTGCCTGCCGGAGGGGAGGGCTTGCAGAGAGGCAGAAAATGCAATATAATGGTGACAGTTCACAGGAAACGAGGGACTCACCATGGAAATTCTCATCGTCGGGGCCGGGGCCATTGGCGTCGCTCTGGGGGCCGGGCTGGCAGACGCCGGGCAGCAGGTCTCCTTCTTCGCCCGGGGCGCAACTCTGGAGGCCATCCGCTCCGGCGGCGTCCACCGCACCGGGCTGTTCGGGGAGGTACACATCCCGCCGTCACAGGTGCGGGCGGAATCGGACTACGCCGTCTTCGCACCGGGGCAGTTCGACTACATCCTCATCTGCGCCAAGACCCTGGCCAACGACGACATCAGCCGAAAGCTGGACGCCCACCGGGACATTTTGAAGCCCCAGGGCAGGCTGGTCATCCTCCAGAACGGCTGGGGAAACGACCGGCCCTATCGCCGCTTCTTCTCTCCCGAGCAGGTGTGGAACGCCCGGGTCATCACCGGCTTTGAGCGCACCGCACCCAACGTCAGCAATATCACCGTCCACACCGCCCCGGTGCTGCTGGGGAGCCTCTACGGGCTGGACTGCGCCCCTATGGAGCCCCTGGCCGACGCCATCCGGGAGAGCGGCCTCCCTGCCCAGGCCAGCAATGAGGTGGACAAGGCCCTGTGGGCCAAAATGCTCTACAACTGCGCCCTGAACCCCCTGGGAGCGGTGCTGGGGGTACACTACGGCGCGCTGGGGGAGTGCCCGGAGACGCGGGCGATCATGGACGACGTGGTGGACGAGATCTTTGCCGTCATGGACGCCGCAGGCTACGCCACCTTCTGGCCGGACAGCGACAGCTATCGGCAGGAGTTTTACGGCAAGCTGCTGCCGGACACCTACCATCACCACGCCTCCACCCTCCAGGATATCCAGGCCAAGCGGCCCACCGAGATCGCCACCCTCACCGGGGTCATTCTGGAGCTGGGCCGGGAGCACAACGTCCCCACCCCGGTCAACACCATGCTCTATCGGCTCATCCGGGGCATGGAGGCCAATTACTGACCTGACCGTTCACGAACCGGGCCGGAGAAATCCGGATTTTGTCACAGCTGACCATTGCAGCGGCTACTTTTTTACGCTATACTGGTAAAGAAATAAAGGACAGGCAGTTGCCCTGTCGAAAGTGAGGGCGCCTCATGGAAAAAATCAAAATGACCACTCCCCTGGTGGAGATGGACGGGGACGAGATGACCCGTATCCTGTGGAAGCAGATCAAGGACGAGCTGATCCTCCCCTTTGTGGAGCTGAAAACGGAGTATTACGACCTGGGCCTGGTGCACCGGGAGGAGACGAAGGACCAGGTGACCATCGATGCCGCCAATGCCAACAAGAAGTACGGCGTGGCGGTGAAGTGCGCCACCATCACCCCCAACGCCCAGCGGGTGAAGGAGTACAACCTCTCCCAGATGTGGAAGAGCCCCAACGGCACCATCCGGGCTATCCTGGACGGCACTGTGTTCCGCTCTCCCATTATGGTCAGGGGCATCTCTCCGGTGGTCAAGACCTGGAAGGAGCCCATCACCATCGCCCGTCACGCCTTTGGCGACGTGTACAAGGCCACGGAGTACCGGGTCCCCGGCCCCGGCAAGGCGGAGCTGGTCTACACCGGCGAGGACGGCACCTCCTTCCGGGAGACGGTCTATGACTTCGAGTGCCCCGGCGTGCTTCAGGGGCAGTTCAACAAGGATACCTCTATCCGCTCCTTCGCCCGCTCCTGCTTCCAGTACGCCCTGGACACCCGGCAGGACCTGTGGTTCTCCACCAAGGACACCATCTCCAAACAGTATGACCACACCTTCAAGGACATCTTCCAGGAGATCTTTGAGGCGGAGTACCAGGCCCGTTTTGAGGCGGCGGGCATCACCTATTTCTACACCCTCATCGACGACGCCGTGGCCAGGGTCATCCGCTCCAAGGGCGGCTTCATCTGGGCCTGCAAGAACTATGACGGCGACGTGATGAGCGACATGGT
>JAJQFJ010000072.1 GCA_021201185.1 Clostridiales bacterium
CCTGTATGCCTGATGCTGTTTTTTCTCTACCCCAACTCTTGACAGAGAACCAAAAGCTGGCGTTCCGGAGCTGGAAGAGCTCCTTTTCCCGCCTTATTTTCGCAATTTCTGTGCCGTTTTGCAGGACGGCTTCCGTTTGGCTTAGCGCAAATTGGAGTCGTTTGACAGATTGAAGCGCCCCGGCCATACGGTCGGAGCGCTTCTTGCTATTTACGGTTCCTGCATTTGTGGCGTTTTCAGGCTACGCGGTACAGTTGCGTCACGCAATAATTCGCGTCGCCCAGCTTGAGAAAGTCTCCCTCATACAGACGCCTGGGGCTGTCAAGCATACGGCCGTTACACCGGCTGACATTGACCTGGCTGGTATTGCTGATCCAGACCGAGCCCTGCCCCACGGACAGGCAGCATTGCCACCGGCTGATGGTCGGATTTCCGCCCAGGAACATCCATCCTTCCCGCTGCTCCGGTGAGGTCGTGCGGCCCAGATTCAGTCTCCCCCGGAATCGGCACCGCTGGCGCCGTCCGGTGCTCATATCCGCCAACTCCAGCTCCCAGATCTGGCGTGCGTCCTGTCTTCCAGGTGCTCTCAGCATCAGGACTGCAACGACTAGCATCAGTTCCACGACGCCGGTCAGGATCGTCAGGGCTATCAGAACCGTCCTCATTTTGCGATTCCATTCACTGTCTCAGCTCTGGTGTTGGCCACCGTCGCCACTCCGTGATCGATATAGCAAACCAACCATCCATTCTCCAGGCCGGAGCAAATATTGATGGTCACCGGAGCATTGCTTCCCACATACACCTTGACGGTAGCGCCGGAGTCAGACATGGTTCCCGTGCCGTTGAAATCGACCACGACAAACTGATAGCTCCCGTTCACATCGTAGAGGGTGGTCGTCTCCGGCCCATATCCGTCCACATCGTCTACGTCCAGCTCCGCCAGCAGCGTGCCGTCGCTCGCCGTAGCTCTCTTGTCCTGCCACCAGGTACGGATAGACGTGCCGCTGTCCGTCGTGCCGATCAGGTAGCTGTCCAGATCCCGGGGGGAGTCACCCCACTCCAGCACAATGCGGATCTCATTGTTCCCAAGGACAGGGGAGATGGTGAAGTTCTCCGATGTGACCGCCGTGTAATTGACTGTCACATCAAAGGTCTCCGTGAGGTATCCGGTATAAGAGACTGTGACTTCATAGCTCCCCGGTTCCAGAGCCACACTGTAGTAGCCCCCCGTCTCGCTGGTGGTAGTCACCGTCTCCCCGCTGTTGACCGAGACGATTTCCAGCTCGGCACCCGAGAGCCCGTTGCCCGTCGTCGCGCTCAGTACGCGTCCGCTCAGCACGTAATCACCATCCGTGTCAGAGGTCTGGGGCGGGATAATCTCGTTTTCCGCACCGCTGACAATCGTTCCATCCTCGCTGCTCGCCAGGCGAATGCTGCACTCCTCATAGGAAAAGCTGACCGCCCAGCCGTAGTCGTCGTCCTGATTCAGAGTGAGTGCGCTGAGCTTTTGAGCAGACAGGGTTTCGTAGGTCACGGTGGACAGGCCAAACAATGCGCTGATGTCAGTCACGCTCGCAACGTTTGGTTTGCATGTGCTATAGGGTTTATTCGTGTTCGGGTCGATCACATGACTGTTGTAACTGGTGTTGTAAAATTGCAGCCGGAGACACATCGAGTCGATGGTGACAGTATAAACCCCATCCGTCATGCTCTCGCTGCTGATGAGTCCGCTCAGCCGGTAGTCATTGTAGGTATTTCCGATGATCAGATCAAGCAGCTCCGTATTGATGGCAAACGTGCCTGTCACCTCTTCAACCGGTACAGGCTCCTGCTCCTGGGTGGACCCGGACTCCTCTGTGTCGGTCGGGAAATAGATATGTATCATATTCTGGATGCTGACACTCTGGGTGCGGGCAAATCCTTCAATCAGCACGGCCTCGGCCAGCTCCATGGATTCATCTGTGTTCTGGGCGATGTACGCCTGTGCCAACCCAATATAGCCGTCTTCCTTCTCCGGCTCCAGATCCACTGCCTTTTGGTAGAACAGCACCGCATTGGCGTCCTCCTGATCGTCCATATACTTCTGCCCCTGGGTCAGCAATGTGTTGTAATCGGAACCGGAGCCGGAGCTGTTGTTCATATACAGTGCCATGATGACCGCTATGGCGATGAATATTATGGCCAGCGCCACAATGACAGCCAGTAAAACTTTCCTTTTTGTCGTCATTTTCTTCCCCTCTTTCTCCATTTTGCCTTTGCCGCCGGTCTCGGCGGCCCGGAAATCGCTCCTCTCCCGCTAGCAGGCAGAAGCGCCGGTCAGTTCCCGTTCAGCACAGCATAGCGATCAGCTGCAATAGCTCCAGCACAAAAATGCCGCCCAGCAGACTCACTGACAACAGACCCATGGTCTCCAGGTTTGCCAATCTCCGCTCCTGCCGTCGTCCAGAGCGGAGCGGGTACTGCTCTTCAGCGGTGTTGTCCGCCCGCTCCGTGTCCGGAGCCCCGGGAGAAGAAGGCACCCCCGCAGATCGATATCCGTTCTGTCGGGCGCCGCAATAGGGGCAGATCGCCACCCGGCCAATCTCTCTCCTGCAATGCTGGCACTTCACCTCTTCTCACTCCCTTTCCATCCGTCTGCGCCAGCGGTTGAGCATCACCTGAGTGACTGTAAACATCGCTATCCCCAGCACAGAGAAAACGCCGCCCAGCAGATACCATTGCGCTGCGTCCACGTTCATCGCTCCTCTCTACCCATTAAAAATTCAGTTTCTGCCACAACTCTCTCAGATTCTCTATCTCTCGTTCGTCAGCGGACTGCCGTTCTGATTCCGTGGCATTATTCCAGTGACGCCAGGCAGATCCGCAATAGGTGGATGCATTCACCAGGTCCTCACAACGGTAATAGGCAAAGGCCAGGTACATTTCGATCCGGTAATCGTCCGGATACTCCTGCTCCAGCTCCAGCAGCGTGCTAATGCAGGATGCGGTATCCTCCAGCGACAGCTGGACAATCCCCAGGTTCAGACGATCCTCCAGGGTGGCGTAGGCGTCGTCCGCGAGCACCTGGTAGTATTCCAGAGCCTGTCGGCAATACCGCTCCCCATCCTCGGTCGACTCCGCCTCATTTGCAAGTTCCATGCACTGCGCCCCCATCTGACGCAGGGTCTGTCTGGTGCGATAGAACCCGTCCGCGATCTGGAGCCACTCCAGCTGTTCCTGTCCTGTTACTGCCCGGGCTGCCAGCAGACAGGCCTGTTCGCACAGCTCACTGTCGCTCTCTGTGGCAATCAACTGCCGAACCGCTGTCACGCAGGCATCGCTGTCCGCCTCCACCAGGGCGACGGCCGCCTGAACCAGCAGCTGCTGTCCTCCGCTTAGCCCCGCCGCCTGTGCCTGGGCCAAGATCTCTGAGGCCGCCGACACATTCCCGCTTTTCATCAGCGCCAAGGCGGCGTCGCAGTAGTAGCAGCCCAGCTGAGCATCTCCGCTGTCGGCACAGTCCAGCGCCTGCTGGTAATAGGAGGCCGCCGCCGCATAATCGCCTAAATGGTAGCAGCTGTCTCCCATGGCGTGGAGAATGGCGCTGCAATCCTCCGGCGACTGCTCCAAAATGCTCTGATAAGCGTCCCGGTTCAGGATCTGATTGCCGGTCTGAAGCACCAGGCTGTCGTCCTCATTCTGTATGGCCTCGCTCAGAGTCAGATAGTCAGCCCGATACGCCTCGCTCTGCTCTGCGCTGACGCCCCGGAGGACGCAAAACACGCCCGCGCCCAACAGCAGCGCGCTCATGACCCAGCTGACCACCTGCATGGCCAGATAGGCCCGGTAGCCGTTGTCCTTCCGACGGAGCCGGTTCACCGCCGCGCGCATCTGCCGGGCGCTGTGCCAGCGTTTTCCCGGCTCCGGAGACATGGCCCGATCTAAAATCTCCAGAAAATCCGGGGTATATCTCCCCTCCGCCAGCTGCCTCATAGGCGGATTGGGCCGTCCGGTCACCGGGCGGCGTCCGGTGACCAGATGGTAAAAGGTCGCCGCCAGGCTGTACAGATCAGTGCGGGCGTCCAGCCGGATATTACAGGGACGGCCCATCTGCTTGGCCTGGGCCAGCCTGACCTGCTCCGGCGCGGCGTAATACGCACTGTAGCCGACGATCTTCCCCTTCTCCATCCCATCCAGCGAGATGTTGAAGTCGATCAGGCACACGCTGCCGTCCGGGCGCAGGATGATGTTACCCGGTTTGATGTCGCTGTGGATGACCGGAACCTTTCGGGTATGGAGATAGTCCAATACGTCCAGGAGCTGTCTCAGCCAGGATACCAGCGTCTTTTCTCCCAGATGCCGGTTCTGCCTGATCACAACGTCCAGGTTTTGCCCCTCGATATAGTCCATCACCGTATAGACCTCCGGGCCAAGCTGCAGAAAGTCGTATACCTGGGGCAGATTAGAATGGTGCAGGTTTTTCAGGATGTCCACCTCTGCCCGGCTGGAGACCGCTCCCACGAAATCACTTCGGATCTGCTTGATCACGACGTTTTTTCTCAGCCGCAGGTGATAGGCCAGATAGATCTGCCCCACGCCGCCCCGTCCGATCTCCTTCCGGATCAGATAGGTATCCTGAAAGATCTCGTTTGTCTTGAACATTTCTCCCCCGTATTCCAGGCAAGCCGCCTCCCCCAGTGGAGAGTGCGGCTGCCTGTCATTGCTTCGTATGGCTCAGCGTACGCCTGCGCCTGTGCCCTGTGCTTCCTCGTCCTCGTCCTTTTTCCGTCTCTTGAAGATCAGGAAGAAGATGAAGAAAAGCAGCAGCAGGAGCAGGATAATGGAGCCAATGAAGAGCGGTGTGTTGTTATAGTACTGGATCAGGATATTGCTCGTCAGCAGGACTCGAACGGTATCGACCGACGATGCATCCGTACTGTCGCCCGACACATCGCTGTTACCGGACACATTGCTGTCGCCGGACACGTTGCCCGCCTTGTCCACAGAGATTGCCTTGACGGTCTGCCACTCGTCTCTGGCCTCCAGCTCGTACTCGTAGGAGCCGCCAGAGGGGTTGAAGTCCTCGATGGGCTCCGTCCACAGCAGGGTGCCGTTGTCATCGTAGAAGTACAGTGTGAGCGAGCTCAAACCGATATTATCCTCATAGTTGATGACGATGGTCCGGGTAGCTGCAACATACTGGCTGTTATTTTCCACACCGGTGATGATATTCACAGGAGCGGTCATATCCAGCACAAATGTCACGGGCACGTCGCTGGTGTCGCCGTCGTCCCCCTTGACGCTGCGGTTGGAATTGCTGTTTCCGGCCACGTCCTCAGAGGTAAAGGTGATGTCATAGACGCCTTCTGCGCTCAGTGCATCTGCGCTAATCACGTAGTCATACCGATACCACCCGGGAGTGCTCTCTGTGACGGTGTAATCCACACCCTCGGTCAGCGTCGTCAGCTCGCCGTTCAGACTGGTTGTCACCTTGTTGCTGCTCTGCTGGGCACAGTTGATCTCGTACACGTGTACCTGCGTGGGCGTGTTGATGTACACGCCGCTGTTGTAATTGTCCACCAGCACCTCAGTCTCGTCTCCATAGTAGAAGTTCGACCCGAAGCGGTTGACGCTGAACACCAGAGAAACCTCTGTCACATTCCCTGCCAGGTCGCTGACGGTAGCCGTGACGGTATAGATGTCGTCGTTGGACTTTTTGACCTCAATGTTGTCACAGACCAGGCTGCCGCCGATGTCAGTCTCGCTGAGCACGCCGATAGAGCTGATGTCCGTCTTGCCGTTATAGCCGATGATGGTGATGTCCGCGCTTCCCAGCGCATAGTTGATATCGCTGTAGGTGATGGAAGGAGCCACCGTGCCGTTATAAGCCATCTGATCCTCCACGCCGGAGATCTCCAGCTCGGGAGCCGTGGTGTCCACGGTGAACTCGTCGATGGTAACAACCTCAGCCACGTTTCCTGCCAGGTCGGTGAAGGTCACCTCCATGGTGTAGTCTCCGTCGGTCAGGAAGCCCACCTGTGTGGAGTTATTGTCCCCGCTTGTCGTCCAGACACCCTCGGTGGGCGCTGCAAAGGCCGTGCCATTGAGGGAAGCCGTGGTGACCACGGTGACGCCGTCCGTGCTGAAATTGTGCTCGTCGATGGTGATGGTGGCGGTGCGCAGGGCGTTGTAATACTTTCCGTTGTGGACATCGTTATTGTCAAAGACCACATAGATGATCGGGGTCGTCTCATCAACGGTGAACTCGGTGGGAGCCACGCTCACGCCGTAGTCCACTGCGCCCGCCTGATGCCCCACCAGGTCTGTGGTGGTAACGTCAAACGTGTAGTCGCCGTCGGCGCCATAGGTCACCGTGCAGGTCCAGGTGTCGTCGTCGCCGTTGGCAGAGCTGCCAGCCGTGTAGCTCCAGCCGCTGATAACCGCACCCGCCTCGGTGGAGATGGTGGTATGGTCAGGGTCGAAGTTCCGCTCGGTGACGGTGATAGTGACGATACGGTCCGCATTGAAGTATTTCCCGTTCTGGGCGTCGTTGTTGTCATAGCTGACGCTGATGGTGGGAGCGGTGACGTCGATGCCGAAATGATAGTAGGCGGCATCGGACTCCTGGATGGCATTGCCTGTGTTATCCTCTGCCCAGACATAAACCTTCACGTCGTTGTAGTTGAAGGTGTTCTCGTCGAACACGAAGTCAATCACGTCGGCGCTGGTGATCGCCTCGTTGTCCCCGGTGGCGGAGTCATAGCCGGAGCCGCTGGTGTTGTAGCCCAGCACGCCGCTGCTGACAACGCTGCTGTTTTTGCCGCTGACGCTCACCCGGCTCGTCCAGTCGTCGCCATTGACCAGCACCTTGTAGTACACACGGTACAGGCCGGAGGAGGAGACGCTCTCGTGAGGATCGGTGATGGTGGCCCGGACGGTGACGCTGCTGCTGAACAGGTCCGTCCCGGTATCGCCCCGGACTGCGGCGGTAGTGACCGCCTCCACGGCGATGGTGGGTGCAAACTCATCCACGTCGGGGGCCTCGGTGTCCAGATACAGCTTGCTGCTGCCGCCGGACATGCTGCTCACGTTTCCGGCCCGGTCGGTGATCGTCAGCCTGTTGATATAGAACACCTGCTGGCCGTTCATGTTCAGGGTGATGTCCCCGTACCCGTAGCTGTTGGTGCTGCTCTTGCTCTGATCGCTGACGGTGGAAACCAGGTTATAGGACACGGTGGTGGGGGCATCGTCCTCCCGGGACAGGGTGACCACTGCGCTGCTGTAGCTCTGATAGGGCTTGCTCTCTGTCTCGTTGTATCCGCCGTTGAGCTTGGCGGTGTAGAACACGCCGCCGCCGTCCTGGATGGACACGTTGAGCACCGGGGCCACTGTATCCACTACCAGGCTGTAGGCCGTCCAGAACCTGCCGGAGCCGTTGGCAACGGTGGTGAGATATCCGGCCACATTGCTCTCGTCGCTCTGCACCAGCTTGTTGCCCGCCCGGTCGACCGCCTCTACCTCAAAGCGGTAGACGCCGTCCTTTGCGGCCTGGAGCGTCCACTTCCAGGTCCCGTTGGATACGGTGGTGTTCTGGGTCGAGGTCCCCGCCCAGGAGAGGCTCACCTCGTCATAGGGGGCCTCGCCGCTGTAGGCTGCGGCCACCTTGATCTGGTCGCTGTCCAGGTTGTCGTCTGTCACGGTGAAGGTGGCGTTAAAGGTCTTGTTGAAGTAGACGTAGCTGTCCGAATAAAGCTCCGTGTCGGAGGGGGTACGGTTGAATTTCAGGGTGAACTCCGGGGCAGCCGTATCCAGCACGTACTTGTTGTCCGCCGTGGCGATGCCGTCGGAGACGGTGGCGTTGTCATAGTCGTTGGTGGCTTCGTAATCGTCAGCGGCCTCCAGCACGTTGCCCGCCTTGTCGGTGACGGACAGGGAGGGTGCGTAGGAGGCGCTCTCCACGCCGGACTTGCTGGCCACGGTGGCGGTGTAGGTGATGGTACTGCCCTCATCGGTAACCAGCGTGGCTTTGTCGCCGTCGCCGGTCTGGTCAGCCGACCAGGTGTTCAGGCTCTCGTCGTAGTTGACCTCGGTGACCACATAGGTGACGGTGAAGCCGGTGTTGTAATACACGGCGCTGTCGCCGGAGTAATAGTTGCCGCCGGAGGTGGAGGAGGTGCTGTTCAGCTTGGGCGCCACGGTGTCCAGCACCAGGGCGGTGGTCAGCGTTACCGTGCCGTCTGTTGCCACGCTGACTCCGCCGTAGGTGATCCCAAAGCCACTGTTGGCGGTGGTCATGGCGTTGCCCGCCTTATCGGTGACGGTGACGGTGGGCTGATAAATGGAGTTCTCCACATTCTCCGCGCTGGCCACGGACACAGTGACGGTATTGCCGCTGACGCTCAGGGCGGCATCATCGCCCATCGTGCCGGAGCCGGTGGGGGAGGCGCTGCCCAGAGTGACGCCATCCGCATAGAAGTTTTCCTCGGTGATGGTGTAGACCGCCTCGAAATCGTCGTTGTAGTACACGGCGCTGTCGTCGGTGACGTAGTTGCCCTTGGTCATGGTCAACTCCACGCTGTCCAGGGTGGGGGCGGTGGTGTCCAGCACGAAGGAGAAGGTCATGGCGTCCACGTTGGCCTCGATGCCTTTTGTCTCATCATAGTCCAGCGCCTCGGTGCCGTTCCCGGCGGCGTCGGTGACGCTGACGTTGACGGTGATGGTGCCGTCGGTCAGTCCGTTTGTCAGATCTTTGGCGGTAAAGGTGATTTCGCTCTTCTCGGTGACGGTGCCGGTCTTTTCTACCGTGTTGCCGTCCCCATCAGCGTTGCCGTCCCCATCAGCGGCGGTGATGGTGTAGGTCACGCCCTTGCCGATGGTATAGTCGTCAATGGTGACTGTGAACCCGGCGTTGTCGGCGTTGTAGTAATAGGTGCCGTCGCCGTCCACGTCTTTATACTTGGTGCCTTCCTCCGTCATGGTCAGGGTAGCTGTAGCAGCATCCCGGTCAATGACGATGTCGCTCACTGTGGCTTCGTCGCTGGTGTTGCCGCAGAAGTCGGTAGCCGTCACGGTCAGGGTGTAGGTGCCGCTGACAACGTCGCTGAAATAGTCAGAGTCGTCAGAGCCAGGGATGGTAACGTCCACTGTCTGCTCGATAGCTTTTTCAAGATCGGCATAGTCGGCGGGGGCGGTGTAGGTCTCCGTCACCGTTTCAGACACGGGGTTCCCGTTCGCGTCCTTGCCGGTCAGCTTCAGGGTGATGGAGGCAATGCCGGAGTAATATCCGTCGTCCGCCTCGTCAGTGGCCGTCACGGTGAAGCTGTGGGTGGTGGCCGCGTCGGTGACGGTGTCCTCAGGGGTAACGGTAACGGTGGGGGCGTTGGCCTCGATGACCAGGGGTTGGTTCACGGCTTCGGATGTAACATTTTCCACGTTGTCGCTGACCTTCACATACAGGTAGCCGCTGGCCGGGATGCTGACGGTGAAGGAATAGTTATCTTCGCCTTCATCCTTAATGCTGACTTGCGTTGGCGTTTTCCAATCAGTAATGTCGGCGGCTGTCTCGGTGCCGTCCCCGACGTAGTAATAAATAGTGTCCTTATTCACGCCGCTGGCATTGTCCTTGATTTCGACTGTGTATGTCAATTTGTCCTTGGAAAAATCAATGCTGCCGGTGTCTGCATCGCAGGTGACGCTACTGACGTCCACGTCAGGCGCAGTTGTATCGTAGTTATAGGTCACGGTGATGGGGCCGTAGACCACGCCTTCGGAGGTTTTTACATAAAGCTCCTGCTCCTGGTTCGTTCCTTCAGTCATGCGGCCGTCAAACGGCTTTTCGCAGTTTTCGTCGGTGTACAGGGTGTAACTTTCTGCGCTGGTATCATCCAGAGTCAGGCTGTTCCCCTCCACAAACCAGAGTACATCGTTTACGTCCTCGGTGGGCTTAACAAAGGTAATGCTCTCGCTGTCAGACAGCTCAAGCTCGGCCTCACCGGCGGCCACGGCGGTCAGGTTAATGCTGTCTTCCGTCGGCGTGGCTGCCGTGATTTTGGCATTCAGTATAACGGTATTGCCGGACAGGGTGTAGTTGCCCGCATCATCCCCGGTCAGTTCCACCGTCACAGTGATGGTGCGATCGCCCACGTCGGAGCTGGAATACGTGCCATAGTTCGTGACCTTGATTCTAACATTATCGCCATTCAGATCATCATCGTTGAGGGACAGGGCATTATCAATGACGTTTTGGTTGCCCGACGTCACGACGGTATTGCCGTCACTCTCCTTGGTGATGACGGTGTTGTCGTAAATTACGGTTAGCTCGATCGGCTTGACGGTCACGTTGAAGGTGGCCTGAGTGACGTTGTAGCCGGTGCCGGTCACGGTGGCTACCACAGTTGTTTCACCGGCGCCCACAGGCGTCACGTTTCCGTCTGTGTCAACCGTTACGATAGCCTCGTCACTGCTCGTCCACGTGACGATATCGTCCCCCCGTGGGGAAGGCTTATAGTTGATTTCCAGCTGTTTGCTGTCGCCGCCGTAGGACAGCTCCACATCGCCGCCGTTTATTGTCCGGTTATCGTTGACCACCGTCACGGTGCAGGTGGCAGAAATATCCCCCACGCTGGCAGTGATTTTGGTTTCACCAATGCTCTCTGCTGTCACTTTGCCGCCGGACACGGTGGCAACATCAGGATTGCCGCTCGTCCAGGTGATTTTCGTATCCGGGTCAACCGTGCCGTCGTTTGCGCCTTTCAGGGTGGCGGTCAGGGTGTCGGTAGTGGTATTCACCAGGTCAAGGGTCAACGTTTCGGGGTCCAGCGAGATACTGCTCAGCTCGTCATACACCGTGGACACTGTATAGGTGCCGGTGTAGGTGGTCGTCTGTGTCGTCTCCTGGAGGATCAGGTAGTATGTCGTTACTGTGGTGTCCTCGTCCGTGGAGCCCTCGTCACCGGAGCCTCCCTCTGTGGTGACCTCTTTCGTCCCTTTGTCTGTCACGACCCAATAGGTCACTGTCTCGTCCAGTTCGGCCGTGATGGTCACGCCGTTTGCCACTTTCTTTGCCGTGACGGTTACGGTCGAGGTTCCGGCGTTCAAGGTGACAGCATTGGTGTTGTCACTGTCCCATGTCCATTCGGTAGTAAGTTCATCTTCTGTTTTATAGGTCGAACCTATCACTGCGTTTTCATACTCATCATAAGTGACCTCGGCATCTTCTGTATTAGAAGTCGCTACAGGTTCACCCTTCGTCCCGGCGGTTCCACTCTTCGCCGCAGACAGCTTAATGCCGCTGCTCCCGATAATCACTTCGTTATTGCCTGAGATCGTCAGGCTCTCGCCCGTCTCCATTTCCTCCGCCGCCCGGGCCGGGATGTGCGTCGGCAGCATGGAGACGACCAGCATCAGGGTGAGTACGCCTGCAATGGCGCGTTTGATGGCTGTCCTTCCTTTTTTCATAGTGTTTCACTCTCCTGTTTTTCGATCAGCGTTTGCGCATCCTGCGCATCTATATTAAACCAGCTCGTTGCTGTGGGTCACCGCCACGTTCTGGGTCAGGGTAAAGACAAACCCAGGGGGAACGACCGGCTTCTCCTGGAGCAGGGAGGTCTCCGGGAGGGGGAGCGTCTGCCGCAGAGGGGCGGTCTCTCCACCGTCCGGGACGGGTCTGACGGTCTGGCCGCTCTTGTCCACCTGACCGCTCCTGCCGGTATGGCCGCTTTTGCCCACCTGACCGCTCCTGCCGGTCTGGCCGCTTTTGCCCACCTGACCGCTTTTACCCACCTGACCGCTTTTGCCGGTCTGGCCGCTCAGGCTGCCGCTGGTATAGGAGAAGTCATCCTGTCTCAGCCGGTCTGTCCGGGCGTTTTCCTCTTTCATTTTCTGGACGGTCTTACGGACCTCCCGCCCGCTTCGGATGGAGTAAATCTTTGGCACGTCGAACCGGAAGAAAATCAGCGCGCCAATGAGTATACTCAAAACGGTGATGGCGAGACAGACGTAAAAGCCCACGCTGCAAATCTGTATCAATGCCTCTGCATCCATGGAATCGCCTCCTCAGCTGCCCGGCGTGCGGTAGACGGTGGCCACCTGGTTCTCCGCCAGGGCAACCATCTCCTTTGCCGTGTCGATCAGGTTCTGCACGTCGGAATTGCTGCTCGTCCCCAGACTGCTCAGACCGCTCTCGATCTTGTCGATCTGGGTCAGCATCTCCTCCTCGGATACGCCGTACTCCCTGAAATAAGATGCGTTGGTGTAGATCTGATAGATGAACTCCTTATACAGTGCAGCGGCGAATTTGGCCGCTCCCGTCTTGACTACCAGATCGCCGTCAGACAGCTCCACCAGCGCCGTCCAGAAATCCGACCAGACATAGTCGTCGGAAAATGCGCTGAGATGGAAGAGGGACTCGTAATAGCTGCCGACGGTATACAGGGAGTTGGCCAGCTCCAGCTGGTCCTCATCGAGATAGCTGCTCTCCAGCACCTTCTCGAACCACTCCGCGCCCTTGCTGCGGTTGTCGCTGCCCTCGTAGAAGAAGAAGTAGGTATATCCCAGAGAGTAGGCGAAGCTGTCGTAATCCCTGTCGCTGAGATAGCTCATGTTGGTCCTCGTGCCCCCGTGGGTGTTGCTGATGCAGGAGACGAGGGCCGTGTGCTCCGCGCTGCTCAAAACGCCGTCGGCGTTCAGATAGCTCAGGAGCTTTTCGTAGCCGTCCAGCCTGGAGGGGTCCAGGTCAATGGCCTTTTTGTAGGCGCTGACGGCGGCGTCCATGTCGCCGCTGTTGTCGGCGGCATCCTGGAGATAGACGTTATAGGTGTCCTCGGTAGCGCTGTTGCCCGCCAGGGTGAAGCCGATCATCCCCGCCACCCCCAGCATCGCCACGACGATGCAGGCCACAAACCCCGCCCAAATGCGCTTGCGGCGTCTCTGGGCTGCGTCGTCCTCATCGTGAACGTGTTCCAGGGCGTACATCAGCTCGCCGCAGCTCTGATATCGCTTAGCCGGGTCGGGCTGGGTACACTTGATGACGATTTTCTCGATGCCGGAGCCGGACAACTGGGGAATCCATTCACCCAGGGGCTTGATCTCGTAGGGCGGCTCACTGGGGTTCTGTCCGGTGATAAGGTGGTAGATGGTAGCGCCCAGGCAATAGATGTCTGTCCGGGCATCGGTCTGTCCGTGCCCGCCGAACTGCTCCGGGGCGGCATAGCCCCGGGTGCCCAGGCAGGTGGTGTCCTCTACGTTAGCGCTTTTGAATTCACGGGCAGTGCCGAAGTCGATGAGGGTGACGGTGCCGTCCGGCTTGAGCATGACGTTCGCCGGCTTCATATCCCGGTAAATGATGGGCCGCTCCCGGCTGTGGAGATAACCCAGCACATCACAGAGCTGTTTGCCCCACTCGATGACCCGGTTGGGGCTCTGTGCCCCTTTGCTCCGAAGCACGCTGTCCAGGCTTTTTCCCTCGATGTAATCCATGACGATCATAAAGCTGTCCGCCGTCTCGATCACGTCTACGATGCTGGGCAAATGCGGATGGTTCAGCCGCTTGAGCATGTTGGTTTCAGCCACAAGACCATTGATGACGATGCTGGAGTCCACTGCGCCGTCTCTGCGCACCTCCTTGATCGCCCAGGTCTTGTTCGCTCGCTCGTTGATTGCAAGATAGACCACGCTCATGCCGCCGTGGCCGATCTCGTTCAAAATTTTGTATTTTCCGTCAACGACGGAGCCGATCTCCAGCATAGTCTCCCCCCGGTTCCGTTTTTTCTCTCTCCATCTCTGTCAGCAGGTACGGATCAGGACGGCAGTGATGTTGTCCATCTCCCGCCGCCGTTTGTTCAGCTCGGTCAGCTGGGCCAGATTGGCCTGCATCGTTCTCTCATCGGCGGCGGTGCGGGGATTCAGGCTCTGATAGATCTCCTGGTTGGAGATCACGTGGCGGAACCCGTCGCAGCAGAGGAGGAAGCTCTGTCCCGGTGCGACCCGGCCGGAGAAATAGTCCGGCTGGATGACCTTGATGACGCCAATGCACTGCAGGAGCACGTTTCGCTGGGGATCCCTTGCCGCCTGCTCCGGCGTCATCCGTCCCATGTCGATCTCCCGCTGGACATAGGTCTGATCCTTCGTCAGCTGATTGACCTGGTTCGTGATAGCATACACCCGGGAGTCACCTACATTTAAGATATAGTAGCGCTCCCCGACCACCAGCAGCACTGCCGCAGTCGTCCCCATCTCCACATGGATGCTGGCGCCGTACTCGTCGATCCGGTTGGCCGCCGCATGGACCATCTCGTCCCAGCTGGCCCACAGACGGTCCTCCGTCAGCCCCTCTGCAAGCAGGGTCGGCAGCTTTTCCCGGAACCATGCGGAAAGCCCACGTACCATGACGGCACTGGCGACCTCGCCTTTTGCGAGGCCGCCCATGCCGTCACAGACGGAAGCCAACAGCACCGGGCCGACGCCAGTTTCCGCCTGCATGATGAGCAGGGAATCCTGGTTCGTCTTTTTCCTCAGTCCCACATCTGTGTGGTACGCTGTTAAAAACTTCATCTGCAAGTCATCCTGTCTTTGCTTTAATAGGTGTGATAGACAAATTCCTCATCTGCCAGCAGGATAATGTCGCCGTCCTGGAGCTGCGTCTCCTGCATCGGGTTGAGCCGGACGCCGTTGACGAAGGAGCCGTTGGTCGTGCGCATATCGGTGATGTAGGCTACACCATTACTGCTGGTGATCTTTGCGTGGGCGCGGCTGACTGCGGTGTTGTCACGGATGCAGTAATTGCACTTGCTCTGCTCCTTACCGATGACGAAGCTGGCAGCGTTGATGCGGACGGTCTCGCCGGTCTTCGTGCGCAGCAGACTGCCACAGTTCTGGTTGAGTACGCTGGTCTCGCCTGCGCCCTGGTTGAGCACGCTGGTCTCGCCCGCACCCTGATCGAGCACGCTGGTCTCGTTGGTGGTGGGCGTCGTCTGATTGCCGCCCTGCCGGTTGTCCCAATCATAGGCATCGTAGTTGTAGGAATTGTCGTTGCCGCCATTTTTCTTGTTGCCGCCCTTCTTGCCCAGGATGACAACCAGGACGACGACAAGGATAACGACCACTACTGCCACAACGGCGATGATGATGATCATCATCGTGTTGTCCTCCTTCTCGGTCAGGCCGGTTCTGGCGTTGCTGAGGGCGCTGTAGGCGCTGTCCACGTCGGTCTGAGTGGCGGAGTCGTTGCTGAGGACGCTCTGGGCGGTGGTCATGGCACTTTCAAGGGCTGCGACAGACTCGTCCGTATAGAGAGAGGTGTCAAGGCTGCTCGTCTGGCTGACCAGAGACTCCAGGCTGCTCTTGTCCACCGTAGCGGGGACCTGGCTGATGGCGCTCTGGAGAGCGCTGTAGGCGTTGTCCACCTCGGTCTGGGTAGCGGCGGCGTTGTCGATCACCGTCTGAGCGGAGGAAATGGCGCTCTGAAGGGTGGCGTCGGAGCTGCCCAGGGCGTTGGCCTGGGAGAGGAGGCTCTGCAGAGCAGTCTTGTCAACGGTGTTGGTGTCAATGTCGGAGTCGGAGCCGGAATCGGAGTTGGAGTTGGTCGTGTATTCGATGCCGCGGTCATTCAGGGCGGTGACCACCTGGTCGATGGCGATGGCATAGTAGTACTCACCGCCGGTGCCCTCACTGGTGGTGCTCTGGATGATGCCGACTACGTAGCCGTTCTCATCCACCAGGGGGCCGCCGGACATACCACTATTAAAGGCAGCGCTGCACTGGATGAAGTCCACGCCATTAATCGTGTTGAGCTTGCTGACACGACCGTCATTGATGGTGATATCGTCGCTGTTAAAGGTGTTGACATCCTGGAACTCCTCCACCAGGGTGGGGAATCCCATCGCATACACCGTCTCGCTCTGTTCCACACTGTCGCTGGAGCGGATACTCAGATAAGTGCGGCTATACAGCTGGCTGCTCATGGACAGCACAGCAAAATCCATTTCGCTGCTGCCGATGGTGATGGACGCAGTAATGGGGGTAGTATCACGGAGATAGACGATCTGGATGACACAGTTGTTCTGCACCACCGTCTCGGATTTCCCCAGGTAGGTGGCGGCAGCCGTCAGTGTGTCCGATTCCATCGTGACCACATGATAGCAGGTGATTACGTTGGTATCATTGATCAGGAAGCCGGTGCCGGACTGGATGGGAGTCTCCACACGGGTGTCGGGGTCAATATAGACCAGCTTGACCTGGACGATGCCGGTCTTATCATTCAGCACGCTCTGGTTGGCGGTGCTGCCGGTTGCAGCTGCGCTGAGCATCATAGCCGAAATCAGGCAGAGGGCAGCAACCAGCGACATCAGTCTTCTGCCATACGCAATGGGTTTCATTTTCATGTTCTTTTCCTCCTCAAATGTTGTAAATATTGTACGCAGACGGTTTTAAAGTGTGTCTGCCTTCCACTCCGTATCCTCAGCCGACGGTTGCTTCGCCGACGATCAACAGCATAATTCGTGGGCTTTCTGTCTCAGCATGCTCCTGTCAGACAGTGACGTTTTTCGACAGGAAATGCCGACAGCACGGACGTCCGGGGGCGTTTTTTTCATATCCTGCAACGGAAAAAAGACGCACCCTGCCCACAGTTAAATTGGACAGAATACGTCTCTGTTTTTTGCAAAATATATCGTTTGACGGGAAAAACAGGCGCAGTTATCCCTTGCTTGCTTGCTTGCTTGCTTGCTTGCTTGCTTGCTTGCTTGCTGAGATTATGCCCGCCTCATACATTCCTGTCAAGCCCCTTCTTCAGATATAAACTTAGATATACATATAGGATTATAATCTATAGCCTGTTATTTTTCAATACCTTTCAAAGGATTTTATGCAAAAATATTCCAGTGCAGGAAATACTGCAATGGCGACATAAAGAGCTGACCAGGCGTTGCCGAAAACGGTTCCAACGCATGCTGCTTTTGCTCGCTCTGCAGGAGCAGACGGATGGTCTCGTTCTCTCTTTGCAGCCGGTTGGAGTGAAACAGGCCGAACTGGACGCTCAGCGCCAGGGCGCAGACTATGATGCTGTATAGCCGC
The DNA here is from genome assembly GCA_021201185.1 of Clostridiales bacterium. GTDB lineage: Bacteria > Bacillota > Clostridia > Oscillospirales > Oscillospiraceae > Onthomonas. The sequence goes on from JAJQFJ010000072.1 coordinate 17,050, forward strand.
AATTCAACGTTATGCCAGTCATAATTTTCATCTATCACGATGAACATCTGGCTCGTCTGGTTGATGAGGAAGATCAGGATGGACAGCACTGTCACATTTGTTTGGATATGCGGCTCTCCCTCCCGCTTTCGCCACCAGGTAAACAGGCGGTAAATCGCCGTGTACAGGAGAATAAAGACAGCCAGATAGACCGCCAGCACACTGCACCACGGCTTCCGTCTTACGGCTTTGCGATGACCGGTGAGCAGGGCGAAAATGACAACGAACTGCACGATGTAACCAGTCAGTCATCCGCGCAAAGGAGGAGCTGCAGGAGGTATACGAGGAAATGGCAGAGGAACACCCGGACTGGCTGGAAGCGGCAGACTATGAGAGTCTGACCGCACAGTTAAGGGCGGAAATGAAGGTCTATGAAAGCGACTCCCTGACCGGCCCGGATGTAGAGAACTCGATTGCGCCGGACGGAGCAGAGATACAGGAGGTCAGCGCAGTGAAACGGGCCATCCTTCTGTTCCTGCGCCTCTTTGCCTGGGGACGGTTCACTATATAGGCAATGACCCTCTCTCCGTCAGCAGGGTAACACAAAGGCGATCCTGGTCAAATTCTGTCCAAAATCGTACGATTGCCCAGTGTGGTTTTCGGAACCCAGTGGTATTATAACAGCATGGAAACGCCCCGTGAGGGAGTAGCAAGCGCATTTTATGCGTAGCAAGTCAACATACTCGGCCGCTTTTCGGTCTGGCTTGTTTTAAATTGCGAGACTCATATACAGCCAGGTTTACGCTGTATATGAGTCTTTTATTATATATACGTCATTCCCTGCAACACAAACTGCGTCAGGAGGAAGAAAGATGAACTGGAGCGCACTGTTTTTTGTCAACAGCATTATGCTCGGCGTGGGCCTGGCCATGGACGCCTTCTCCGTGTCAATGGCCAACGGCCTGAACGAGCCGCAGATGGGGAAAGGGAAAATGCTTGGCATTGCCGGTGTATTTGCCTTTTTCCAGGCGCTGATGCCCATGATCGGCTGGGTCTGCGTCCACACCGTCGTTCAGTACTTTACCGCATTTGAGGCGTTTATCCCCTGGATCGCCCTGATTTTGCTCGTCTTTATCGGCGGCAAGATGCTACTGGACGGCATACACAGCAAGGGCGACACGGAGCATGAGGTGAAGCTGGGCTTTGGCGCGCTGATCGTCCAGGGCATCTCCACCTCCATCGACGCCCTTTCCGTTGGCTTCACCATCGCAGATTACAACTGGCTGATGGCTCTCGTGGCGGCCCTCATCATTGCCGTCGTCACCTTTGTCATCTGCATGGCCGGACTGGCGATCGGGAAAAGGTTCGGCACAAAGCTGGCAGGAAAGGCGCAGATTTTGGGCGGCGTCATTTTAATTGCGATTGGTCTTGAAATCTTCATCACAGGCATCATGTAAGGAGTAACAGAGCTCATGCGTTACTATTGTGAGGAAAAGGAAAGCGTCCTGAACGAGCTTCATTCATGTGAGTCGGGCCTTTCCCAGCAGGAAGCCGCAAAACGGCTGGAGCGGGACGGGAAAAACGCCCTGGAAGCAGCCAATGGGAAGTCCCTCATCCGCCGGTTCTTTGAGCAGATGACCGACCCGATGATCATTATCCTGGTCGTTGTGGCCATCATCAGCGGCGTGCTGGCGGTGGTGGAGCACGACAGCTTTGCCGATGTCATCATCATTATCGCCGTGGTCATCGTCAACGCCGTGTTAGGCGTCTATCAGGAAAACAAAGCAGAAAAGGCCATTGAAGCCCTGCAGGAGATGTCTGCCGCCACCTCCAAGGTGCTCCGCGACGGTAAGATACAGACCATCCGCAGCGAGGCCCTGGTGGTAGGCGACATCATTATTCTGGAGGCCGGGGACGCGGTGCCCGCTGACGCCCGTATTCTAGAGAGCGCCAGCCTCAAGGTGGAGGAATCCGCTCTGACCGGCGAGTCGGTGCCGGTGACGAAATTCGTCGATATCATCCAGTTGAAGGAAACAGAGAAGGATGTCACCCTGGGCAACCGGAAAAATATGCTGTACATGGGCGGCACATTGGTCTACGGCAGAGGCACCGCCGTGGTCACCGCCACAGGCATGGACACCGAGATGGGCAGAATCGCCGGTGCGCTGGCCCAGGCCGAGGACGACCTGACCCCGCTCCAGATCAAGCTGAATCAGCTTTCCAAGGTGCTGACCTGGCTGGTGCTGGGCATTTGCGTGGTGGTGTTTGCCGTCCAGCTCATCAAGGCGGGCAGCCTGTCCTTTGATCTGGTGCTGAACTCCTTTATGATCGCCGTCTCTCTGGCAGTCGCCGCAATCCCCGAAGGATTGGCGGCAGTTGTCACCGTTGTCCTCTCTATCGGCGTGACCAATATGTCCAAGCGCAACGCCATCATCCGCCGCCTGACCGCCGTGGAGACTCTGGGCTGCGCCCAGGTGATCTGCTCGGACAAGACCGGCACCCTGACCCAGAACGAGATGACGGTGGTGGACTCGTTCGGTACGGACAAGCGCTGTCTGGCCGCCGGAATGTCCCTTTGCAGCGATGCCGAGATCGATGAGGACGGCGCCCTCAGTGGGGAGCCCACAGAGACTGCGCTGGTGGCCTGGGCCAACCAGCTGGGGCTGGCCAAACCCGACCTGAAAAAGGAATTCGTGCGCTGCGGCGAGGCGCCCTTCGACTCTAACAGAAAGATGATGTCCACTGTTCACACGGTACGCAGTCAGGTCGTGCAGTATACAAAAGGCGCCCCCGACGTTGTGCTCGAACGGTGTACCCACTATCTGAAGGATGGGCAGGCCGTTCCCATGACAGAGCAAGACCGGGAAACCATCCTCGCCGCCAATAAAGCCATGGCGGACAGGGCTTTGCGGGTGCTGGCCTCCTACTTTATCGGCCACTTTATGGAGAGCGGCGTCTGGGCAATCACGGACAGCGCCGACGGCATCACCATGGCCTTTCTGACCATGTCCATGGCGGAGATCTTCCACAGCCTGAATATGCGCTCCCAGCGGCGTTGGAGTAGGTGGGACAGATAAGGGCCGAATGTCATTTGCGTACATCGGGGTGTTGAATGACTGCTTGTCTTCTCCTGGAATGGCTCCTGTCCGGGGTAATGCTCAAAACAGCAAAACAGGATATAGAAAAAAAGGCCGGTAAGTACAGCAATGCCTTTGTACTGCAAAAGATTCTGCTCCGCTGGGTGGTGAAATCTTCAAGCCCCCGGGAATGTCACATTCCCGGGGATTTCCATGCAAATCCTCCATATCGCTTGCAACAGGGGCCGTTCGGCGGTAAAATAGAGCTGCTTCTGGGGGCGGGCAGGTGCCGCCGCCCGCCGCCTGAAATCAGGTCCACCCTCTCGCCGGAAAGGAGCCGCATATGCCGCAAACTGTTCTCATTACCGGGGCCTCCCGGGGCATTGGAGCCGCCGCCGCCCTGGCCTTTGGCCGCCGGGGCTGGCAGGTGGGGGTCAACTATCTCCACAGCCGCCATCAGGCGGAGGAGGTCTGTCAGGCTGTCCGGGAGGCAGGAGGAACGGCGATCCCCATTCAGGGGGATGTCTCCCGCTCTGACGAGGCCGGGCGGACAGTGGAGACCGCCCTCTCTGCCCTCGGGGGGCTGGACGCCCTGGTGTGCAATGCGGGCATCGCCCTGCCCCAGATGCTGCTCACCGACGTCACCGACAGCCAGTGGCGGGAGCTGTTTGCCGCCGACGTGGACGGGGTGTTTTACACCTGTCGGGCGGCGCTGCCCCACCTTGTCCGTCAGAAGGCCGGGGCCATCGTCACCCTTTCCTCCATGTGGGGGCAGACCGGCGGCTCCTGCGAGGTGGCCTACTCCGCCGCCAAGGGTGCGGTCATCGCCTTTACCAGGGCCCTGGCGAAAGAGGTGGGCCCCTCCCGCATCCGGGTCAACTGCGTCTGTCCGGGAGTGATTCAGACGGACATGAACGCCCACCTCTCACCGGACGATCTGGAGGCCCTCCGGCAGGAGACGCCTCTGGAATGTCTGGGGGAGCCGTCCGACGTGGCGGAGGCAATTTACTATCTCTGCGCCCCCCAGTCCCGTTTTATCACCGGTCAGGTGCTGGGGGTTAACGGAGGCATGGTCATCTGACCTTATAAAAAATGTGATATCTGGCATTTGAAACAGGGTCAGTTTACTGGTATCATAGGGGCATCCTTAAGGAATAAGACTAAAATGATTGGAAGGATGCTCTATGAAACAGACCTTTTCCACCCGTAAGCTGGCCTATCTGGGCCTGATGTCCGCTCTGGTCTTTGCCAGCAACTATGCCCGTATCGTGCTGCCCGTCTCCGTGGGCGGGAACACTGCCTTTACCCTGGCCAACATCGTCTGCGCCCTGTGCGGCCTGATCCTTGGCCCGGTGGGCGGCCTGGCCTCCGGCCTCGGCTCCGCCCTGTACGACCTGACCAACCCCCTCTATGCCGCCGAGTGCTGGATCACCTTTCTGACCAAGGGTGCTCTGGGCCTGGTGGCGGGCATCGTGGCCGCCGCCCTGCTGAAAAAGAACGAAAACCATCTCTATGCCAAGTACCTCACCGGCTCTGTAGCAGGCTGCGCCGCCTATTACGTCCTTTACTTCCTCAAGACCTTCCTCATCTCCGGCCTGTTCGCCGAGGAGGGCTCTGCCGCCCTGGGGATGACCGCCATCGTCTCCAAGATCCCCGCCTCCGTCTTTAACGCCGTCATCGCCATCGTGGCGGCCCCTCCCCTGGCCATCGCCCTGAAAAAGGCCCTGGAAAAGAGCGGCCTGGGACTGGACGGCCGGAAAAAGGCCGCATGACCGCAAAATATCGCATCAAACCAAACCCCGCCGGTGCAGCTGTACGCACCGGCGGGGTTCCTTCTTTTCAGCGGCCTCTCATACCGCCCGTTTTCCTGCCGGTACGTTCTGTGTCCCCCCTGCACCGTTGGGAATAGAATGGGGAAAAGGAGGGAACGACATGGAGGATACCCAAAAGGCCCCGGACGAGGCCGAGCAGTTCCGCCGGGTGTGGCAGCGGGTGCGGGCGGGAACGGAGAGCCCTGTCCAGCCGGATGCGCCGACTGCCCCGGTCACGACGCCGGGGCCGGGAGACAGCATCGGCTTTCTACGCCAGTCGGTCACACAGTCCCTGAACCTGGCGGCGGCCTGCCGCCGGTGGCCGGAGCTGCGGCAGATGGCGGAGGGCTGCCGCAGTCAGGCCCGGCGTCTCTCGGCGGCCCTGTTTCTCGCCACCGGCGTCCGGTTCCTCCCCGCCGAACCGACGGTGCAGGGGGACCGGTCCCCGCTGGTGGAGCGCTGCCGCAGCCTGTTCTTTCGGATGCGCCGGGCGGAGGCGGCCTACCGGGCGGCGGAGCGGCAAACGGCGGAGCCCGATCTCCGGGGGCTGTTCCACGAGCTGGCCGGGGAGTGCGCCATCTGGCAGCAAAAGCTCCGTCATCTCATCGAGGGGCGGCTTTAGGGCCGCCCCGAAGACTGTCCATAAAATGCCAGCGCCTTCCGCAACAGACCCGACCGCGCTCCGCCCTGCTGCCATGGACCGGAAAAAGCTGGCGACTTGGCGCTGAAAAGGCTCCTTTTCCCGCCCTGTTTTCGCTTTTTTTCACCGTTTTGCCGGGAGGCTTTCGTTCCCGCCTGGTGTGAATCGAGGGCGCCTGACAGACTGAGGCCGGGGGCTGTCGTTTGACAGCCCCCGGCCATTTTTGGTATTCGGTTGGATGGACAGGCCCTTACTTGGCGTACTCTACCGCCTTGGTCTCCCGGATCAGGTTGACCTTGATCTGGCCGGGGTACTCCATGGTATCCTCGATCTGCTTGGCAATATCCCGGGCCAGGATGACCATCTGGTCCTCGCTGACCTCCTCGGGCTTGACCATGACCCGGATCTCCCGTCCGGCCTGGATGGCATAGGCCCGCTCCACGCCCTTGAAGGAGGAGGAGATCTCCTCCATGCGCTCCAGGCGCTTGATATAGTTCTCCACGTTCTCCCGGCGGGCGCCAGGACGGGCGGCAGAGATGGCGTCAGCGGCCTGGACCAGACAGGCGACGATGGTCTGGGGCTCGATGTCGTTGTGGTGGGCGGCGATGGCATGGACGACGGCGTCGCTCTCCTTGTAGCGCCGGGCCAGGTCCACGCCAATCTGGACGTGAGAGCCCTCGATCTCGTGGTCTACGCTCTTGCCCAGGTCGTGGAGCAGTCCGGCCCGCTTTGCCTGGGCCACGTCCGCGCCGATCTCGGCGGCCAGGAGCCCGGCCAGCTGAGAGACCTCGATGGAGTGGTTGAGCACGTTCTGGCCGTAGCTGGTGCGGTAGTGCAGGCGGCCCAGGAGCCGGACCAGCTCCGGGTGCAGGTTGTGGACGTTGGTCTCCAGAATGGCCCGCTCGCCCTCGGCCTTCATCGTGGCCTCCACCTCGCGCTTGGCCTTCTCCACCATTTCCTCGATACGGGCGGGGTGGATGCGGCCGTCGGCGATCAGGCGCTCCAGGGCGATCCGGGTGATCTCCCGGCGGACAGGGTCAAAGCAGGAGATGGTGATGGCCTCCGGGGTATCGTCGATGATGAGCTCGGCACCGGTGAGGGTCTCCAGTGCCCGAATGTTCCGGCCTTCCCGGCCGATAATGCGTCCCTTGATCTCGTCGTTGGGCAGGGGGACGACCGAGACGGCCACCTCTGCCACCTGGTCGGCGGCGCAGCGCTGTATGGCAAGGGCGATCTGCTCCCGGGCGTAGGTCTCCGCCTCCTCCTTGTACTTGGTCTTGAGCTCCTTGATCTTGACCGCCTCTTCATGAGTGACGTCGTCCTGCACCTGCTGGATGAGATAGCTCTTGGCCTCCTCGGTGGTAAAGCCGGAGATGCGCTCCAGCTCGGCCAGCTGACTCTGCTTCAGGCTCTCCGCCTCCTCCCGGGTGCGGTCGGCGGCGGCCAGCTTGTTTTGCAGTTTTTCTTCCTTTTTCTCGATCTGGTCGGCCTTGCGATCCAGGTTGTCCTCCTTGGCCTGGAGACGGCGCTCCTGCTTTTTCAGCTCGGCCTGCTGCTCTTTGACCTCCCGGTCGAAGGCGCTGCGCTCCTGGTGAATGGTCTCTCTGGCCTCGGCCAGCGCATCCCGCTTCTTGGCCTCGGATTCCTTGATGGCGGCGTTGACGATACGGGTCGCCTCATCCTCGGCAGAGCCGATCTCCTTTTCCGCTACGCTCTTCCGATAGGCATAGCCGCCCACGGCGCACGCCACGCCAACGACGAGAGCGATGAGAATAGTGACTAAAATAGGAACATCCATTGTTGAAAGATACACCTCCTTGTTCATTTGTGATTTGGGAATGTTTCCATGTCCCGGAAATGTGCAAAAAGAGGCAGACGGCAGGTTGCCGCCTGCGGGAAAGACGTTGAAAAACAGCCCTCGCAAAGCCGCCGGCAGGCGGCTCTCCGTTCTTCAAAATTATCCATTTGTATTTTACTTGTAATCCCTCACAATGTCAAGATGATTCACCTCTGAAATTTAGGGAGAAATGCAGAACGGGCTGTCTGTCCGCTGACGAGAGCGGCGCTCCTGTTTCCTTTTGTTAATATTTGTATTTGAAACAGTCTTGTTTTTTGCCTGTTTGAGGACTAGAATATCCGATATCATGAGAGTTGTGCCCCTTTTGGGCGCCCTGACCTGCTTTTCTATTCTTTCCCGTAAGGAGCTGATACTATGGATGCGCTTCATCTGGATCGTTCCCAGGTGTCCCATTCCCGGGAGCTGGATGAGTCCACCTACAATCTGACCATCGGCGGCCTGCTGCTCTACGGCCTGGGGGCCAACGCCCTGCTCTGTTACACGTTCAGCGATCTGGCCTATTATCTCTCCGGCGGCTTCGCCGCGCTCTTCCTCGTGCTCTATATCGTCTGCGTCTTTCTATCGGTGACGCTGAGCGCCTCTCTCAGCCCTGTGGTCAACTTCATCGGCTACAATCTGCTGGTGTTGCCCATCGGACTGCTGCTCTCGGTATCGGTCTCCGCCGTCTCCTTCCAGACCATCCAGTCCGCCGTGGTGGGGACGGGGGTGTTCGTGGTGCTGATGGTGGCGGCGTCCTGGGCCAGGCCGGACTTCTTCCTCTCCCTGGGCCGGACGCTGTGGGTAGCTCTGGCGGCGACCCTGGTGGCGGAGATTGCGCTGTATTTCCTGGGCTTTGCCGGTGGGCTGCTGGATTACCTGTTCGTGGCCATCTTCTCCCTCTACCTGGGCTTTGACTGGGCCAGGGCCAGCACCTGCGCCCCCACGTTGCGCAACGCCATCCTCTCCGCCACCCAGATCTATCTGGACATCATCAACATCTTTGTCCGGCTTCTGTCCATTTTCAGCCGCCGGAGAAACTGAACCGTCAAGTCGTTCTCTCAGGGGAAGCGGGTCCGCCCGCTTCCCTTTTTTACCCGCCGTCTCCCTTGACGAATCGTCCCAAACTCGCTATAGTAGCCATGTACATCCGAAGCCGTGCGGAATAGGGTCAGAAGCCCTGCGAGTCGGTCACTGTGAGGTCTCCCGGAGACAGGAGAATGAGTCAGATACGCACCGGATGGCTCCCCCCTGCCGGAACCGGGGGAGAGGAAGCGGCGGACGGCCACCAGACGCCCGCCGTGAACAGGGGCAGCTTTACTGTCCAAAGGTTCCAAACATTGTTTGGAAAGAAGGAAGTATCCATGAAACACAATTGGAAGCGCATCCTCGCCCTGCTGATGGCGCTGGTCCTGGCTCTGGCCATGACCGCTTGCGGCAGCGGCGATACCACCCAGGAGGACACCGACAGCGACGCCTCCACCACAGAAGCGGCCGACACCGCCGAAGAGGAAGCATCCGACGAGGCGGAGGACGCTGAGGCCGAGACGGAAACGGAATCCGAGTCCGAGGGCGACGCCGAGATCACCGACGGCGAGGAGAAGAACATCACCCTGACCGTCACCTACTCCGACGGCACCTGTGAGAACTATGAGATCACCACCACCGCCGAATACCTGATGGACGCCATCGAGGACACCGTCACCCTGGAGGGCTCTGAGAGCGACTACGGCTTCTATCTGGAAACCGTCAACGGCGAGACCGCCGACTATGACACAGACGGAGCTTACTGGGCAATTTATGTCAACCATGAGTACGGCATGTACGGCCTGGACAGCCAGCCCGTGGCGGACGGCGACGACTTTGAGCTGATCTACACCGTTGGCTGAGCCGGAGCGGAAGCAGCTGCGTCCCGGGCTCATCGCCCGGGACGTGACCACTCTGGGCATGGCTACTGCCCTGGTGTTCGCTCTGCAGATCGCCATGTCCGGTCTGGCCAATGTGGAGCCGGTGACCCTGCTCATCCTGCTCTACACCCTTCACTTCCGGAAAAAGGCCCTGTTCGTCATCTACGCCTTTGCCCTGCTGGAGGGCATCTGGTACGGCTTTCACATCTGGTGGGTCATGTACCTGTATGTCTGGACGGTGCTGTGGCTGGTCGTGACCCTCCTGTCCCGGCGGGGCAGGAGACACGGGGCCCTTTTCTGGGCGGTGGTCGCCGGGCTGTACGGCCTGGCGTTCGGGTTTCTCTGTTCCTTTCCCTATGTGGCCCTGGGGGGCGTCAAAATGGCCTGGAGCTGGTGGCTGGCAGGTCTCCCCTTTGACGCTGTCCACGGAGGGGCCAATTTCGTCCTGACGCTGGTGCTGTTCACCCCCCTGGATCGGGTGATGACCATGCTCCGGCTGGGGGAAGCTCATCCATAGTTTCCCTGTTTTTGTACATTCTGAAATAAGCGTTGGGGTCAGGCGCACCCGCCTGACCCCAGCCCTTTGCTATAAGGCAAAAGAGGAGCGCCTGCTCCCCTTTCTGCCACGTTTTTCTTATTTCATACTGCCTTCCCGCTCTCTCTGCGCAGGAGCCGGCCGAAACCGCTCCGGAAGAAGGGTGCAGAGGAAGGCCGCGATGTCGGCGGTGTTGTCCCGGTCTGCCGTCTCGATGTATCTGCTCCGGAAGTCCTCCAGGGCCGCCAGGTCATACCCGCCCAGGGCCACCGCCTCCAGCAGCTGGTCCGCCCGGCGGAAGCAGGCCAGGGGCAGCTCCTGCTCCGGGTCGATGTTCAGCCCCTGGGCCTCCACATACTGTTCCTTGTCAAACAGGTAGAAGTACACCGGCTTGTGGAGCAGGCTGGCCTCCAGGGAGGCGGCGGAGTAGTCGGTGACCACCACGTCGCACACCTTCATCAGATCGTAGGTAGACCAGCCCCGGGCCGTCCGGTTCTCCTCCGGCAGCTCGAACCGGGAGAGGGGATGGGGCTTGACCAGCAGGGCGACTCCCTCCGTCCGGGACGCCGCCTCCACCATAGCCCGGACGCCTTCGTCCACCCCCTCCCGAAAGGTGGGGAGGTACAGGGCCAGCTTTTTTCCCCGGAGCTGGGGCCGCTGGGCCAGATACCGCTCCCGGGCGTCCGGGTCAGGGCGCTGGATGTAGTCGATGCGGGGCATCCCCAGGGGCTGGATGCGCTCCTCCGGAGCATCAAAGGCCCGGGCATAGATGTGCCGGGTGGCTTCGCTGGCGCAGAGGATGTAATCATAGTTCCGGTGCATGGCCATCTGCTTTGCCGTGGCGGAGGAGTGCCCCCCCGGCCGGTCCAGGCATTGATAGGAGAACTGCTTCACCGCCCCCACAGCGTGCCAGATCTGGACGATCTTCAGCTCCGGCTTGTGGTGCAGCACGCACAGGGGAATGGAGTAGGTGTCCGTCACCGCCACGGAGGCGGTGGCGATGTGGTACAGGTTGCGGATGAGGAAAAGGCAGTAGGTGACGGGGTTCGTCCGGCTGGTCTGCTTCCGGCAGAGCATGACCACCTCCGTCTCCGGGGCGATCCGGGCCAGCTCCTGGTGGAGCAGGGCAAAGTCGATGGGGGGCGTATCCGATTCCCGGGAGAGCATGACCACCTTGTTGCGCACGTGCAGCGGGCGGAACAGCAGGTACAGCAGGCTCATCCCCCACTTTGCCACGGCAAGCAGCAGCTGTTTCATAAAGTCTGTCCCTCCCACATTCGGCGGTCCGCCGCCTCGTTTGAACCTATCTTATCCGTCTCCGGGGCGGTTGTCAACCGGAAAGCTGCTCCATTTCTCTCCCAATTCTAAATCCTTTTTGAATTTTTCATCCTGAATTTGACGCTGGCCCGGTTCTGTGCTATGATGATAGACACCTTCTGTTATGGATTTTGCGGGCAGTTCTGCCCATTGGAAAGGAAGTGCTGCTATGCCTGCCGGAACCTCAACCGCCCCCAAGCGCCGAAGCGGCTCCTGGGTGCTTGTGCTTCTCTCTGTCATTCTGGGCCTGCTGCTCATCGTTGCAGGCATTTACGCCGGTATCGCCAAGCGGTATGAGGAGATGTTCCTCCCCGGCTCCACCATCAACGGCATTGACGTCTCCGGCATGACCGTCTCCCAGGCGGAGCGGGCGCTGGAGGACAGTCAGGACTCCTACACCCTGACCCTCATCGAACGGGACAGCGTCACCGAGACCATCACCGGCGAGGAGATCGACCTGGCCCTGAATCTGGGCAGCGAGGTGGACGATCTGCTGGCCGAACAGAATTCCTGGACCTGGCCTATGGCCCTGCTGGGCTACCGGACCTTTACCATGACGGTGGACGAGATGTTTTCCTATGACACCGCCAAGCTCACCGAGGCCATCACCAGCCTCCGCTGTATGGACAGCTCCGCCTCCACTGCCCCCAAGGACGCCTATCTCTCCAACTATGACGCCGAGCTGGGCGGCGTGACCATCGTGGAGGAGGTGGAGGGCAACCTGGTAGACCAGGACATCCTCCTCTCCGCCATCGTGGAGGCGGTAGGCTCCCTGCAGACCGAGCTGGACCTGGAGGAGATCGGCTGCTATGTGGAGCCCTCCGTCACCTCCGACGACCCCACGCTCATTGCCAAGGCCCAGGCCCTGAACGAGTATCTGGGCATCGTCATCACCTACCAGATGGGGGACGACACCCTGACCATCGACGGCTCCACCCTTCAGAACTGGCTCACCTTCAACGACGACGGCACCGTCACCCTGGACGAGAGCCAGGTGACCACCTGGGTGTCCAATCTCCGGTATAACTACGCCACCATCTTCTCCAACCGGGAATTCACCACCTCCTACGGCGAGACCATCACGGTGGAGGGAGGCGACTACGGCTGGTGGATGGACGACGACACCACTGCCCAGGAGCTCATCGAGGCCATTGAGAACCAGCAGAGCGGCTCCATGGAGCCGGTGTGGTATCAGGAGGCCGCCGTCCTGGGCGAAGGGGCCAGCGGCGACTTCGGCAACACCTATGTGGAGATCAATCTGACCGCCCAGCACCTCTACTTCTACAAGGACGGGGAGCTGATTATCGAGTCGGACGTGGTCACAGGCAAGAACGACGCCACCCCCACCGGTACATACAGCATGACCTATAAGGAGCGCTACGGTACCCTGGTGGGTGAGAACTACTCCTCCCCCGTCAGCTACTGGATGCCCTTCAGCGGCAACGTAGGTCTCCACGACGCCTCCTGGCGCACCGTCTTTGGCGGCACCATCTACAAGACCAGTGGCTCCCACGGCTGCGTCAACCTGCCCATCGAGACGGCCAAAACGATCTACGAGAACATCACGGACACCTGCGCCATCATCGTCTACAAGCTGGACGGCACCGAGAGCAGCACCACCAGCAGCCAGAGCTATGAGGAGATCGCCGCCGCCGTGGTGGATGCCATCGACGAGATCGAGGCCGCCGGAGACATCACCTCCAGCAACTACAACGTCATGTCCAAGCGCATCGAGTGGGCACAGGCGGCCTACAGCAGCCTGAGCAGCTCCGCCAAAGCCCTGGTCTCCAACTACAGCAAGCTGTCCGCGGCGGTCTCCGCCTTGGCCACCTACGAGGCCAGCCACTGATGCGCAACCGGCCACGCTGACAGACAATCAGACAATTGTGAACCCCCGCATCTCCGGTGAGATGCGGGGGTAAAATTTGCAAAAAGGCCGGACGCCGGTGGGATTCCACCCGGCGTCCGGCGTCTGTTTTGCTGGGGATTAAAGCGCGGAGAGGTCCATGCCTGCGATGGCTTTCGCGCACCGGGGGCAGAGGTCGCCCTCCCGGGCGATGGCGGTGTTGTGCAGCCAGCACCGGGGGCACTTGGGGGCGGGATGCACCGTCACCCGGACGGTGAGGCCGGGGATGTTGGTCCCCGGAACGCCCTCGCCCTGGCCCTCCACGGCCTCCACCTGGGAGACGATGAACAGGTCGGCCAGCTTCAGGTCCTTCACCTGGCCGTACAGCTCCACCGCCTCGCCGGTGAGATAGAGGGTGAGCATGGCGTCGGTGGACTTCTTGCACACCTTGGCCACCCGGGCCTGCTCCAGGGCCTGGTTCACGTCCGCCTTGAAGGACAGCAGCGCGGCCCAGCGCTGCTCCTGCTCGTCGCTGAGGGTCCAGTCCTCCCGGACGGCGGGCATATCGTTGAGCAGAGCGGCCTCGGCGTTGTCGGAGGCCAGGTGGGGCATGGCCTGCCAGATCTCCTCGCTGGTAAAGGCCAGCAGGGGGGTCAGGATGCGCACCAGAGCGTCCAGGATGTGGAAGATGGCGGACTGGGCGCTGCGGCGCTCGAAGGAGTCCCCGCCCTCGCAGTAGAGCCGGTCCTTGATGATGTCCAGATAGAAGTTGGACATCTCCACCACGCAGAAGTTATACACATTCCGGTAGATGGCGTGGAACTCGTACACCTCGTAGGCCTGGCGCACCTTGTCCACCAGACGGTTCAGGGCGGCGACGGCCCACTGGTCCAGCTCCATCATGTCCTCAAAGGCCACCAGGTCGGTGTTGGGGTCGAAGCCGTTCAGGTTGCCCAGGATATACCGGCAGGTGTTGCGGATCTTCAGATAGGCGTCTGCCAGCTGCTTCAAAATGGGCCTGGACAGCCGCATGTCCTGGGTGTAGTCGGCGGAGGAGACCCACAGGCGGAAGATGTCCGCGCCGTACTCCTTGATGGTGTCCTGGGGGGAGATGGCGTTGCCCAGGCTCTTGTGCATGACCTTGCCCTGGCCGTCCACCGTCCAGCCGTGGGTGACGATCTGCTTGTAGGGGGGCACGCCGTTGACGGCGATGGAGGTCAGCATAGAGGACTGGAACCAGCCGCGATACTGGTCGCCGCCCTCCAGATACAGGTCGGCGGGATAGGTCAGCTCAGGCCGTACCTCGCACACCGCCTTCCAGGTGGAGCCGGAGTCGAACCACACGTCCAGGATGTCCTGCTCCTTGCGGAATTCCGTGCCGCCGCAGCTCTCGCAGACGGCCCCCTCCGGCATCAGCTCCTCCTCGGAGTGGGCCCACCAGGCGTTGGAGCCCTCCTCCCGGAAGATGGCGGAGATTTTGGCGATAGACGCCTCGGTGCAGTAGGGCTTGCCGCACTGCTTGCAGAAGAACATGGGGATGGGCACACCCCAGGTGCGCTGACGGGAGATGCACCAGTCGGACCGCTCCCGGATCATGGAGATCATCCGCTCCTTGCCCCACTCCGGCTTCCACCAGATGCTGTCGCAGGAGGCCACCGCCTGCTCCTTGATGGCGTCCACGCTGGCGAACCACTGCTGGGTGGCCCGGAAGATGACCGGCTTCTTGCACCGCCAGCAATGGGGATAGCTGTGGGTGATGTTCTTGGAGGAGAGGAGCGCCCCGCTCTTGACCAGGTCGCCGTAGATCACCTCATTGGCGTCCCGGAGAACGTGGAGGCCGTTGTACGGCCCGGCGTACTGGTTCAGATAGCCCCGGGCGTCCACCGAGACCTCCATGGTGATGTCGGTGGGGATCTCCGGATACCGCTGGCAGACATAGAAGTCGTCCAGGCCGAAGGAGGGGGCGGTGTGGACGCAGCCGGAGCCGGCGTCCAGGGTGACGTGGTCGCCCAGAATGATCAGGGAATCCCGCTCCATGAAGGGATGGTAGGCGGTCATATACTCAAACTCGTCGCCGTACAGGGTGGCTACCGTCTCATATTCGGTAATGCCGCTCTCGCTCATGACGTTGTCCACCAGCTCGGTGGCCATGATGAGGATGTCCCCGGAGGCAATCTTCACCAGGGAATACTCCAGCTGGGGATTCAGGCAGATGGCCATGTTCCCCGGCAGGGTCCAGGTGGTGGTGGTCCAGATGACGAAGTACATCTTGTCCAGATCGCCATACTGTGCCAGCTTGCCCTTGTCGTCGTGGACCCGGAACTTGACGAAGATAGTGGTCACCGGGTCGTCCTGGTACTCCACCTCGGCCTCGGCCAGAGCGGTCTCGCAGGTGGGGCACCAATAGGTGGGCTTCAGTCCCTGATAGATCAGGCCCTTCCGGGCCATGGCGCCAAAGACCTCCACCTGCTTGGCCTCAAACTCTGGCTCCAGGGTGATATAGGGGTGGTCCCAGTCGCCGATGACGCCCAGACGCTTGAAGTCCTCCCGCTGCTTGTCCACCTGCTCCAGGGCGAAGGCCCGGCACTTGTCCCGGAACTCGGGCACAGGCATGGTGTTCCGCTTGACGCCCTTCTTCTGGATGGCAGTCTCGATGGGCATGCCGTGGGTGTCCCAGCCGGGGATATAGGGGGCCTTGTAGCCCATCATGTTCTTGGAGCGGACGATAAAGTCCTTGATCACCTTGTTCATGGCGGTGCCGATGTGGATGTTGCCGTTGGCATAGGGAGGGCCGTCATGAAGGATAAAGGAGGGCCGCCCCTCGTTCTTCTGCATCAGCTTGTGATACAGATCCTTCCGGTACATCTCCTCCAGCATCCCAGGCTCCCGCTTGGCCAGCGCTGCCCGCATGGGAAAATCCGTCTTGGGCAGATGGATGGTCTTGTTATAATCTGGCATGGTTTACTTCCTCTCTACCGGTATCAATGGCAGACAATCACATAGCCTCTGAAACCAGAGGCTATGTGATCCTGATGACGTTCACGCTGTCGGTCCGCCCTGACGGGCGGGAGATATCACTTAATCTCGCAGTCCTTCCCGAACTTCAGATTGGAGAAGTCAATCCGGGCAGTGGAGGCGGGAGCTGCGGGGGCAGCGGCAGCCTCCTGCTGGGGCTGCTCCGGCTCCTGAGGGGCGCTCTCCTCCTCCGGGGCGGGGGCGGCAGCCTCCTGGGCAATCATCTCGTCGATGGTGTCCTCCTCAGGGGCGGATGCCTCCTCCGCGGCAGGCTCGTCCGCCTGAGACGCCTCGGCAGAGCTGTCCTCGTTGGGCAGCTCGTCCCCCTGGCCCAGGTCGGGCAGGTTCTCCAGGAAGGCCTGCTGCTGATCGGTCAGATCCTGAACGGCGGCCAGGTACTCCGCCGTCTGGCGGCGGGCCTCCGCCAGCTGACTGCGGCAGACGGCAATCTCGTCGTCATAGGCGGTCTTTCTGGCCCGGATGTCCTGCTCCAGAGCGTCCAGGATTCCCTCC
>JAJQFJ010000024.1 GCA_021201185.1 Clostridiales bacterium
TGGTGCCTCCGATCGGAATCGAACCAATGACACGGGGATTTTCAGTCCCCTGCTCTACCAACTGAGCTACAGAGGCATAAACAGCGACCCTTTTGCAAGGGCCTCTCCCTCACCTGAAATCAGGTGGTCGCCAGGGGGAGAGTAAGCGACCCGGATCGGGCTCGAACCGACGACCTCCAGTGTGACAGGCTGGCGTTCTAACCAACTGAACTACCGGGCCAGACAGTGTCCCGAAAACGGGCTTTGCACATGGACGGAGGATGGGAACAACAGGACTCGAACCTGTGACCCCCTGCTTGTAAGGCAGGTGCTCTAACCAGCTGAGCTATGCTCCCGTTCGGAGTCCCGTGCGCCTCTCGCCAAGCGCAGGTATTATTATACCCAAGGGGTCCCCGGTTGTCAACCATTTTTTTCAGAAATTTTCCGTGGAGAAAGGAATCAAAATCGTGGGAGCAGGGCAGCCGGGGGGGGGAGGGGACGGCTCACCGTCCCCGCTCCGCCTGCCGCCTGGCGGCCAGCAGTCCCCGCAGCTCTCCCTGGGAGAAGCGGTAGGTCTTTCCGCAGAACTGGCATTTCAGCTCTGCTCCCTCCGGCTCCCGGCTCATCTCCTCCAGGTCGTCGGCGGGCAGGCTGAGCAGCGCCCGCTGATACCGGTCCCGGCTGCAATTGCAGCGGTACTCCACCGGGCTCTCGTCCAGAAACTCCACCTGGAAGCCGGACAGAGCGGCGGTGATCAGCTCCTCCGGGGTCATGCCCTTTTGCAGATGGGGGGTGACGTTTCCCAGGGCGCGGACGCCCGCCTCCACCCGGTCGATGGTCTCGTCGTCCGCCCCGGGCAGCAGCTGGATGAGGTAGCCCCCGGCGGCGGCCACCGACTGATCCCGCTCCACCAGCACCCCCAGGGCGCAGGCAGTGGGGAACTGCTCGCTGACGGCGAAATAGGCGGTGACGTCCTCGGCGATCTCGCCGCTGACCAGAGGGACAGAGCCCACATACGGCTCCTTCAGCCCTAAATCCTTGATGACGGTCAGGGTACCGTCGGTGCCCACGGCCGTCCCCACGTCCAGCTTGCCCTGATACTTCTCCATCAGGTGGAGGTGGGGATTCTGGACATAGCCCCGGACGTTGCCCCCGGCGTCGGAGACGCAGGTGATGCCCCCCAGAGGTCCTCCGCCCCGGATCTGCAGGGTCAGACTGTCTCCCTCCCCCTTGAGCTGATTGCCCATGAGAGAGGCGGCCATCAGGCTGCGCCCCAGAGCGGCGGTGGCGGTGGGCAGGGTGGTGTGGAGCTGTCTCGCCTGCTCCACCAGGTCCCGGGCGGTGATGGCCGAGGCCATGACGGCCCCGTCCGAGGTGATGGCCCGAACGATCTTATCTGACATATGAGGTCAGTCCTCCTGTTGTTTTGGTTCAAAGGTCCGCCGTCTCCGACAGACAAAAAAGACCCGGCTGTCCGTCTCGCCCGGAGGCGAGGCCAGGTCCGTCCCGCAGCACAGCTCCACGTCCAGCTCTGCCCGGCCGAGCAGGGTCTCCAGCCGGTTTAAATCCCAGCCCCGCTCCAGATGCTCCTCCTGGACCCGGGACCACAGCTCACCTCTCTGGCGCTGAAACAGATCCAGCCCGTAGGCGATGGTCTGGTCGGAGGAGTCGTAGTCCGCCCGCCAGAGACAGAGGGCGTCCTCATCCTCGTCCACATAGACTGCCCCGTCCCGCCGGGCAAACTCCCACACGGGGATGACGTCAAAGAGGAACAGTCCTCCCGGACGGAGCCACCGGGCCACCGAGGCCAGAGCGGCCTCCAACGTCTCCTCCCCGGTGAGGTAGTTCAAACTGTCCAGAGAGCAGACGCAGGCGTCCACCGGCGCTGCCAACTCCAGCTCCTCCATCTCCTGACAGAGCAGCAGGGGGCGGCGCTCCTCCACCAGAGACAGGGCCTTGTCCATGGCTTGGGCCAGCATCTCCGGGGAGCCGTCCGCCCCGATCACGTCATAGCCCTCCCGGGCCAGCAGACAGGTCAGCGTCCCGGTGCCACAGGCCAGGTCCAGCACCGTCTCCACCGGCGTCCGCTCCTGCCGGAACCAGCGGAGATACCACCGGAGCCAGCGGTCATAGTCCACGTCCCCGGTGAAGCCGTCGTAGCACCCGGCCAGGCCGGTGTAGGCGTTCACGCCTCCTCCGCCGCGGCCAGCTCCGCCTGATGGGCAAAGACGTCCTTGTAGCCGTTCACCCCGTAATTCAGGGAGCGGTTGACCCGGCTGATGGTGGCGCTGGAGGCCCCCGTCTTTTCCAGAATGTCGTTGTAGATCATGCCCTTTTCCAGCAGCACCGCCACGTCATACCGCTGCTCCATGGCCCGAAGCTCGGACACGGTGCAGAGGTCCTGGAAGAAGCGGTAGCACTCGTCCACATCTCTCAGCTGTAAAATCGTCTCATAAAGGGCCTTGCTGGGCTCCTTCCCGGTCATTTTGGACATTACAGTCCCTCCTTTGCAAAGCGCCCGGGCAGCCGCCCGGGCGCACAGGCTTTGTCTGCCATCCCGTATTTTACCATTGTAGTGTGTGAAAGTAAACACCCTTTCACGAAAAACTTCCCCGGGCATAGAATGGGACAGAACGGATGAAAGGAGCGCTGTCCATGAGAAATCGGGAGCCTGCCCCGGACGCCCTCTGTCCCCGTGAGCTGGTCTTCGACTGGGAGGGACTGCCGGTGCTGACCTGCCGCCTGGCGTTGCCGGAGACGGCAGGGGAGGGGAGAGGGCCGGAGCGCATCCGGCGGTACTATCGCCATGTGGAGGACTGCATCCGTCGCTGGCTGGAGGGGGAGCATCTCCGGCTCTGCACCCAGGCCCGGGCCGCCCTGGACGCTTCCCGGCCCATCCCCATGGAGCGCGTCCTGGTGGAGGGGCAGGCGGAGGAGACGGAGCCGGGTCGGCTGACCGTCCGCTGGACCCTCCGCCGGGGGGATGAAAGCCGCGCCTTCACCGACTGCTGGGAGACGGAGACGGGCGCGCCGGTGGGACGGGGGAGGATAAGCGTCAAAAAAGACCAGGGGAACACAGAGCATACACCTCAGACGACCAGGCGGGCGGGTCAATAATGATTACGCCGCCATAGGTGCTGCCGGTGTACAGATGAGATGTGAGAGTGCCGTCGGTGACAGATTCGCCGGTGTATATCATCCCGTCTTTCAGCACATGGTACTGCACCTGGTTTGACACACAGACGCCGTACACCGACGCATCCGCCGAGTCTGAATAGCCATAGTTGGAATTTGTGATGTAGATGATACTGCCGTCCTCGCTCAGCCCGTAGGCGAGGACCCAGTGGATGCCGTTGGAATAGGGATTACCGGACACGCTCATCATCGCGACCTTGCCGCTTTCGAGGGCTGACCGGATCGTGTCCTCGTCCGGCAGGTTGTCGCCGGGATAATAGATGTGTGAGATGCCCTGGGCGGTCAGGAAGGCGTCGATCCACTTCGGCTTGAGCGAGCTGAGTTTCTGGTAGGACCAGTCGTCGTATCCCATACTCACTCCCACTGCATGGGCCATATTATCCAGTGCAACATCGTAGCTCAGGGTGGTGAGATCGACTCCGTTCAGCGTATAACCGAGCAGATTATATGCAGTTGCGAGGACGAAATAGCCGCATCCGCTGCCACGGCCGTTTCCATAGTCCGCTGTGGAGCCATCCTGAAAGTCTGTGCGCTGATTGTAAATGTGAGACTGATAAACGATTGTGCTGCCGCCGATTCTGACATATCGATATGCGGTGGATTCGCCGTCTGACGCGGAGGCGTCGGCATAGCAGGATATGGACAGTGCGTCGGCAGAATGAGTCAGGGAGAAGGTCCAAGTATAGGTGCTGAGCAAAAGCAGCAAAGCGGCCAGCAGTGCGAGAATTGAAACGCCTGTCTTTGCTCTTTCCATGAAAAGCTCCCTCCTGTCTCATTAAAAGGCATATCCGGGCCTGGACAAGCCATCTTGCGGAAAGGGACCGCATTGCTGCCTCCGTCAAGCCGCTCTCGGACAAACCTATTATAGCATCAGGCGCTTCCCCCCTGCAACATTTCTCCAGCAGAAATCCGGGGCAACTTCCCCTTGCATCAAATGTAGTTATCGTCTATAATGCTCATGTACGGTCCATCGGTCATTCTTTCCGTACAGAGGAGCAATTCATTATGGTCAAAGCAATCGTAGGAGCCAACTGGGGCGACGAGGGCAAGGGCAAGATCACCGATATGCTGGCCCGGCAGTCCGACATCGTGGTACGGTTCCAGGGCGGGGCCAACGCCGGGCACACCATCATCTGTGACTACGGCAAGTTCTCCCTGCATCTCCTGCCCTCCGGCGTGTTCTATCCCCATACCACCAACATCATCGCCAACGGCGTGGCTCTGAATGTGGAGAGCCTGACCCGGGAACTGAAGCATCTGGCGGACGGCGGCGTCCCCGCCCCCCATCTGATGGTGTCCGACCGGGCGGAGCTGCTGATGCCCTATCATGTGCTGTTCGACGCCTACGAGGAGGAGCGGCTGGGCGGCAAGGCCTTCGGCTCCACCAAGAGCGGCATTGCTCCCTTCTATTCGGACAAATACGCCAAAAACGGCATCCAGGTGGCGGACCTGGACGACCCCCAGCGGCTGCGGGAGCGGCTGGAGTACGTCTGCGACCTGAAAAACGTCCTGCTGGAGCATCTGTACCACAAGCCTCTGCTCAACGTGGACGAGCTGTTTGACCAGCTCATGGGCTGGCGGGAGGTCCTGCTGCCCTATGTGGGGGACACCGTCACCTATCTCCACGACGCAGTTCGTGAGGGGAAACAAATCCTCCTGGAGGGGCAGCTGGGCAGCATGAAGGACCCGGACCTGGGCATCTACCCCTACACCACCTCCAGCCACACCGTGGCGGGCTTCGGCTGCGTGGGGGCCAGCATCCCTCCCACCGCCGTGAAAGACGTGATCTGCGTCACCAAGGCCTATTCCTCCTCTGTGGGTTCCCACAAGGAGCCGTTTGTCTGCGAGCTCACCGGAGCGGAGGGCGAGGAGCTGCGCCGCCGGGGCGGCGACAGCGGCGAGTACGGCGCCACCACCGGGCGGCCCCGCCGGGTGGGCTGGTACGACGCCGTGGCCAGCCGGTACGGCTGCATGGTCCAGGAGGCTACCCAGGTGGCCATGACCTGCCTGGACGTGCTGGGCTATCTGGATGAGATCAAGGTGGTCACCGGCTACGAGATCGACGGCCAGGTGACGGACGTGTTTCCCGTCCCCGCCCGTCTGAACCGGGCGAAGGCGGTATATACCACCCTCCCCGGCTGGAAGTGCGACATCCGGGGCTGCACCGAGTATGAGGAGCTCCCTCAGCAGGCGAAGGACTATGTGGACTTCATCGAGGCCCAAATCGGCGTGCCCATCACCCTGGTCTCCACCGGCCCCAAGCGGGAGGAGATCACCCGCCGGACCCCTAAACTGTAACGGACAAAAAGAGAGCATCCCTGACCAGGCCGCGGCCTGGTCAGGGATGTTTTTTTCGGGTTCTATAATAAATGTTGGGGTCAGGTTCAGAGCCTGACCCCAATTCTATAAAA
>JAJQFJ010000085.1 GCA_021201185.1 Clostridiales bacterium
GGCTCCTCCACCTGCGAGCTGATCTTCGAGGACTGCCGCATCCCCAAGGACCGTCTGCTGGGCGTCAAGGGCAAGGGCTTCGCCCTGGCCATGAAGACCCTGGACGGCGGCCGTATCGGCATCGCCACCCAGGCTCTGGGCATCGCCCAGGGCGCGCTGGACGAGACGGTGGCCTATGTCAAGGAGCGCAAGCAGTTTGGCCGCCCCATCGCCCAGTTCCAGAACACCCAGTTCGAGCTGGCCGAGATGAAGGCCCGGGTGGACGCCGCCCGTTTCCTGGTCTACAACGCCGCCCTGAAGAAGCAGTCCGCAGCTGACGGGGCCAAGGTGCGCTACAGCGTGGAGGCCGCCGAGGCCAAGCTCATCGCCTCCCGCACCGCCAGCGACGTGACCCGCCGCTGCTTACAGCTGTTCGGCGGCTACGGCTACACCAGAGACTATCCCATCGAGCGCATGATGCGGGACGCCAAGATCACCGAGATCTACGAGGGCACCAGCGAGGTGCAGATGATGGTCATCTCCGGCGATATGCTCAAGTAAGGAGGGTGTTGTTACAATGAAAGCGATTGTTTGTGTCAAGCAGGTACCCGATACCTCCGGCAAGGTGGCCGTCAAGCCGGACGGCACCCTGGACCGGGCCTCTATGGCCACCATCACCAACCCCGACGACCTGACCGCCGTGGAGGCCGCTCTCCAGCTCAAGGACAAGACCGGCTGCGAGGTGGTTGTCGTCTCCATGGGCCCCTTCACCGCGGAGGGGATGCTCCGTGAGCTGCTGGCCATGGGCGCTGACCGGGCGGAGCTGGTCTCCGGACGGGAGTTCGGCGGCTCCGATACCTTTGCCACCTCTCAGATTCTGGCCGCTGCCGTCAACAAGATCGGCGTGGACGAGGGCGACGTGGTCTTCTGCGGCCGTCAGGCCATCGACGGCGACACCGCCCAGGTGGGCCCCCAAATCGCCGAGAAGCTGCACCTGCCCCAGGTGACCTATGCCGCCGGTATCGAGCAGCAGGAGGACGGCTCTCTGGTGGTCAAGCGTCTGCTGGAGGACGGCTATATGCTCCTCAAGGTCAAGACGCCCTGCCTCATCACCTGCGTCAAGGAGCTGGCCACTCCCCGGTATATGTCCGTGGGCGGTATCTTCGAGTGCTACAGCAAGCCTCTGGAGGTCTTTGACTACGAGGCGCTGAAGGACGACCCCCTCATCGAGGTGGACACCATCGGCCTGAAGGGCTCTCCCACCAACGTGTTCAAGTCCTTCACCCCTCCCCAGAAGGGAGCGGGCACCATGCTGGAGGACGCCGGTCAGCTGGTGGGCATCCTGAACGACAAGCATCTGATCTGAGAGAGGAGCGACAATCATGTCTGACTACAATTTCACGGATACCGCCGCATTCCACGGCGTCTGGGTGTTCTGCGAGCAGCGGGACGGCGTGCTCCAGTCGATCAGCTATCAGCTGCTGAGCGAGGGCCGCAAGCAGGCCGACGACATGGGCGTGGAGCTGTGCGGCGTGGTGCTGGGCAGCAACGTCAACGAGAACTATATCAAGGCCCTGGGCGGCTACGGCGCTGACCGGGTGTACTACTGCGACAGCCCCCTGCTCAAGGACTACACCACCGACGGCTATGCCAAGGTGCTGTGCGACCTGGTGATGGAGAAGAAGCCGGAGATCGTCCTCATCGGCGCCACCAACCTGGGCCGTGACCTGGGCCCCCGCTGCGCCGCCCGTCTCCACACCGGACTGACCGCCGATGCCACCCATCTGGACATCGACACCGGCAAGTATGTGGAGTTCCTGAAGGAGTCCTCCTCTCTGGACCTGTCCAAGCAGAAGTTCGACTATGAGGACCGCAACCTGAAGATGACCCGTCCCGCCTTCGGCGGCCACCTGATGGCTACCATCATCTGCCCCCGGTTCCGTCCCCAGATGTCCACCGTCCGCCCTGGCGTCATGCAGACCCAGGCCTTTGACGAGGCCGCTGCCGCCAAGGTCGTGGTGGAGAACGTGGCCGTGGACCTGAAGCCGGAGGACATCGGTGTGGAGATCCTGGAGATCAAAAAGACCGCCGAGAAGATGGTCGACCTCATCGGGGCCGACGTCATCGTCTCCGTGGGCCGCGGCATCAGCTCCGACCCCAAGAAGGGCATCGCCCTGGCCGAGGAGCTGGCCGGCGTCCTGGGCGGCGTGGTAGGCGCCTCCCGGGCCGTGGTGGATGCGGGCTGGATCTCCGCCGACCATCAGGTGGGCCAGACCGGCAAGACGGTCCACCCCCGGATCTATGTGGCCCTGGGCATCTCCGGCGCAATTCAGCACACCGCCGGTATGCAGGACTCCGAGACCATCATCGCCGTCAACAAGAACGAGAGCGCGCCCATCTTCGGCGTCGCCACCTACGGCATCGTGGGTGATCTGTTCAAGGTCGTCCCCCAGCTCATCTCCGAGATCAAGGCCGTCAAGGCCGCCCGGTAAGGCTGAATCAAGGCTGACTGCCGCCCCGCCCGCAAGGACGGGGCGGTTGTGCTGTCCCGCAAATTTATTTGACCCTGACCGGGAAATATCGTAAAATAGAGGCAGAACAAATCAAGAGGGAGAGACAGAAAACGCTATGTTGAACGAAGTGCAAGCCGCCCGATTCTGCCAGGCCCGCAGGGCGTTCATCGCCGGAGAGTTTCAGCACCTGAACCCGGAGCAGCAGAAGGGCGTCATGGCCATCGAGGGCCCTCTCCTGCTCCTGGCCGGGGCGGGCAGCGGCAAGACCACCGTCCTCATCAACCGGGTGGCAAATCTCATCAAGTACGGCCGGGGCTCCGACCCACAGGAGAACGACGTGCCCGACTGGGTGACGCCGGACGATCTGGCGGCGCTGGAGGGCTTTCTCACCGCCCCGGTGGAGAGCGAACGCTCCCGGATGGAGCAGCTGTGCAGGCTCGACCCTGCCGCCCCCTGGTCGATTCTGGCCATCACCTTCACCAACAAGGCCGCCGGGGAGTTAAAGGAGCGGCTGGAGCGGAAGCTGGGTCCCTCCGCCAACGACATCTGGGCCGCCACCTTCCACTCCGCCTGCGTCCGCATCCTTCGGCGGGACATCGAGCCCCTGGGCTTCTCCCGCTCCTTCACCATCTACGACACAGACGACGCCAAGCGGGTCATCAAGGGCATTTTGAAGGACCGGAACCTGGATGAGAAGGTCTACGCTCCCCGGACGGTGATGAACTACATCTCCAGGGCCAAGGACCGGATGCTGCTGGCGGAGGACTGGCTCCGGGAGTGCCAGCAGGAGGGGGACCTCCGGCTCATCCAGATGGCGAAAATTTACGTGGACTACGAAAAACGTTTGAAGGACGCCGACGCCCTGGACTTTGACGACCTGATCTTCCATACAGTCCGCCTCCTGCTGACCCAGGGGGAGGTGCGCAGCTATTGGCAGAACAAGTTCCGCTACGTCCTCATCGACGAGTATCAGGACACCAACCACCTGCAATATCTCCTGGCCTCCACCCTGGCGGGGAAGTGGGAGAACATCTGCGTGGTGGGCGACGACGACCAGTCCATCTACCGCTTCCGGGGGGCCACCATCGAGAATATCCTCTCCTTTGAGGAGCAGTACAGCGGGGCCCGGGTCATCCGCCTGGAACAGAACTACCGCTCCACCCAGAACATCCTCAGCGCCGCCAATGCCGTCATCCACAACAACCGGGGCCGCAAGGGGAAGGAGCTGTGGACGGACGCCGGGGCGGGGGAGAAGCTCCGCCTGTATACCGCCTCCAGCGAGAGCGACGAGGCCCAGTATGTGGCCGCTCAAATTCTCACCGGCTACAGCCAGGGGATGAGCTGGCGGGACTTCGCCGTTCTCTACCGGATGAACGCCCAGTCCAACGCCCTGGAGTACGCCTTCAAGCGCAACGGCATCCCCTACAAGGTCTATGGAGGCATCCGCTTCTTTGACCGGGCGGAGGTGAAGGACATGCTGGCCTATCTCTGCGTCCTCCACAACCCCTCCGACGACCTGCGGCTGCGGCGCATCATCAACAACCCGCCCCGGGGCATCGGGGCCAAGACGGTGGACACCGCTGCGGACATCGCCGCCAGTGAGGGCTGTCCCATCTACGAGGTGCTGCGCAACGCCCGGAACTGGCCAGAGCTGGCAAAATCGACGGGCAAGCTGGACAGCTTCCTCTCCATGATGGAGGAGCTGCGGGAAAAGGCGAACACCATGGAGCTGCCGGAGTTCTATGAGGAGGTGCTCTCCGCCACCGGCTATGTCGCCGCCCTGGAGGCCAAGGGCACCATCGAAAGCGAGAGCAAGCTGGAGAACGTCCGGGAGCTGGGCAGCTCGGTGCAGAGCTATGTGGACAACGCCGATGAGCCGTCTCTGGCGGGCTTCCTGGACGAGGTGGCGCTGTACACCGACCTGGACAGCGCCCAGGATTCCGACAACTGTGCCGTGATGATGACCATGCACGCCGCCAAGGGGCTGGAGTTCCCCTGGGTGTTCGTGGTGGGGATGGAAGAAGGGCTGTTCCCCGGCATGCGGGTGATCGGCGAGCCGGAGGAGATGGAGGAGGAGCGCCGTTTGTGCTACGTGGCCATGACCCGGGCAAAGGAGCGACTTTACCTGACCTGCGCCTCCCACCGGATGCTCTACGGCCGCACCAGCAGCAATCGCCCCTCCCGGTTCACCGGGGAAATTCCCGACGAGCTGCTGGAGAAGAGCGGCAGACGCTATGACGAGGACCACCGGGAGTACGGCGGCCAGTGGGGAGACAGCGACGGACAGCCCTCCGGGGAGCGGCCCGCCCGCACCCAGGGCGGCTACGGCTACGGCCGTGCCCGGCGCACCCCCGCCTATCAGCTCCGGGAGGGCCGCATGGGCGGCGGCAGCTCCATCGGTCAGACCCGGGTGGGGAACAAGGTCTCCAAGTCCGACCTCATCCAGTCGGTGAACCTGCTCTCCCAGTACAAAAAGGGGGAGATGGTGGAGCACACCGCCTTTGGACGGGGCATGATCGTCTCCATCACCCCCATGGGAGGGGACGCCCTGGTGGAGATCGCCTTTGACAACGTGGGTACCAAGCGGCTGATGCTCCGGTCCGCCGCGCAGCACATGAAGAAAGCCTAAGGCACGCTGTCTCTGTTTTTCATCCTGCCATTTTCTTTCCCTGCGGAGGCAAGCTATGAAACAACGACTTATCCGCCCTCTCGCCTTTCCCTTCGGGGACTACGAGGGCGTGCGGCGTTATCTGGACGGCCTGGCCCAAAAGGGCTGGTCGCTGACCCGGCGGGCGGGGCTGTTCTGCGGCCTGTTCGAGCCCACCCGGCGGACGGAGCTGATCTATGACGTGGTCCCCGCCGACCCCCGGCGGACGGACGCCGACCTGAAGGCCCAGGTGCGGCAGCGCAGGGAGGACGGCTGGGAGCCGGTGGACACCCTCTGGGGCATGGACATCTATCGCTCCCTTCCCTGCGAGGGGCCTGAGGTGCGCCGCACTGAGGAGGACTACCGGCATTGGCGGGACGTTTTCCGCAACTGGCTGCTGTGGAGCGGGGCGTTCCTGCTGGTGACGGCGGCGGCTCTGGGGGTGCTGGCCTG
Organism: Clostridiales bacterium; assembly: GCA_021201185.1. GTDB lineage: Bacteria > Bacillota > Clostridia > Oscillospirales > Oscillospiraceae > Onthomonas. Next base: position 5,593 of record JAJQFJ010000085.1, read on the forward strand.
GTACTTTGGCCTCTCCTGGTCCCAGATTACCCAACAGTGGTATCTCTCCGACAGCCGGACCACGCTGTGCCTGTTTTTGCCTCTGGCGGGAGTGCTGGCCCTGGCCTGGCTGGGTTGGCTGCTCTGGTGTCTGCTCCGGCGGTGTCGTCCCCACGCCCCCTCCGGCGGTCTGGCCATGGGCGTCCGATGCTTTTTGCAAATCTTCGCCGTGTTCCTGGTGGCGGCGCTGCTCATCGTCCTGTGGGTGAGCCAGATTCCCCGGCTGTGGATACGGGTGGTGATTGCGCTCTGCTTCTTTGCCATGCCGTTGCTCTCCGCTCTGGTGGGCCGGGAGGACCGGCAGCGGCGGCTGCTTGTGCTGGGCGGCGGCATCCTGGTCTGCTTCCTGGCGGCCATGGTGCTGGGCTGGGTGGTGCCGGAGATCTCGCTGAACACCGTCTCCGACGGCAGCGGCTGGCGGAGCGACAGCTCCTATTCCTGCCTTCTCCGGGAGGAGCTGGAGGAGGTCCCCGACGGCGAGACGGTCACCGCCTACTATGACCAGAGCGCCTCTCTGCTGGTGCGGCAGGAGCGCTATTCCGAGTCCTGGTCGGACGGCACCGTCATCGAGGTCACGGTGTACACCTGCGCCCCGGGCCTGGCGGGCGTGGTCCTGGACGACCTGCTTCCCGTCACCCTCTCCGGGGCGGAGGAGACCCTGTCCCTGGACTCCGGCAGCTGGCATCAGCGTTGGGTCAGAGACGGGAACCGGGTCATCTGTCTGGACGGGACGCCGGACTGGACGGACGAGACGGTGTGGGAGAGCGTCTGCAATGCCCTGACACTGGAATAGGCGCAAAAAAACCGCCTCGCTCTGATGGGAGCGGGGCGGTTTTGCGGTACAGTGATTTGATTCAGGTCTTTTTCTGGAACACAGTTCCGCAGTTGCGGCAGGTGATGGAGATTTTGTTTTTCCCCTTGGGCACCCGGAGCACCTGGCCGCAGCTGGGGCACTTGAAGTAGACATGGTCCTTGTCCCGCATCTGGGCGCGCTTGCGCTGAAAGCCCTGGACGATGGGGTTTACCTTGGCGACAAACCAGTCGTTCTCCGCCCGGCGCTTGGTGTAGTTCCGGGAGAGCATCCGGAAGATGGCATAAATCAGCCCCGCATAGCTGACGATCCACAGGATGGTGGAGACCGCCGTCACCTGGACAAAGCAGCTGATGATCCAGAGCACCAGGCTGGCGATCACCAGCACCAGGTTCAGCAGATCGGAACCATAGCGCCCATACATGATCCGGCTGAAAAAGTTGCCGATCCGGTCAAAAAAATTACGAATCAAGGGAAGGACTCCTCACAGGCCCGAAAACGGGCAGATTTTCTGTGTATATGATACCGCACCCCGGGAAAAAGGTCAACGCTTCAAGTCGTAAAATAATTGTGAATACGCTTGCCCCAAAGGGGAAAATCCCTTATACTGTTGCCACAGGAGGGGCGCTTTCCCCATCCTGGGGCAACATCTGCGGCCCGCCTCCTGAAAGGGAGCATTTGCCGTGACTGGGAGGGATTACCATGGCAGTAAGCCGGGTGGACAAGGTAAATTACTATCTGAATATTGCCGAGACGGTGCTGGAACGCTCCACCTGTCTCCGGCGGAACTACGGGGCCATCATCGTCCAGGCGGACGAGGTGATCGCCACCGGCTACAACGGCGCGCCCCGGGGCCGGAAAAACTGCATCGACCTGGGCCGCTGCACCAGAGAGGAGCTGCAAATCCCCTCCGGTCAGCGGTATGAGCTGTGCCGCAGCGTCCACGCCGAGGCCAACGCCATCATCTCCGCCGCCCGGAGCGAGACGCTGGGCGCCACCCTCTACCTGGTGGGCCGGGACGCCCAGACCGGGCGGCTGCTTCAGGACACCACCTGCTGCTCCATGTGCCGCCGTCTGGTCATCAATGCGGGTATCCAGCGGGTGGTGGTGCGCAACACCCCCACCGAATATACGGTGATCCCGGTGCAGGACTGGATCGACGGGGACGACACCATCCCGGAGGAGGCCGGGTGCGGGGAGTGAGCGTTGCCCCGTGCCGTTGCCTTGTGATTGTTATATCGTTTTTTTACCCATGCCACAGTGCGCCTGAGATGTCCGGCGCACTGTGGTTTTTTCTTCCTCCTGTATGCTTCCCCCGAAATCCGCCCAAAATAGGCGTATCCTGATGCGGCTTTCCGACAAAAAGACCGTGCGTCCGAAGGGAGAGCCGGAGACAAAGAAGAGAAAGGACAGCGTCTATGAAAGCAATCCTGTTGGCCGGGGGAGAGGGGACCCGGCTGCGGCCCGTCACTGCCGGGCTGCCCAAACCCATGGTCCCGCTGTTTGGCAGACCGGTGCTGGAGCATTTGCTGCTGCTTCTCCGCCGCCACAATATCACCAGAGCCGCCATGGCCCTGGGCTATCTCCCTCAGGTCATCCGGGACTACTTCGGGGACGGCAGCGCCTGGGGGAAGGAGCTGACCTATTTCACCGAAAATCTCCCCCGGGGCACCGCCGGGGCCGTCCGGGCCTGCGAGTCGTTCCTGGAGGGGGAGGACTGCATCGTCCTCTCCGGAGACTGCGTGTGTGACTTCGACCTGACCGACTGTATCCGCCGCCACCGGGACCGGCAGGCGGACGTCACCCTCCTGCTCCAGCGGCGGGAGGAGCCTCTGGCCTTCGGCCTGGTGCAGACGGACGACACGGGCCGTATCCTCCGGTTTCTGGAAAAGCCCGGCTGGAGCCAGGTGTTTACCGACCAGGTGAACACCGGCATCTACCTGCTCCGCCATCGGGTGCTGGAGCGCATCCCGCCCCGGGCCTGCTGCGATTTCAGTCGGGACCTCTTTCCCCGGCTGCTGGAGGAGGGCTACCGTCTGTACGGAGATCTCCCGGCGGGCTACTGGCAGGATATGGGCACCTGTGAGACCTATTTGCAGACCCTCCGGGACGGGCTGGAGGGCCGGGTCCGGCTGAAGCTGGGACTGCCTCAGCAGAGTCCCTGTCTCTACGCCGCACAGCCCATCCCGCCGGATGTGACCGTCCTGCCGCCCTGCTGGATCGGGCCGGACGTTCGGCTGGGGCGACACTGTCTCATCGGACCAAACACAGTGCTGGAGACCGGCTCCCAGGTGGGGGAGGGCACCGTGATTCGCGGCTCTGTCCTGCTGGGCAGCCGGGTGGGTGACCGCTGCACCGTCAATCGCGCCGTCCTCTGTCAGGGAGCGCAGACCGGGGCGGAGGTCACGCTGGACCCCCTCTCCGTCCTGGGGGCGGAGGGAACGGTGGGAGACGGCGCTCTGGTGGAGGAGGGGGTCAGGGTCTGGCCCCGGCTGGTGGTCCCCGCCGGGAGCCGTCTCCGCTCGTCCCTGACGGCCCCTGCGCGGGCGCGGGCGCTGACCTTCGAGGAGGACGGACAGCTCTTAGGCCTCCCCGGACGGGAGTTGACCCCGGAGCTGCTCCTCCGGCTGGGCGGACTGCTGGCGGCGGAGGGGAAATGCGGCCTGGGCTGGGAGGCGGACAGCGCCCTCCGGCCTCTGGCGCTGGCGGCTCAGGCGGGGATGCTCTCCGGCGGCGGAGAGGTCACCGTGCTGGAGGCTCCGCTCCCCGCTCCGGCGGCCTGGATGGCGGGGGAGCTGGACCTCTCGGCCACCCTGTTTCTCCGCAGACAGGGGGAGCGGGTGATGCTGTCCCTGTTTGGAACCTCCGGACTGCCCTTCACGCCCGCCCTACGGCGGAGGCTGGAGACAGAGCTGCCCGGAAGGGAGCCGCCGTCCTCCGGCAGAGAAGGAGTGGGACAGCTTCAAACACCCAAAATCAGCCTTGAAGATTATGTCAACTGCATCATCTCCTGGGCACAGCCCCCCATCTCCCGCCTCTCCGTGTCCGTGGCCCGGCAGGACGATCCCTCCGGCCTGCTGACCGGGTGCCTGGAGCGGCTGGGGGTGGAGGTGATCCGGGAGCGCCGACCGGGGGACATCTCTCTCCGGCTGTCCGGGGACGGCCGGGGGCTGACCCTGCGGACGGAGGAGGGCCGTCTGCTGGGGGAGGAGCAGGGACTGCTGCTCAGCTGCCTGGTGCTGCTGGAGCAGGGGGAGGGGACGCTGGCCCTCCCTCCGACGGCCCCGTCTGTTGCAGACCGTCTGGCGGAGACATATGGGGCCAGGGTGCTCTGCCTGGGCCGGGACGGGGCGGAGGCGGAACGACAGGCCCGGCGGCTGCTCCCGCTCCGGGACGGCTGCGCCGCCGCCTGTCTGGTGCTGGGACATCTGGCCCGGACGGGACAAAGCCTGACCCGGCTGACCGCCCGGCTGCCCCGGTTTGCCCTGCACACCCGGGAAATTCCCCTGGAGACCGGCCGGGGCAGCGCCATGGACGGGCTGACCCGGGATTTTCCCCGCGCCAGGAGCGCCGGGGAGGGCCTCCGTATCCCGGTGGGGGAGGGGAGCGTGTGGGTGGCCCCGGTCTCCGGCCGCTCCGCTCTGTTCCTCCGGGCGGAGGGCCCCAGCCAGGAGTTTGCCGCTGAATTGTGTGATTTTATCACCGAAAAGGCAAAACAACGGAAGCATTTGTGAAAACTGGCGCATATACTTTTTACTGGCGGTATGCTATACTGAATACAGCGAAAAGGCGTTGTGGCCCTCCGGGAGCGTTTCCGGCGGTCAGGCAATGCAGGTAAGGACAGAACACAGACCGTGAGACAGAGACGGCGGGTACAGGGCCGTCTCTGTCCTGCGGCAGACCGTTCCCAGGAGATCTTCCGGATCTCCCTTACATTCCCATTATCAAACTAGTTCCATACAACCCGATCAAATCAGAAGAAAGGAATTTTTATGGCAGAAAAACTGAAAATCATCCCCCTGGGCGGTCTCAACGAGATCGGCAAGAATATGACCGTGGTGGAGTACAAGGACGACATCATTGTGATCGACTGCGGCATGGGGTTCCCCAGCGATGATATGTACGGCATCGACGTGGTCATTCCCGACTACAGCTACCTGATTCAGAACCAGTCCAAGATCCGGGGCATCTTCCTGACCCACGGACATGAGGACCACATCGGATCCCTGCCCTACGTCCTCCGGGACATCGACGCGCCCATCTACGCCACCCGGATGACCGCCGGACTGGTGGAGCTGAAGCTGGCGGAGCACAATCTGCTCTCCACCACCGACATCATCACCTGCGAGGCCGGGAGCGTGGTCAAGGTGGGGGCCTTCCAGGTGGAGTTCATCCACATCAACCACTCCATCGCCGACGCCGTGGCCTTCGCCATCAAGACGCCCATCGGCATTATCCTGTTTACCGGCGACTGGAAGATCGACCCCACCCCGGTCTCCGGCGGCATGATCGACCTGACCCGGCTGGGCGAGCTGGGGAAGGAGGGGGTTCTGTGCCTTCTGTGCGACTCCACCAACGTGGAGCGCCCCGGCTTCACCAAGAGCGAGGCCGCCGTGGGGGCCAGCTTCGACGCCCTGTTCAAGGGCTGTGACGAGCGGATTATCGTCACCACCTTCGCCTCCAACGTGGACCGCATCCAGCAAATCATCAACGTGGCCAGCCGGTACGGCCGCAAGGTGGCGGTCTCCGGCCGGAGCATGGAGAACGCCATGAAGGTCTCCACCCGTCTGGGCTATATGAACATCCCGGATGGGGTGCTGGTGGGCCTGAACCAGATCAAGGGCCTGCCCAAGGACAAGGTCTGTATCATCACCACCGGCAGCCAGGGGGAGACCATGTCCGCCCTGACCCGCATCGCCTTTTCCACCCACCGGCAGATCGAAATTCAGCCGGGGGACCACATCATCCTCTCCGCCTCCGCCATTCCCGGCAACGAGCACGCCATCGGCAACGTCATCAACGAGCTGTACCGGAAGGGGGCCGTGGTCATCAACGAGCGCAGCCGGGACCTTCACGTCTCTGGCCACGCCTGCCAGCAGGAGCTGAAGATTCTCCACGCCCTGGTGAAGCCCAAGTTCTTTATCCCTGTCCACGGGGAGCAGCGGCACCTCCGCCTCCATGCCCAGCTGGCCCAGGAGATGGGGATGAAGCCGGATCACATCGTCATCACCGATATCGGCCATGTGGTGGAGCTGACTCCCAACTCCATCCGGCAGAACGGCACCGTCACCGCCGGATGCATCCTGGTAGACGGCTACGGCGTGGGCGACGTGGGCAGCGTGGTGCTCCGGGACCGGAAGCGTCTGGCGGAGGACGGCATGATCGTGGTAGTGGTCACCATGTCCAGCGTTGACCACACCGTCCTCTCCGGCCCGGAGATTATCACCCGGGGCTTCGTCTATGCCGAGGAGCTGATGGACGAGGTGCGGCAGCTGGCCGCCCAGGTGCTGGCCGAGGTGCAGCCCGGCGACGACTGGGCTACCATTAAGGGGAACATCAAGCGGGAGCTGTCCAGCTATCTGTTCCGCAAGGCCAAGCGCAGCCCTATGATCCTCCCGGTCATTATGGAGGTCTGATATCCTTCCCCGTCTACGGACAAACGAAAAGGCGGACGCATGGTGTGCATGCGTCCGCCTTTTGACGGTTTCATATGAGCTTTCTCACTGGCCCAGTACCTTCAGCGCGGCCTGAGCGGCGGCCTGTTCGGCGTCCTTTTTGCTCCGCCCCTTTCCGGCGCCCACCGGCTTCCCGTTTAACCGAACCTCCATCTCGAAGGTCTTGGCGTGGTCCGGCCCGGACTGGCTGAGCAGATGATAGGTCAGCACCTGGCCGCTCCTGCGCTGTACCAGCTCCTGGAGAGCGGTCTTGAAGTCCTGAACCGCCGGGACCACCTGGGACATATTGTCCAGGATAAACCGCTGCACGAGCCGTCTGGCCTGGACGATGCCACCGTCCAGATAGACCGCTGCCAGCACCGCCTCCACGGCGTCCGCCCGGATGGAGGGCCGCTCCCGGCCCCCGCAGCTCTCCTCCCCCTTGCCCAGGCGGAGGTAGGCCCCCAGGTCCCACAGGGCGGCCACGTTGACCAGATTGCCCTCACAGACCAGGCTGGCCCGCATCCGGGTCAGGTCCCCCTCGGGGAGGTCGGGAAAGTTGCGATAGAGGTAATCCGCCACCACCATGCCCAGCACGGAGTCCCCCAGAAACTCCAGGCGCTCGTTGCTCTGGGCGTGGGTGGCGTGGTGCTCGTTGGCATAGGAGCTGTGGGTCAGGGCGTTTTCCAGCAAGGAGCGGTCCTGAAACTGGTAGCCCAGCTTTTCTTCCAGCGTTTTCATGGTCGATCACTTCTCCTCGGTGGAGAGCTGGAAGCTGTCCACGTGCTTTGCGATGGTGTCCACAAATCCGGGGTTGACGAATTCCACAGCCTTGCCGATGGCGTGGCTGATGGCGTAGGCGTCGGAGGAGCCGTGGGCCTTGAACACCGGCTTGCGCAGGCCCAGCATGGCGGTGCCGCCGGTCTCCCGGCTGTCGATCATCTTTTTAAAGCCGCCCATGTTGCCCTGGATCATCAGATAGCCCAGCTTGGTCTTCAGGTTGGTGGTGAATACGTCCTTGAGCCCCTTGACCAGGAAATTGGCGGTGCCCTCCATGGCCTTGAGCAGGATGTTGCCCACAAAGCCGTCGGCCACGATGACGTCCACGGCGTCTTCGCTGGCAATAGAGGTGGGCTCCACGTTGCCCACGAAATTCAGCTTGCCCGCCTCACCTGCCCGGGTGAGCATCTGATGGACCTGCTTATACAGCTCGCTGCCCTTGCTGGGCTCAGAGCCGATGTTGAGCAGTCCCACCTTGGGATTCTCCCGGCCCAGCACCATCTCCGCATAGAAGGAGCCCATCAGGGCGAACTGGCACATGTATTCCGGGGTGCACTCGCTGTTGGCCCCGGCGTCGATGAGGACGGCGTGCCCCGCCCCGGTGGGGACGATGGGGGCCACGGCGGCCCGGCGGATGCCGGGGATGCGCTTGACGATCAGCGTCCCGGCGGAGAGCAGCGCGCCGGTGCTTCCGGCGGAGATAAAGGCGTCTCCCGTGCCGTCCCTGAGCATTTTCAGCCCCACCGTCATGGAGGAGTCCTTCTTGTCGTGCCAGGCGGTAGAGGGGTTGTCACAGATCTCAATGACCTGGGTGGCGTTCACGATGTCGATGCCGGGAGGGAGCTGACTGATGCCGTCCTGCTCCAGGACCTTTTGAATGGCCTCCTCCTGACCTACCAGGGTGATGTCACAGCCGAACTCGTTCCGGGCCATAATGGCCCCCCGGACCGGCTCTCTGGGGGCCAGGTCGCCCCCCATTGCGTCGAGGATGATTCTCATATAGCTTGCCTCCTATGTGATGATACATACAAATGACAGGTAGGGCAGCCATATCCTTCGGCCAGATGTGACCGGAGGGTATCGCTGCCTTACAGTGTGTAAGGACAGAGATAAATTAAAGATCCAGGCTCTCCAGAGCGGACAGGCTCCGCTGGGCCAGGACGGCGTTTTTGTTCCGCTTCCCCTTCACCCGATAGCCCAGGGGCGGGATAATGCCAAAATTGATGTTCATGGGCTGGAAATCGGTGACGCTGGTGTCGCTGACGTAATAGCCCAGAGCGCCCAGAGCGGTCTCCCGGGGGAAGTCGATGGGCGGCTGTCCCAGCACCCGCCGGGCCAGCTCCGCCCCCGCCAGCAGACCGGAGGCGGCGGACTCCACATAGCCCTCCACGCCGGTGATCTGCCCGGCAAAGGTCAGCCGGGGCTGATCGATGACCTGATAGTATCGGTTGAGCAGACCGGGGGAGTGGAGGTAGGTGTTCCGGTGCATGACGCCGTAGCGGAGGAACTCTGCCTGCTCCAGACCGGGGATCATGGAGAACACCCGCCGCTGCTCCGGCCAGGTCAGATGGGTCTGGAACCCCACCATATTGTACACCGTGCCCAGGGCATTGTCTTTTCGGAGTTGGACGACGGCATAGGGGCGGACGTCCGGGCGGCGGGGGTCGGTGAGTCCCACCGGCTTTAACGGGCCGAAGCAGAGGGTGTCGTGGCCCCGGCGGGCCATGACCTCCACCGGCATACAGCCCTCAAAGACGCCTCCGTCGTCAAAATCGTGGAGGGGGGCCTCCTGCGCAGAGCGCAGGTTTTCCCAGAAGGCGTCGTATTCCTCCCGGGTCATGGGGCAGTTGATATAGTCCGCCGTCCCCTTGTCGTACCGGGAGCCGAACCAGGCTTTATCCATGTCGATGCTCTCAAAGCTGACCAGAGGGGCCACAGCGTCGAAGAAGTGGAGATCGTTCCGCCCCGGGAACCGGCGGGAGATGTCCTCCGCCAGGGCGTCCGAGGTCAGCGGGCCGGAGGCGATGAGCACCTGGCCCTCTCCGGGGATAGAGGTGACCTCGCCCTCCTCTACGGTAATGAGAGGATGGGAGCGGACCGCCCGGGTGACCGCCCCGGAGAAGCCGTAGCGGTCCACCGCCAGCGCCCCACCGGCGGGCACCTGATGCTCGTCGGCGCAGCGGAGGATGAGGGAGTCGCAACGGCGCATCTCCTCCTTCAGCAGGCCCACGGCGTTTTCCACATTGCCCGCCCGGAGAGAGTTGGAGCAGACCAGCTCCGCAAAGTCCCCGCTCTGATGGGCGGGGGAGCGCTTTTCCGGCTTCATCTCCCGGAGCAGGACGGGGACGCCCCGCCGGGCCAGCTGCCAGGCGGCCTCGCATCCGGCGAGACCTGCGCCAATCACTGTGACCTGTTCCATCCTCAGCCCTCCGTCTTGGCCCGACGGGCGGCCTCCCGGTTGGCCTGGGCCTTCGCCCGGCCCCGGGCCAGGGCCTCCTTCTGGGCCTCAGTCATCTGCCGCTTGGGGCGAGGGGCCGTCGTCGCCTTTTTGGCAGTGCTGCTCTTTTTGGCGGTACCGGCCTTTTTCGCGGGTGCGGTTTTTCTGGTAGCGGCTCTGGAGGCTGCCTGCCCGGCAGGAGCGTTGGCTGCCGCCTCACCCTCCGTTTTCTCTTTGGGCTTGCGGTAGCCGGGGCGCTGCTCCGGCGGGAGGAAGTTGGGGCACTTCTCGTTGATGCAGAAGGGCTTTTTCGCCCCCCGGCCGGAGGCCTTGAACATGGTCTTGCCGCAGACAGGGCAGTTGTCCTTAACGGGCACGTCCCAGGTCATAAAGTCGCATGGGTCGCCGGAGACCACCCGGTTGCGCTCACAGCCGTAATAGGTGTAACCGTTCCGGCTGGTCTTTTTCAGGATACGGCTGCCGCACCGGGGGCATTTCCCGGGCATTTCGATGACCAGGGGCTTGGTGAAGCTACACTCCGGAAAGCCGGAGCAGCCCAGGAACCGACCAAACCGGCCGGCCTTGACCACCATCTTTTTGCCGCACAGGTCACAGACCTCGTCGCTCTCCTCGTCGGGGACCTTGATGCGGGTGTCGCCCAGCTCCTCGGTGGCCCGATTCAGCTCCGCCTCGAAGCGGGAGTAGAACCGGGAGAGGACGTCCTTCCAGTATTCCTCCCCGGCCTCCACCTTGTCCAGGCTCTGCTCCATCCGGGCGGTGAAGTCCGGGTCCACGATGTCGGTGAATTTGTCCATCATCACCCCGTTGACCACCTCGCCCAGAGGGGTGGGACGAAGGGCCTTGCCCTCCTTGATGACGTAGTTCCGGTCCTGAATGGCGGACACGGTGGGGGCGTAGGTGGAGGGACGGCCCACCCCCTTTTCCTCCAGCAGCTTGATGAGGGCCGCCTCGGTGAACCGGGGTGGGGGCTGGGTGAAGTGCTGGCCCTTGTCGGTGTCCGCCAGGCGGACGGTCTCTCCCTCCTGGAGATCGGGCAGGGGAGAGCCCATGGCCTCCTCCCCCTCGTCCTTGCCCTCCACATAGACGGCGGTGAAGCCGGAGAATTTCAGGCTCTGGTGGCTGGCCCGGAACAGGTGGGTGCCGGAGAGAACGTCAATGGAAACGGTGTCAAAGACGGCGTTGGACATCTGGCAGGCCAGGAAACGGCTCCAGATCAGCCGGTACAGCCGCAGTTGCTCGTTGGTGAGACTGCCCCGGACCTCCTCCGGGGTCAGGGTCACGTCGGTGGGCCGGATGGCCTCGTGGGCGTCCTGTGCTCCGGCCCTGGCCTTGTAGACGCGGGGCCTGGAGGGGACATAGTCCTTCCCATAGCGGGCGGAGAGAAAGCGCCGGGCGGCGTCCACCGCCTCCTCCGACAGCCGGAGAGAGTCGGTACGCATATAGGTGATGAGGCCCACGGTGCCTCTGCCCTCGATATCCACGCCCTCATAGAGCTGCTGGGCCACGGCCATGGTGCGCCGGGGACCCATGTTCAGCTTGCGGCTGGCCTCCTGCTGGAGGGTGGAGGTGGTGAAGGGGGGCGCAGGCTGGCGCTGCTTCTCCCGGCGCACCACAGAGGTCACCTGGAAGGGGGTGGTCCGGATGTCGGACAGGACGGCGTCAACCTCTTTTTCGCTGTTCAGCTCCGCCTTCTTTTTGCCCTCCCCGTGATAGTGGGCCTGGAAGCGGCCGACCTGGGGGGCGATGCGGTCCAGGGTCACGTCCAGGGACCAATACTCCTGGGGGACGAAGGCCCGAATCTCGTTCTCCCGGTCCACCACCAGCCGGGTGGCCACGGACTGGACCCGTCCGGCGGACAGGCCGTAGCGGATGTGCTTCCACAGCAGGGGGGAGAGCTGATAGCCCACGATGCGGTCCAGGATGCGCCGGGCCTGCTGGGCGTCCACCAGATCCTGGTCGATGGCCCGGGGATGCTGGATGGCGTCGTTCACCACGCCCTTGGTGATCTCGTTAAAGGTGACCCGATAGGTCTTGTCGTCCGGGATGTGGAGCAGCTCCTTTAAATGCCAGGAGATGGCCTCCCCCTCCCGGTCAGGGTCGGTGGCGAGATAGACCCGGCCGCTTTTGGCGGCAGCCTTGGTCAGGTCTGCGATGACGTCCTCTTTGCCCTTGATGGGCTGGTAGTTGGGGACAAAGCCGGCGGCGATGTCTACGCCGGGGACCTCCGCCCCCGCCTGGCTTTTGGGCAGGTCGCGGACGTGGCCCATGGAGGCCTTGACCTGGTAGCCGGGGCCGAGGTATTTGCCAATGGTCTTGGCCTTTGCCGGGGATTCTACGATAACCAAATCGGTTTTTGCCATGTTAGGGTTTGCCTCCGATAGTTTCCTTGAATACGAAATACTGCGTCAGCCCTGTCCGTGCAGCCGGAAGCGGCCGCCGGAGCACTCCTCTACGACCCCCTTGACCGCCAGCAGGGTCAGGGTGGCGGATGTCTGGGAGGAGGGGAGGCCGGTCTGGTCGATCAGGGCCTCCATGGTGGCGGGTCCGCCCGCCAGGGCCTGGAGCAGGGTGCGTTCCGTCTCCGTCCACTGGGCGGAGGGGTCTGATAAATCAATATAGCCGCTGTTTGGGGCGGTGTCAACCCTTTTTTCATCGGAAATCGGTTCCGGTGGGGTGGGAGCCGCTGCCTCAGGCGGTTCCGGAGAGACGGCCTTCTCCTGCGCCCGGGGCTGGGCGGGCACCCGGACCACCTGCCAGCGGGTGAAGTCCGGCTGCTCCTCCCGGCGGGGGAGATAATAGGGATAGTGGGACAGAATATCCGCCCCGGATAGGACGGGCAGGGCCAGCCCCTGACGGAGCAGGTCGTTGGTCCCGGCGGACATGGGCGCGCCCAGATTGGCGGGAACGGCGAAGATGTCCCGCCCCTGCTCTGCGGCGATGGAGGCCACACCCAGGGTGCCGCTGCGGAGGCCCGCCTCCACGCAGAGCAGGCCCACCGAGACGCCGCAGAGGATGGCGTTCCGGCGGTGGAACAGGCTCCCTCTGTGGGGCGTCCCCGGTGGCGACTCGCTGAGGAGCATCCCCACGGCGGCCATGTCGGCGAGCAGGTCCCGGCTGGAGGCGGAGTCATAATAGGGCACGTCCACCCCGCCTGCCAGGACGCCCAGCACCGGGCCACCCGCCCGGAGAGCGCCGGTGGCGGCGCTCTCGTCACAGCCTGCCACGATGCCGGTGGCCACAATGCCGCCGCCGCGTGTGATGTCCCGGGCAAAGTCCCTGGCGATGCCGGTGCCATAGGGCGTGGCCCTCCGCGTCCCGGCAAAGGCGATGACCGCCCGCTCGTCCAGCCGCAGCAGCTTCCCACGGAGATAGAGCACCAGAGGGGGCGTCTCGATGTTGCGCAGCCGCTCCGGATAGTCGGTATCGTTGAAGGTGAGGATGCGGATGTCGCCCCGGTCGCACCGCTCCAGCAGACGCTCTGTCTGGTCGGTGGACTTGTCCGAGAGAAGACGCCGCTGCTCCGGGGACAGAGCGTCTATCTGTTCGTATTCTCCCGGGTCGGCGAAGTAGGCATGCTCCGGACTGCCAAAATGACAGTATACCTGCCAGGCGGCGGTGGGCGGCAGCAGGCTGGTCAGCCACAGCCAGTATTTTACCGAGGTCAGCATGGTTTGATTCCCCTCCCTTTTACTCATTTCTCTATCTGCGGTACAGCTCCCACAGCACCACTGCGGCGGCAGCGGCGGCGTTGAGCGACTCACATTTGGGCTCCATGGGGATTTTCAGGGTCTGTCGGCACAGGGACAGCACCTCTGGAGAGCCCCCCTGGCCCTCGCTGCCGATGACCACGGCGGCCCGGCCCTCCTTGAAAGAGCGGATGTCCACCGTGTCCTCCCGGAGGGCAGTGCCGTAGAGGGGGAGGCCGGAGGCCTCCAGCAGTGGGGCAAGCTCCTCTGCCTCCACCTCCCACACCGGCAGGCGGAAGGCGGCCCCCATGGTGGCCCGGACGGTTTTCCAGTGCCAGGGGTCGGCGCAGTGATGGGTGAGCAGCAGGCCGTCCGCCCCAAAGGCGTCGGCGGTGCGCCAGATGGTGCCCACGTTTCCCGGGTCCTGGAGACCGTCCAGCACCAGGTAACGGCTCCCATCCAGCGTTTTCGGCGGGACAGGCTCCGGCGTGCGGCAGAGAAACAGCAGCCCCTGGGGCGTTCTGGCGGGGGAGACCGCCTCCATGACCCCCTCCGGCACCTGGACATACCGGACAGCCGGGGAGAGAGTCTCCGGCTGCTGGCCGGGGGTGAACAGAACGGTGTCCACCGGGGCGCTCCAGCGGACCGCCTCGGCGTAGAGCTTCCGTCCATCGCACAGGTACAGCCCCGTCTCCCGCCGATAGGCCCGGTCCCGCTCCAGACGGCGGATGCGGGCGATGAGGGGGTTGGAGCGGCTGGTGATGGTTTCAATGGTGGGACGCAAGAAAATCCCTCCCGGATCGTGCAATGAAACGCTGCCCGGGGGCAGACCGTCAAAGACAATTTTGTTGTCCATAGTATAGCGCAGGACTTCCGGGACTGTCAAATGGTTTTCCGGGGCGGGGGAGCGGTTCCGTATAGAAAGGGAGCAGGACATCATCTCCGGCAAAAGCCTGCAATGGTTCTTGATATATGCCATAAACAGAGGTATGATAGGGACAGGTTCAGGTCCGGAGAGGGTGATCGGATGCCGAGACCGACGAAATGCAGAATGATCTGCCAGCTCCCCCAGACGCTGGAATTCCTTCCGGCGATGGACGGAGGGGAAAAGGAGCCTGTTATCCTGACGGTGGACGAATATGAGACGATCCGTCTGATCGACCGGGAGGGACTGTCTCAGGAGCAGTGCAGCCGACGGATGCAGGTGGCCCGCACCACCGCCCAGAAAATCTATGATACCGCCCGAAAAAAGCTGGCCTCGGCGGGCATCCGGCTGTACGGCGGCGTGACTGGCGACGCGGACGCGGCGGTGGAGTCGCTGCTGGCCGGGCCCCTGGCCTATGTCCCGAATGTCCAGTACGGCCACCACGAGGGGGCCACCACGGGGGAGACCGGGTTTACAGGCTCTCAACGGGGCTGCGGTTTGAATTATAATATCAGGCACACAACTGCGTTTGCGGCGTCCGGCGGCTGTCCTGCGCCGGGCGCAGCACCACCGGAGAAAGGGAGGTAAAACAACTATGCCACAATTAAGAGAACGGGTGGGGACGTTTACCGATTCCGTCATCCGCCGGATGACCAGGATCAGCAACCGCTACGGGGCCATCAACCTGTCCCAGGGCTTTCCGGACTCCGACCCGCCCAGGCCCATTATGGACGCTCTGGCGAAGGCGGCCTATGAAGGGCCTCACCAGTATTCCATCACCTACGGCGCGCAGAATTTCCGTCAGGCGCTGGCGGAAAAGCAGGGCAGGGCCATCGGCAGGGCAATCGACCCGGAGACGGAGATCGTTGTGACCTGCGGCAGCACCGAGGCCATGATGTGCGCCATGATGACGGTGTGCAATCCCGGCGATAAGGTCATGGTGTTTTCACCCTTCTATGAGAACTATGGGGCGGACGCCATCCTGTCCGGGGCGGAGCCGATCTACATTCCCCAGGTGCCGCCGGAGTACGATTTCGACAGTACACTCATCGAGGACGGCTTCCGGCAGGGGGCGAAGGCCATCGTGGTCTGCAACCCCTCCAACCCCTGCGGCAAGGTGTTCACCCGGGAGGAGCTGCTGACCATCGGCAGGCTGACGGTGCAGTATGACGCCTATGTCATCACCGACGAGGTCTATGAGCATATGGTCTACGTCCCGTATCACCACACCTGCATGGCCGCCCTGCCGGGGATGTTCGACCACACCATCACCTGCAACTCCCTCTCCAAGACCTACTCCATCACCGGCTGGCGGCTGGGCTACCTGATCGGCCCGGCGGAGGTGGTGGAAAACGCCAAAAAGGTTCACGACTTCCTGACGGTAGGGGCCGCCGCGCCGTTGCAGGAGGCGGCTACGGTGGGCCTGCGGTTCGACCAGAGCTATTACGACGACCTGCGGGAGACCTATACCCGGAAGCGGGACTACTTCCTGGCGGGGCTGGACCGGGCAGGACTGAAGCACAACGTTCCACAGGGCACCTACTTCGTCATGGTGGACATCCAGGAGTTTCTGGATATGCCCATGTTTGCGGGCTTCACCGATCTGCAGTTCTGCGAGTGGATGATCGAGCACGTGGGCGTGGCGGCCGTGCCCGGCTCCAGCTTCTTCCGGGAACCGGTCAACCACTACATCCGGTTCCACTTCGCCCGGGAGGAGGCCGTCCTGGAGGAGGCCATCCGGCGGCTGTGCCGGATGAAGGAGATCGTCCGGTAGTCTGAAACCACAAAAAACGAAAAAGAGCCTCTGCTGCCGGGTTGGCAGAGGCTCCGCAGGAAAAGAAAGCTTTTGGCGTGCGGCTGCATGCCGGAGGCTTTCTCTGCTTCCAGGCTAACGGGAATGGGAAAATCGGGGAGAAAGACAGTTCAAATCCCATCTTATGGAAGTTATCAGCCGGTTTTGATTGCACTTTTGTATGGATTCTGCTACAATGAAAAACAGATAAACCACAGAGACAGGAGGCGGTCCCGTGATCCGTATCGCAGTGGTGGACAATGCAGAGATGGCGGCACAGCGGATCGCCGACTATTTAAAACAATATCAGGAGGAGCACGGTCTGCTGTTCCAGGTCAGCCTCTTTCATGACGGAGCGGAGCTGCTGGACGGATTCCAGCCCAGCTATGACCTGATCTTCCTGGACGTGGAGATGCCCAACAAGGACGGCATGACCACCGCCCGGGAGATACGCAAGGTGGATACCGACGTGACTCTGGTGTTCGTCACTCGCATGGCCCAGTACGCCGTCAGCGGGTACGAGGTGCAGGCCATGGACTTCCTGGTCAAGCCGGTGAGCTATGCCGCCTTCGAGCTGCGGATGGACCAGCTGCTTCCCCGGCTCCGGCAGAAGGAGGAGCGGTATATCCTCATCTCCGGCAAGGATGGGATGCGCAAGCTGCCCGCCTCCCGGCTGATTTATGTGGAGGTCATCAAGCACCGGCTCCTCTATCACACGGAGGACGGGGTGTACGAGACCAGCGACACCATGAAGCGTGCGGAGGAGCTGCTGGCGGGCTGCCCCTTTGCCCGGTGCGACAACTGCTATCTGGTGAATCTGCGTTATGTCACCTGGGTCGGGCAAAAGGAGCTGCAGGCCGGGAATGACACGCTGAAAATCAGCCGTCCCCGGCGCAAGGCGTTTCTCCAGGCGCTCACCGACTATATCGGCGGTGTGGAGCCGGAAGGGGAGGAGACGTGATGGCGCTGTTCGACTTGCTGTGGAGCAGCCGGTTCGTCACCGAAATGCTGCTGGCCTGTTTTCTGGTGGCTCTGCCCCACAAAAAACGGGAGGGCTTCGGCCTCCGGGCGGCGCTGTTCTGCCTGGCAGCGGAGGGCGTCTCCCTGCTGGCGATGAACAGCGGCGGCGCACAGGCCATCTGGACGGACCCCGTCTATACCACCCTGAGCTGCCTCATCTATATGGGTGTCTTTTTCATCCTGGCCCTGGCCTTTTTCCGTCTGCTGTGTCCGGTGACGGTCCGGGAGGCGCTGTACTGCACTGCCCTGAGCATGACAGTGCAGCATATCTCCTCCGCTCTGCTTCTGCTGCTGGCGGCGCTGATCCCCGGCGAGGGGGACCTGATGGACGCAACCCTCTGGCTGGTGACCATCGTGGTGCCTTATGTGGCGGTCTATTTCTGGTGTATCCTGCCCATCTGCGAGAAGGGAGCCTATCAGTTCAACGTGCTCAACCTGACCTCCGTCACCCTTTTGATTTTTTTTGTGTCAGCGTTTATCAGCTCCTTTGCCAAGGGGCAGGACCTCACCGGGCGGGAGCCGCTGTTTCTCATCTGCCAGGTGTACGAAATTCTCTGCTGCTGCTTCCTCCTGTGGCTCCAGGTCAGCCAGAAGGAGGCAATCAGTCTCCAGCATGAGCTGGATATCCAGGACTATCTCCGTCACCTCCGCCATGAGCAGTCCCAGCAGGCCCACAGGGAGATGGAACTGACCAACCACCTGATGCACGAGCTGAAGCATCAGGTGGCGGATATGCTCAAGGAGCAGAGCGAGGACGACCGGGACAGACTGCTGGACGAGATCGCCGACAACCTGACCGTCTATGACGAGAACATCGACACGCGAAACGAGACGCTGAACACCGTCATTCAGGAGCGGAGCCTGTTCTGCCGGGCAAATCACATCTCCTGGATGTGCGTGGCGGACGGGGCCAGCCTGGACTTTATCCAGACCGGTGACCTGTACCTCATCTTCCGCAACGCCCTGGACAACGCCATCGACGCCGTGTGTCAGCTCCCGGACCCTCAGCGCCGGGTCATCGACGTGAAGGTCTACACCCGCAACGCTCTGCTGATGATTCAGATCGAAAACCGGTTCCAGGGGCGGCTCCAGTTTGAAAACGGGCTCCCGGTCACCACCAAGGGGGACCGGAGCTATTACGGCTATGGCCTGAAAACCATCCGCTCCATCGCCGAGCGGTACGGCGGCTGCGTCACCGTCCGGGCCAAAAACGAACTGTTCTCCCTCCAGGTGATGATCCCCGTACCAAAACCATAAATTCCGCTAAAGGCGGGCCAATTGTGGCCCGTCTTTTTGGCGTCAATGACAAAGTGTGCAGGAAAAATGACAGGTTGTGCGGGGTTGCTTGATTAAAGAAGCCTTTTTGCTAAAATCTATTTATCAGTTCTGAACGGCAGTCCAGATGTCTGAAAAAAAGCAAAAAGGAGGGTCAAAAATTTGTCAGCTCAACCTGGTAGTGATTCAGCAAAAACAAGGAGGAAAATCATGAAGCGTGGAAAAATCTGGAGAGGTCTTACCTCAACATTTGCGTTATTGCTGACTGTAATGCTATTTGTAACTAACATTGCTTTATCTTACAGCGGCTCCATTAACTCTTACCTTAATATCAGCACTACAGAATTGGTTTCCAATTCGGATGAGGATACGGAATATTACAAGAGCAGCTACGGTGAACTCTCAGATGAAAACTTAGAGTTGTTGCTCATTGATTCTTATCAAGAGTGCGTGGACGAGCAGGAAGAAGGTTCCGTTTTACTTAAGAATGATAATAATGCGCTTCCGTTGGCTGAGGATGAGCGGAGTGTTACTCTGTTTGGGCATGCCAGTGTAGACCCGGTCTATAAGCCTACCTCCGGCGGAGCTTCAGCCAGTGGTGATTATCTCATTACCTATCACGATGCATTGGTAAATGCAGGGTTCTCCATCAACGAGATATTGTTTACTGCATATGAAAATAGCTCTACTACCCGCGTCGTGGGAATGGATAGTATCGCATACGGATATACAGAGGCTGATATTGGCGAGGAGAGCATCGAATTTTATACAGACGAAATTCGTGAGAGTTGGTCGGATGACTATAATGATGAAGCAATTGTCCTGTTTGCGCGAGAGGGCGGTGAGGATGCAGACCTCTCCGTTTGCGATTATGAAGGTATCAGCCAGCTGGCGCTGCACCAAGACGAGAAAGACTTGCTCGAAATGCTGCAATCCTATAAAGAGCAAGGCATATTCAAAAAGATAATTGTCCTCTTGAATAGTCCCTGGGCGATGGAGACGGATGAAATCAACGAATATGATGTGGACGCCATCCTCTGGATCGGCAACCCAGGTTTACGCGGCTTTGAGGGCGTTGCCAATATTCTGACTGGTGCGGCAAACCCGTCTGGCAAGCTGACTGATACCTATGCCGCGAATTCACTTTCTGCACCGGCCATCATATATGCCAACGGCAATACACAGGAGTATGCTAATTCCGATGAAATCCAGGCATACTGCACCGATGACGACGCAAATGTATCGTATTATACAATTTACGCAGAAAGTATTTATGTCGGGTATAAGTACTATGAAACCCGTTATGAGGATGTCATCTTGAATCGCTATAATGCGGATTCCAGTGTCGGCTCGTCTACCGGGGACTCCTGGAATTATGCAGATGAGATGAGCTATCCGTTTGGATATGGGCTGTCTTACACAACCTTTGAGCAGACCCTGGACAGCGTGGAGCGCACAGATGATTTGATTACGGCGACAGTAACCGTTACCAACACAGGAACAGTAGCAGGCAAATCCGTTGTAGAACTGTATGCGCAGAAGCCCATGAGATCGAAAACTGTGTGGAGGCCTCTGCCGTCCAGCTTGCGGGTTTCAACAAGACCCAAGAATTGGCACCTGGTGAATCTGAAACATTGACAATCACAGTTAACCCGTATCTGCTGGCAAGCTATGACTATACGACGGCAAAAGGATATATTGTCAGCGAGGGTACTTTCTATCTGGCTATCGGCGATGATGCGCATGATGCACTGAATAATATTTTGGCAGCAAAGGGCGCTACTGGGCTGTATAATCAAGACGGCAACGCAGTTGATGGAGATGCGGATAAGACATACAAATGGACGCAGGAAACCCTTGATACGGAAACCTACCGTTATTCTGCCATAACAGGAGAGGAAGTGACCAACCAGTTTGACGATGCTAATATCAACAATCTGATTCCAGACACCATCACTTACCTGTCCAGGAGCGACTGGGAGGGAACCTATCCGACAGAGGCTGTTTCCATTACGGCAACAGAAGAAATGATAGAGGCAATCAACGGCTATACATATGAGAAGCCGGAAGATGCGGAGTCTGTTTCCGATTATACACAGGGAGCGGACAATGGCTTAACCTTTGCGGCTATGATGGACATTGATTATGATGATGATGAAACGTGGGACGCTTTTTTAGACCAGTTTACGATTGAAGAACTTTGTTCCGTCCTGTCCACAGATATGAGCGGTGTGGATGCTATCGAGTCGATTGGATTTCCTTCTGTAGTGGAGGGCGATGGGATTGATGGCGTAGCGTCCTCCTTCCTGTATGGAGACAACCGCGGCGCAACCGCATTCCCTGGCAAGTGTGTTTTGGCTGCAACCTGGAATGCAGAGTTGCTCGAGACGCGGGGCACACTGATGGGAGAAGAAGCGCTATACTGCAATTTTGCAAACATTTGGGCCGGCGGAGGCGATATTGACCGGACACCCTTCTCGGGAAGAAACTTCGAGTATTACTCCGAAGATGGCTACTTTACTTATCTGGCTGCGGCGGTTGAACTGGGTGCCATGCAGGAAACGGGATTGAATGCGGGCATTAAACACTTTGCGGGCAATGATCAGGAAACCTACCGAGAAAGCCTTTCTACCTTCTTCAATGAGCAGAGCTGGCGGGAAAATAACCTCAGAGCTTTTGAAAGTGTGTTCTGTGATGCTGGTATTTTGGATACCATGCAAGGATTCAACCGTATTGGTTGTACCTACATGGCACAATGTAGCGCTTTGATGACTAGCGTTTTACGTAATGAATGGGGGTATGAAGGTAAGCTAATTACAGATGCAGTTGCAGGAACGAGCTACAAAACGCACTATGCGGAGAGCCTGACGGCAGGAACTGATTTCTATTGCTGGGATAAAATTCCTTTTGGTGGAGAACCCACGCTGGCCTGCGATGTAATTAGCCAGCAGATTATCGATACTGATGATGGCTATTTGCTCTCTTGCGTGCGTCGGGCAGCAAAGAACATTTTCTACGCTAATGTTCACAGCATGGCAGTAAACGGATTGAGTACAGATGCGGTTGTTGTGACAGTAACACCCTGGTGGGAAACTGCCCTATATGCTGCGGATGTAGTCCTGACGCTGTGTGTCCTCGTGGTGGGCGTTCTCTTCTTGAAAAATGAGTATGGCGGCAAGAACAAGAGCAATACCGTTCAGTCGTAAAAAGGGGTGGACATGATGAAAAATAAGAGCTTGAGTGGTTATCTGAATTTGGTGTCAGCAGTTATTGGAATAATTGTGGCAATCTATACAGCCATTTTTACTACAAATGAAGGCTTCTTCAGCGGGGCCGTGCTGTTCTTCCTGGTTGCGTCAGTGATTTGTGAGGCGATTTACCTGTTTACGAGTGCAAGCATCATGCCTGTAATCGCGGTCGTGTTGTACGGAGTTGGATTGATGACTTTCATTAATACAGCGCTTGACTCGCTGGTCGGGTATTTTACCGGTGTTGCGATGTTCGGCGGAACAAATGATGCAACATCCATTTTCGTGATCATTGGAGCTTTACTCATTGCCGCAGTTCTTGAAGTGGTCTCAAGCTTTTGTAAAGAGAAGAAGTAACACATCTACAAATGGGCATCGCACTTTGCAGAATGGGATAACGTTGCGAGGAGCTTGCCGAAATGAGGACGATCAAAAATGACAAAGCGATCATTTAACGACAATTGGACCTGCCGCCATCTGGACGGCTCGGACACGGCAAAGCCCGTGACCCTGCCCCATGACGCCATGCTGGCCGAGGCTCGGACGCCGGACTCCCCCGGCGGCACGAATACCGGCTGGTTTGAGGGCCACGACTACTGCTACGAAAAGACATTCCAGGCCCCGGCGGAGTGGGCGGAGAAAAACGTCCTGCTGGAGTTCGAAGGGGTATATCACAACGCCGAGGTCCTGCTCAACGGGGAACAGGCGGCCTTCCACCCCTACGGCTACACTGGCTTCCGGGTGAGCCTGGACGGGAAGCTCCGGTACGGGGAGGAGAACCAGGTGCAGGTCATTGCCCGCAACGCCGACCAGCCCAACAGCCGCTGGTATTCCGGCGCGGGCATCTACCGGCCGGTGTGGCTCCACGTCCTGCCCCAGGCCCACATCTGCCCCGACGGGGTGCGGGTGTCAACCCGCTCCATCGACCCGCCCCAGGTTCAGATTCAGGTGCGCACCGAAGGGGAGGCCCCGCTGTCTGTCCAGCTGCTGGACGGGGAGCGGCTGCTGACCACGGTGGAGCTGCCCGGCGATGTGCGGACGGCGAGCGTCACGCTTCGGGGGGCCCAGCTCTGGGCTCCGGAGCATCCCAAGCTGTACACCTGCCGGGCGGTCTTCGGGGAGGACGTCCAGGAGACGGCCTTCGGCATCCGGACGGTGGAGTGCGACAGCAAGCGGGGCTTCTGCATCAACGGGGAGCGGGTCATCCTCCGGGGGGCCTGCATCCACCACGACAACGGTCTGCTGGGAGCGGCAGCCCATCCCCAGGCGGAAGAGCGGAAGATCCGGTTGCTGCTGGAGAACGGCTATAACGCCATCCGCTCCGCCCACAACCCCTGCTCCAGGGCCATGCTGGACGCCTGTGACCGGCTGGGCATGCTGGTCATGGACGAGTATGTGGACATGTGGTACATCCACAAGACCCAGTATGACTACGCCTCCTGCATGGAGCAGCAGTGGAAGCAGGACCTGGCGGACATCGTGGAGAAGGACTTCAACCATCCCTCCGTGGTGATGTACTCCATCGGCAACGAGGTCTCCGAGACCGCCCAGCCCAGAGGCATCGAGCTGACCGGGAACATGCGGGACTGGCTCCACGAGCTGGATAACCGCCCGGTGACCTGCGGCATCAACATCTTCTTCAACTACCTCAGCTCCATGGGCTTTGGCGTCTACAGCGACGACAAGGCGAAAAAGGAGGCGGAGAAGGCGGAGAAGAATCAGGGCAAGCCCGGCAAAAAGAAGGCGGTGGGCAGCGAGTTTTTCAACAACCTGGCGGGGCTCATGGGCTCCGGCTTCATGAAGTTCGGGGCGACCCTCCACGGGAGCAACGTCAAGACCCGGGAGGCCTTTGCCAGGCTGGACGTGGCAGGGTACAACTACGGCATCAACCGCTACGAGGGGGACTTCAAGCGGTATCCCGACCGGGGCATCGTGGGCAGCGAGACCTTCTGCGCCGACGCCGCCCGGTTCTGGGACCTGGCCAAGGAGCATCCCGCCCTCATCGGCGACTTCGTCTGGGCCGGGATGGACTACCTGGGCGAGCTGGGCATCGGTGCCTGGGAGTATGCCGACTACGCCCCGGAATTTGACCACGGAGTTGGCTGGCTGACCGCAGGCAGCGGACGGCTGGACATCACCGGAAAGCCCTCCGGCGAGGCAGCCTATACCCAGGTGGCCTTCGAGCTGTCTCCCATCCGCATCGGCGTCGTCCCGGCGGACCACGCCTTTGACCGGCACTCCCCCTCCGCCTGGCGGATGTCCAACACCTTCGAGAGCTGGAGCTGGAACGGGGCTGAGGGCAAGGAGACTCAAGTAGAGGTCTACAGCCGGGGAGCAGAGGTGGCTCTGCTGCTGGGCGGCCAGGAGCTGGGCCGGAAAAAGACGGCGAAGAACTGCCGCGCCTCCTTCCGGGTGGCCTATCAGCCGGGAGAGCTGACCGCCGTGGCCTATGACGAGGCCGGGGCGGAGCTGTACCGCACCTCCCTCCACAGCGCCGGAGACGAGACGCTGCTGACCCTGACTCCGGAGACGGAGACGGTGGCCCCGGACGGCCTGTGCTATGTCCGGCTGAAATACACCGATGAGGAAGGGGAGGTCAAGCCTCTGGCCCGGGGCGACATCCACGTCACCGTCCAGGGCGGGACTTTGCTTGGCCTGGGCAGCGCCTGCCCCTACAACGAGCGGGGCTATCTGACGGACACCACCGACACCTATTACGGCGAGGCCCTGGCTATCGTAAAGCCGGACGGAGCCGGAACGGTGACCGTTCGGGGAGAGAGCCCCTTCGGCAGCGCCGAGGCTGTGGTGACCTGTCGGGCGTAAATCAGAACGATCAGAACAGATACAAAAGCAAGCGCCAGCCTGCCGGGTTTATCCCGGTGGGCTGGCGTTTTGCTTTGTGGAGGTGGCGGGCTATTTTCCCGGCCGGGACGGCTAGCGTTTCTCCCCAAGCTCCCGCAGGATACGCCTGGTCAGGATCATGGCCAGGAAGAACGCAAGCACGTCGGAGACCGGCTGGGCGAGCTGCAGTCCCCGCAGTCCGAAAAGGGAGGGGAGGACGGTCAGCACCGGGATCAGGAACAGCCCCTGCCGGGCACAGGAGATGATGGAGGCGCGGAAGCCGTACCCGATGGACTGGGAGAACATATTGCACATGATGTAATACCCCCACAGCGGCATGGTGAGTAGCTGGGCGCGCAGAGCGAAGGTGCCGATCTCGATCACCTGGGGGTCGTCCCTCCGGAACAGCTGGATGATGTGGCCGGAGAAGATCATGGAGATCACGCACAGGACGAGCAGCGTGACCGTCGCCACCTTTACACAGAACCAGAAGGCCCGTTTGACCCGGTCATACTTCCGTGCGCCAAAGTTGAAGGCGCAGACCGGCTGGAAGCCCTGTCCGAAGCCGATGACCACGGAGTTGATAAACATGGTAAAGCGGGAGACGATGGACATGGCCGCCACCGCCGCATCGCCATAGTCTCCTGCAATGGAATTGAGCATGACCGACGAGATGCTGGCAATGCCCTGCCGGGCAAGAGAAGGTGCTCCGGTATACAAAATCCTCCCGTACATCTGCACGGTGGGTCGATAATTCCGGGGGGTGATTCGGATCGCGTCCTGGTGGGTGTTGCACATGAACAGCAGGATACAGAAGCTGACAAACTGGGAGAAGCCGGTGGCCACTCCGGCCCCCATGGTGTCCATCCCGGCGCCTAAGATGAGAATGGGGTCGAGGATGATGTTCAGGATACCGCCGATGGTGATGCCCACCATGGAATAGACCGCAAGCCCCTGGAAGCGGAGCAGGTTGTTCATGATAAACGAGCACATCATAAACGGCGCGGCCAGGAAAATATAGCGGGCATAGTCCGCGGCATAGGGCGCGATCGTCTCCGTAGAGCCGAGAAGCATGACGATGGCGTCCATCTGCGTCACACCCAGCAGGGCCACCAGACACCCCAGACCAAAGCCGGTAAACCAGGCCACCGAGGCGTATTTCCTTGCCTCCTCCTCCTGGCCTCTCCCCAGCAGTTGGGAGATCTGGTTCCCGGCACCCATTCCGATCATAAAGGCGAAGGCCTGTATCAGCGACATGGCCGAATAGACGACGCCCACCGCGCCGGAGGCGGACGTGCCCAGCTGGCTGACGAAAAAGGTGTCCGCCATGTTGTAGATGGAAGTGATCAGCATGGATAAGATGGTCGGCCCTGCCAGGGAGGGGATCACCTGCTCCACCGGGTCGTTGAGCATCCGCTCGTTGCGGGAATGGGTCTCTCTGTCCTTTGTCCTTTGCATATCTGTCCCTCTTTATCGGTGCAATTTCCGTGTATCTGATTATACCACATCCCGCTCCCGTTTCCCAGTCGGAATCGTCAGCCGGCGACGCGCCGGATGCCGCTATTTGGAAAAACTCAGGGAGAAGGGGGATGATCGCCTGAAAATGTTCATAAAAGGGGTAGGGATGCTTGCGGTCGGACTGTCTGTCGCCGTGCTGTTATACCCGCTGCCGAGTAACCTGTGCAACGCGGCGGGACTGGACACCATGACCTTCACGGTGGACGCCATTCGCTACTCTTTTTCTTATATGTAAAGTATCATTGTAACACCTACAACGACGCCTTTGGTTATCTGAAAAAACCACTTGACAAGGATAGGCGTGGGTGCTATACTATCTAAGCAGTCGAGAGACGGCTTTGCCGGAGTGGTGGAATTGGCAGACACCCGGGACTTAAAATCCCGTGGGAGAAATCCCGTACCGGTTCGAGCCCGGTCTCCGGCATGAATATCGCGGGGTAGAGCAGTTCGGTAGCTCGTCGGGCTCATAACCCGGAGGTCGTTGGTTCAAATCC
>JAJQFJ010000075.1 GCA_021201185.1 Clostridiales bacterium
CCAACGCCAAGGGCAAGCCCACCAACAGCGAGTTCATCGCCATGATCGCCGACCGCCTCCAGCTCCAGCGGAAGGAGCGGTGACTCCATAAAACAGCAAAAACAACCCCCTGACGGCGAACCGTCAGGGGGTTGTTATGTAAGCTAAGAAATATCATTCCACCGACCAGTCGATCCCCGGCTCCCCGTGAGATTCCAGGAACCGGTTCACCTGGCTGAAGGGCCGGGAGCCGAAAAAGCCCCACCGGGCAGACAGGGGACTGGGATGGGCGGAGGAGAGCACCAGCCGGGGATAGGGACTCTCCATGATGCGGGCCTCCTGTCCCTTGGCCTGGGCGTTCCGGCCCCACAGGAGGAAGGCGATGGGCCGGGGCTGCTCCCGGAGGGCCAGCAGGAGCCCGGCGGTGAACCGCTCCCATCCCCAGCCCTTGTGGCTGTCCACCTGCCCGCCGTAGACAGTGAGGACGTTGTTGAGCAGCAACACGCCCCGCTCCGCCCAGGGGAGCAGGCTCCCGGTGGCGGCAGGAGGGATGCCCAGGTCGGACTCCAGCTCCAGATAGATGTTCCGCAGGGAGCGGGGGACCGCCACCCCAGGCTGAACGGAGAAGGCCAGTCCGTGGGCCTGCCCCGGGTTGGGGTAGGGGTCCTGCCCCAGGATGACGCACCGCACAGCGTCCGGCGGGGTCAGGCGCAGGGCGGTGAACAGTTGCTCCCTGGGGGGATAGACCGGTCGGTCGCCCTGATAGGCCGTCTCCACCCGGTCAAACAGCGTCCGGCACCAGTCCTCCCGGAGCATGGGGGCGGCGATCTCCGACCAGCCCCCCAGCTGGGCTGTGACAGGCTCCATCTTACAGCAGGGTGACTGCCGCGTCCCGGCAGGCCTGGATGGTCTCCGGGTCCCAGACGGAGGACTGCACCTCGCCGATGTGGGCCTTGCCCAGCAGGAGCATACACAGCCGGGACTGGCCGATGCCGCCGCCGATGGTCTGGGGCAGCTCGCCCTTTAAGAGCATTTTGTGGAACATCAGCTCCCGGCGGTCGTCGCAGCCTGCGGCGGTGAGCTGACGGTTCAGGGCTTCCGGGTCCACCCGGATGCCCATGGAGGACACCTCGAAGGAGCAGCCCAGCACCTCGTTCCAGAACAGGATATCCCCGTTCAGGCTCCAGTCGTCGTAGTCCGGAGCCCGGCCGTCGTGGGGCTTGCCGGAGCGGAGGGGCCCGCCGATCTGGCTGACGAACACCGTCTTGTACTGTTGAACAAATTTGTTCTCCCGCTCCTTGGGGGTCAGGTCAGGGTAGAGGTCCTCCAGCTCCTGGCTGGAGATGAAGGTCACCTTGTCACAGAGAGGGGTCACGGCGCACATCTGGCCGTAGATATTGCGCAGGATGTTCTGGGTGTCGCAGATGGCCCGGACGATGGCCCGCACCACCGAGTGGAGGTATTCCTCCGTCCGGTCCCGGGGGGCAATCACCTTTTCCCAGTCCCACTGGTCCACATAGACCGAGTGGAGATTGTCCAGCTCCTCGTCCCGGCGGATGGCGTTCATGTCGGTGACCAGACCGGTGCCCACCTGGAAGCCGAAGCGGTACAGGGCCATCCGCTTCCACTTGGCCAGAGAGTGGACCACCTGGGCGTCCCGCCCGGTGTAGGGGATGTCGAAGAAGACGGGACGCTCCACCCCGTTCAGATCGTCGTTCAGGCCGGAGGCGGCCTCCACGAACAGGGGGGCGGAGACCCGCCGCAAATTCAGGGCCCCACACAGGTGGTCCTCAAACAGCCGCTTGATGAGGCCAATGGCCTTCTGGGTGTCGTAAAGGTTTAAAATCGGGGTGTAACCCTGGGGAATACAGTTCAGATTGGACATAGCAGACAGCTCCGTTTCTCATGAGACTTCTCTCTCCATAGGGCGGATGGGATATCCCGCCCACTGCCCCCTATGGTATCACGGCGAGGCGGCGGTGTCAAATGGGAATGGGAGATTTTGCCGTCTGCTCCCTGCCCCTCACTCCAGATTGAGCCGGTGGGTCAGCACCCACTGGGTCACGGCCCAGAACACCCCGCTCCAGATCAGGAAAAAGACCGTATACCCGATGGAGCCTGCCCTCGTATACACGATCATGGCGTCCAGGACAGTGGTGGAGCGGAGGGTGAGGGTCGCCGTCCAGCTCTCCACGACGCTGAGGCCGAACCAGGCCGCCACCATCCCCACCGTCCGGTGGGCGGGCAGGAGTTGGCCCAGGGAGATGGCGGCATAGACCTGGAGAATGGCCGCCAGCAGCATAGCCAGCAGCATCACCACCGCCTGAACCATTTTCACTACCATCTCCCCGTCGGAGAACAGCTCCGCCAGGAAGTCGAACACCTCGCTCCAGTCGATGCCAGAGATACCGGCGCTGACCAGAAGCAGCAGGAGCCAGGAGAACACCATCACGCACCCGGAGATCACCGTCCAGACCAGGGCGGGGATGCACTTGCCCGCTAAAATCTGCCAGGGACGGACGGGCAGGGTGTGGAGAAGATAGCCCTCCTCCCGGAAGATGCCGTTGTAGAACCGCTGTATGTTGAGTACGGTGGTGATGAGGACGACGGCGAAGAAGAACAGCACTGTGACCATGAGCAGCACCTGGACAATGGACACGTCGCCCCCGGCGTCGTCAAAGAGCTGGTCGGAGGCTCCCGTCAGGATGCACAGCAGCACCAGCACCCCATAGACCAGGCCGAAGGCCCGGCAGGTGGATTTGAACTCGTATTTGAACAGCTTGATCAGCATTTGAATACCTCCCGGAACAGCTCGTCTACGCTGACGCCCCGCTCCTCCCGGATGTGGTCCACCGTATCGTGGAGGGCGATGGTCCCGTCCCTGAGAAACAGCACCTCGTCCAGCACCGTCTCCACATCGGCGATCAGGTGGGTGGAGATGAGGATGCTCCCCTCCTCGTTGTAGTTGGTGAGAATGGTGGACAGGATAAAGTCCCGGGCCGCCGGGTCCACTCCGCCGATGGGCTCGTCCAGTACATACAGCTGGGCGTTCCGGCTCATCACCAGCACCAGATGGACCTTCTCCAGCGTCCCCTTGGAGAGCGCGGTCAGCCGGGCCCCGGCATCCACCCCCAGCCGGGCCAGCATATCCTCCGCTTTGGCCCGGTCAAAGTCGGCGTAAAAGTCCTGGAAAAGGTCCAGGCCGTCCCGGACCGTCATCCATTTGCCCAAAAAGGGTCGCTCCGGCAGGTAGCTCACCACCGCCTTGCTCTCCGGCCCCACGGGATGACCGGCCACGGAGATGCTGCCGCTGTCCGGGGTCAGCAGGCCGCAGATGAGCTTGATGAGGGTGGTCTTTCCTGCCCCGTTGGGACCCAGCAGGCCGATGATACGTCCCCGGGGGAGACTCAGGTCCAGGCCCCGGAGCACCTCTGTCCTGCCGTAGCGCTTGGCGAGCCCCTCGCAGGTCAGGATCGGTTGTTCTGTCATATCGGTCACTCCTTCTTATCGTTATCCGTTTCTCCGTCCGGGGCGGCTTTGGCGTTCCAGTCCCGGAGCATGGCCTGTATCTCCTCCGGGGAGAAGCCCAGCCGGGCCAGCTGCTGCCGGCAGTCGGTCACATAGCTCCGGGCCTGCTTCAGCCGGAGACAGCGGATGAGCTCCTCGCTCTCCGTCACCGTCCGTCCCGCCGTCCGCTGGGTGTAGAGCAGTCCCTGCTCCTCCAGCAGGCTCAGCGCCCGCTGCATGGTGTTGGGGTTGACGGCGGCCTCCTGGGCCAGCTCCCGGACGGAGGGCACGTGACTTCCCGGGGGATATTCCCCGGTGAGGATGCGCAGCCGGATGACCTCCGCCGCCTGCAAATAGATAGGGGAGTCGCTCTGAAATCTCCACGGCATCGCTACCGTCCTCCTTTCTATGATTGTATTAAGATAATAATACAGTTTAAACAGGCTGTCAACCGGGGAAAGTGATTTTAAGGTATCTTACAGCGGCGGTCCCGGACAAAACAAACGGGCGGCAGACGATGTTCCGTCTGCCGCCCATGGCATACAGGTGGGAGAAATCAGCTCTTGTTGCGCACGTCCACGTGCCAGATGTTGGCGGCGTAGTCGGCGATGGAGCGGTCGGAGGAGAAGATACCGGAGCGGGCGATGTTGGACACGGACATCTGGTTCCAGTGCTTCTGATCCTGATAGGCCTCGGCCACCTTTTCCTGGGTGTAGCGGTAGCTCTCGAAGTCGGCCAGCAGCAGATAGGGGTCCGTCTGACCGCCGTTGCCGTAGAGCAGGCCGTTGGTCAGATCCTCATACCGCTTGCCGTCGGAGAAGCCGTTGGTGATGGCGGCCAGCACCTCCCGGATGACCGGGTTCTGGTTGTAGTACTCATAGGAGTTGTAGCCGGAGCGGAGCTTGCTGGACACCTCGTCGGAGGTGAGGCCGAAGATGAAGATGTTGTCGTCGCCCAGGATGTTGTGCATCTCCACATTGGCGCCGTCCTCGGTGCCGATGGTCAGGGCGCCGTTCATCATGAACTTCATGTTACCGGTGCCGGAGGCCTCCTTGCCGGCGGTGGAGATCTGCTCGGACACCTCGGCGGCGGGCATCAGCTTCTCCGCCAGGGAGACCCGGTAGTTCTCCAGGAAGAACACCTGGAGCTGATCCTTGCACCGGGGGTCGTTGTTGATCTCCCGGCTCAGGGAGTTGATCAGCTCGATAATCCGCTTGGCGGTGTAGTAGGCCGGGGCGGCCTTGGCGCCGAAGAGGAAGGTGCGGGGCTGGATGGTCTTGCCGTTCTGGATTTGCTGATACAGATAGATGATGTGCATCACGTTGAGCAGCTGGCGCTTATACTCGTGCAGCCGCTTCACCTGCACGTCGAAGATGGCGTCGGGGTTCAGCCGGAAGCCGTACTGCTTCAGGGCGTAGTCGGCGAACGCCTCCTTGTTGGCCCGCTTGATCTTGGCCAGCTGGTTCAGGACGGAGGGGTCCTCCCGGGCGGCCTCGAACTTCTTCAGACCGGACTGGGGATGGAGCAGATGCTCGTCGCTGCCGGTGACGTCCCGGATGAGCTGATCCAGCTGGGGGTTGATCTGGCTGAGCCAGCGGCGGTGGTCCACGCCGTTGGTGACGTTGGTGAACTTGTCCGGGGTGCGCAGCCAGGCGGTGTGGAACACGTCGTCCTTCAAAATCTGGGAGTGGAGGGCGGCCACACCGTTGACGGCATAGCAGGCGGCCACGCAGAGGTTGGCCATGCGCACGTCGCCGTCCCAGATGATGGCCAGCTCCCGGGCCTTGTTCTCGTCGCCGTGGAAGAAGGAGCGGACCTCCTTCAGATACCGGTCGTTGATCTCGCACATGATCTGGAAGATACGGGGCAGCAGGCCCTGCACCAGGATCTGGGGCCAGTGCTCCAGGGCCTCGGCCAGAACGGTGTGGTTGGTGTAGGCCACGG
>JAJQFJ010000031.1 GCA_021201185.1 Clostridiales bacterium
TTTGTAGAATTGGGGGCAGGCTCTGAACCTGACCCCAACATTTATTATAGAACCTGTCAATATACGGCGTCAGAACTGATCTGCACCGATGGAGATGAGCAGAGTGGGCACCAGCCAGGCCAGCAGGAAGATCAGGATGTTCACCGGACTCAGGGAGGCATAGGCGCTCATCATGGTCAGGTAGAACCCCAGCAGTCCGCCGATGACCGAGGCGGCCACGGTGAGGATGGTATTCAGCCGCACCACCGTCACCAGGCGGCGGCCACCCAGGATGGCGGCGGTATAGGCATCCACCCCCTCCCGGAAGATCAGCGCTCCCAGGGTGTCGTTGTGGGGCTGGCCCTTGGCGGAGAGGGCGAACCGGTGCTCCACCGAGGGGTACTGCATCCGGTTCACCGGCAGGTGGAACCGCTGGCGCAGCACCGCCGGGGTGATGTTGAAGTCCCGGGTGGCCAGGATGGGGTGGACACCGGCGGCGATGAGATAGTTCACCGCAGGCCGCACCTGGGACGGCAGGCTGTAAATCAGGGGAAACACGCCCTGAAGCTGCCCGTTGATGGCGCAGAATACGGCGTTGCGCACCTGGTAGCCCGGGCTGATCTCGATTTTCATCACCTGCATAAAGTCCGCCGTGCCCACCAGCACCTGATCTCCCCGGATGGTGCCGGAAAAGCCTCTGGCGTTGGAATAACTCAGGTCGTCCACCCGGCGATAGAAGCCGCCGTGGATGCGGACCAGGTCGTCAAACACCCCGGCCAGGCCCACGTCCGCCTCTCGGATGATGGAGGCGGTGCAGCCGATGAGCTTTTCCAGGGAGACATAGCCGAAGCTGCGGATGTCCTTCCGCTCCACCGAGCCCTCCGGGAACAGGTCCCGGTCGGTGAATACGACGCCCGCCTCTCCCTGCATGGAGGCGGCACCGTCCCACCCGGCGATCACCGCTCCGGCGGAGTGGAGACGCTTCACCAGCCGGGCATAGGGCAGCCCGTAGGCCAGCGTGGCGGAGAGGGGAGTGGCCAGGATAAAGATGACCGACCAGCTCCAGATGAGCCGCTGGGGAGCGCCCTGCCCCACAGCGGACAGGATACCAAAGACCAGACAGGCAATCATCATCACCGGGGCGGCGTAGCGGTATACCTGCTCCGCCCCATCCAGATCCTGTATCTGACGGCCAAAGCCCCGGGCGGACCCCGGCTCCTTCATAAAGGTGCCCCGGTCCTCCCATTTGCCCTCGTCCATGGTCAGGCGCTCAAAGGTGGTCCGGGCGGCCACGTCCTCAGAGGAGCGCTTCTGCCCCTCCTTTTTCCGGCTGTTGCCCCAGGCCACCGTCCACAGGCTCAGGGCCGCAAAGCCGCAGAAGGGGAGGGGCCCGTCCCGGCCCAGGGTGGCATACCACAGGGCATCGATCAGGGTAAAGATCACTCCGATGGAGGAGAGGGTGTTCAGCCCGGGTCGGCCCCGGAACAGCTGGAGGATGCCCTCCAGCAGGGTGTCCAGGCCCAGGGCGCAGGCCAACAGCAGGCCCCCTGCCAGCAGCAGCCCGGAGATATGGGCGTCCTCACTCAGGATCGTACCGGTGAGGAAGGGAAGCTCGTCCCCTGCGACCGCCGTGACGGCCAGCAGAAGGACGGCAATGATCAGCTGGAAGGGCAGACGCCCCCGGATGCTCCGCCAGCTGCCGCTGTAAATGCGGGCCAGCTCCCGGGGAGAGGTGTCCGGGATACGCCGGGCGGGACGCTTGTCCCGTTCCGGCTTTTTCTGCTTTTTGGGCTTTCGGGGAGGCCGCTCCTCGTCGGTGCCGGGGATGTGCTGCTCGGCCATGCGGTGCATGGCCTCCTGCTCCTGCTCCTCCTCGCTCTCGCTCTGGAACATAGAGTCGGCGAACTGGTTGGCCCGCTCCTCCATCTCCTCCAGCTTCCGCTGGAACAGACCGGGCTGCTCCGGGGGCGGCATCTCCACCACATTGTCCTTCGGGGGCGCGGGTGGCGTTTCCTGTCGGACCGGCCGGGAGACAGGCTTTTTCTGCCGGGGCGGCTGCGCCTGAGCCTGGGGAGCATCCTCGGAGGCGTCCTCCCTGGGGGCAGGGCGGTTTTTCGCCGCGCTGCGCCGACGCTCGTCAGAGGCGGCCTTGTGCCTGGCCCACGCTTTTTGCAGATTGCCGCCCACGACGACGGCGCCCGCGGCGACCCGTTGAATCAGACTGGGGCCCCGCTCCGGACGCTCCCGCAGAGACTCGTCCGGCACGCCATCCTCCCAGCCCTCCGGTGCCTCGCCGTCGTCCTCGTCCTCATCGTTCACCGATTCCGACTGGGACGGCCTGTCGGAGACGGGCGGGGCAGGCTCCGCCGTCTGCTGCTCCGGAGGGGCAGGCTCCTCCGACGGCCCGGCTTCCGGCGGTTCCGGCTCCGCGACCTCCTCCGGCGACAGGCCGGGGATGGTCATCTGCTCCCAGTCCTCCTCCGGCTCCTTTGGCACGGGGCGGCGGGGCTCGATCTCCATCTCGTCCTGGTCAAAGACAGGGCGGTCGGCGGGCGTACCGGGGTCGGCGTCCTCCCGCTTGCGGACGTGGAGGGTCAGCACCTGCACCCGGCGCTCCTCCTGGACGGAGGGCTTTTTCGGCATTTCCCGTTGCGTGGAGGACTCGGACAGCTTTGCCCACTCGGAATCGCTCAGCGGCACGTCATCCGGGATGTCCTCCTGGGATTCGGTATGCTCCGGCTCCTCTGAGGCCCCGGCCTCTGTGGACGGCTCCTCTGCTGCCACAGGTTCCGGTATCTCCGGGACCTCCTCTGGCTGCGGCTGGACTGCCTCGGGGACGGGGGCAGGCTCCTCCCGCCGCATATGGCTGGGGGGGAGGATATCGGTGAGCAGCTCCGGGCCGTCGTCTGTGGAAGAGACGGCGTCCTCGCCCTCCGGGCCGTCGGGTATGTAGGCCGACACCGGCGGCTGATGCTGAGGCTGCTCCTGGGGCTTTGGCTGCTCCCGGCGGAACAGGCGGAACACCGGCAGCTCCCACAGAGAGCGCCGGGGCTTTTTCACGGGGGCCTCCTCCGGCTCTGCCGATTCGGGGAAATCCTCCGCCGGTTCGTCGGTTTCCACCGGCGGCTCCGGCTCCGGATCGGGTTCCTGTTCCGGCAGCACTGTCGGCTCCGGCCCCTGTTCCGGCGGCGTCACCGGCTCCGGCTCTGCGGGGGCGGGCGGGACCGGCTCAGGTGAGACGGACGGCTCCTCCGCCTGTGTCTCCAACTCCCCCATCAGAGAGCGGAGCTGCTCTCGCATGGACTCCACACCGGGCTCGACGCCCGGCTCGTCCGGCCGTTTGGTTTCATTCGTCACAGTATCACCCTGTCTTATCATCCGTTCCCGCCCAGGCGCTGGCGCACCGCCTCATAGAGCAAAATCGCCGCCGCCGCAGACGCGTTGAGTGAATTCAGCTTTCCCTTCATGGGAATACTGACGGTAAAATCGCAGTTCTCCGCCACCAGGCGGCTCATGCCGCTGCCCTCGGAGCCGATGACGATAGCGGCGGGGCCCTTCAGGTCGGCGTCGTAGAGGCTGACGCTGCCCGCCGCCGCCGTGCCGAACACCCAGAGACCCTCCTCCTTCAGCTCCTTCAGGCAGGCGGTCAGGTTGGGCACTCTCGCCACCGGCACATAGGACACCGCCCCGGCGGAGGTCTTGGCCACCACGGCGGTCAGACCCGCGCTCCGGCGCTTGGGGATGATGACCCCATGGGCCCCGGCACACTCGGCGGTGCGGATGACCGCCCCCAGATTGTGGGGGTCGGACAGCTCGTCGCACACCAGCACCAGGGGCGGCTCCCCCTTCTGCCGGGCGGCGGCCAGGATGTCCTCCACACTGGCGTACTCCCGGACGGCGGCAATGGCGATGACCCCCTGGTGGGCGTGGGTCTGGCTCATGTGGTCCAGCTTCCGCCGGTCCACGTCTACCACCACGATGCCCTTTTCCTGGGCCTTTGCCGCAATATGTCCCAGGGCGGCGTCCGTCTCCCCCCGGGCGATCATGATCTTATCGATATTTGTTCCGGCCCGGAGCGCCTCGATCACCGCGTTGCGGCCCTCGATCACGCCGTCTGCCGGGCTGTCCGGCTCGGTGCGCCGGTCTTTTCTGTCGTTCAATGGAGACACCTCTCGTTTCTCATCGGTCCCGGGACAGAACGCCCCTCGACCGGGTCAAGTGCAGTATACCACATTTCGACGCCCATAAAAAGGTGGAATCCAAATTCTTCACAAGTCTTTCGACCTTTTACAGAATGTTCACGGGGATTTACCTTGTTTTTGCCCCGGCCCTGTGTTATATTATACGATGATTAGTACCAGCCGCAGTCTGCGGCGGAAATGAAGAGGGTCATGTCCTTGAACGAGAACAAAAATAAAAAGAAGCCCAACCAGAACGACAACCGGAAACGGAATATCACCGGCATCGTCACCCTGGTCATCTGGGCGCTGATTTTGACCATATTTGGCAACTACGTCCTCAGCCGCACGGAGACCACCGGCTCGGTGGAGATCTACTTCAGCGAGCTGATCACCATGGTGGAGTCCGACCAGGTGGAGGAGGTCATGCTGGAGTCCGGCAAGTACACCGTCACCCTCACCGAGGAGGGGGAGGCCGCCTGGCTGGAGGAGTACTACACGGAGCAGGGCTATACATCCGTCCCGGAGGGAGCGGAGATGCCCACCCTGTACACCACCCCCCTGAGCTACACGGATTTCCTGATCCTGCTCCAGGAGCACGGCGTGGCCTATTACTCCCCCTATCAGCAGAGCAGTATGCTCACGGAGATCCTCATCAGCTACGTGCTGCCCATGGCCATTATGCTGCTGGTGATGGTGCTGTTCTACCGCTTTGCCATGAGCGGCCGGATGGGCGGCGGCGGCATCGGCATCGGCAATGTGGGCAAGTCCAACGCCAAGGTCTATGTGGAGAAGAGCACCGGCGTCACCTTCCGGGATGTGGCCGGTCAGGATGAGGCCAAGGAGTCCCTGGAGGAGATCATCGACTTTCTCCACAATCCCGGCAAGTATACCGCCATCGGCGCCCGGCTGCCCAAAGGCGCCCTGCTGGTGGGCGCCCCTGGCACCGGCAAGACCCTGTTGGCCAAGGCGGTGGCAGGGGAGGCCAACGTCCCCTTCTTCTCCATCTCCGGCTCTGACTTTGTGGAGATGTTCGTGGGCGTGGGCGCCAGCCGTGTCCGTGACCTGTTCAAGGAGGCGGCCAAAATGGCCCCCTGCATCATCTTTATCGACGAGATCGACACCATCGGCAAATCCAGAGACGGAGGTCGGCTGGGCGGCAACGACGAGCGGGAGCAGACCCTGAACCAGCTGCTGGCCGAGCTGGACGGCTTCGACCCCACCAAGGGCGTCATCGTCCTGGGGGCCACCAACCGGCC
>JAJQFJ010000079.1 GCA_021201185.1 Clostridiales bacterium
TCTTCAACATCTCCGGCGCGCTGCTGTTCATCTGGTTCGTGAAGCCCTATGCGGCATTTATTCAGTACATCTCTCCCAAGGGGGTAGAGGTGGAGGTCATCTCCCGCCAGATTGCCAACGCCCACACCATCTTCAACCTGACCATGACGATCATCTGGATCTTCCTGCTGGGCGTGATGGTGAAGATCGTCACCAAGATTATCCCGGACGGCAAGGAGGGGCTGGCAGATTTGTCCAGGCCCTGCTACCTGGATAAGAACGTCCTGGCCCAGCCTGCGGCGGCCCTCCGTCTGGTGGCCCAGGAGGTGCTCCATTGCAGCGATATGGTAAAGACCATGCTGCTGGATGTGAAAGAATCCGTCGGAAGCGGCAGCACCAAAATCCTCCAGGAGGTCAGGACCTACGGCGAGGCGCTGGATGCCCTCCATGTGGAGATCAACGAATATCTGGCGGAGCTGTTTTCTGCCGGTGTGCTGACGGAACAGCAGGCGTCCCAGACGGCCCAGCTGCTGTACGTTCTCAGCGATGTGGAGCGGATGGGCGGCCTGGCTGTGGAGCTGGGCGGCTCCATGCAGGAGCGGAAGGAGAAGAAGTACAACTACTCCAGGGAGGCCATGGACGACCTGGAGCGCAGCCTGACCTATATCGAGGGGATGTATGCCGATGCTATGACGGCCCTGGCCAGCGGCTCCCAGGAGCCGTTGCAGCGCAGCCTGGAGCAGAAGGAAACCGTGCTGGATCTGGATATTAAAATGCGGAAGGAGCACATGCAGCGGGTGAACAGGGGTACCTGCAAGAAGGAGCTGTCTGTCCCCTTCATGCAAATTCTCCACTGCATCGACCGTATGGGCAACAGCTGCGTGAACCTGGCCGAGGTGGCCGCCAATCAGATGAGCTTCACCTACTTCATCGGGGAGGACAGCAAGCAATCGGTCTGACGACGAATGATGCGGAAATCAGAGGATCACCGGACGGCGCAGTCGCCCGCCCCAAATGGCAGGTACATTGACAAAACGGGGGAAAGGTGATACTCTGTACATGACAGCAGATGGGACGCCACAGTCACCAATCTTATCATCTGCCAGGGAGGTCATTGCTATGGAATTAAAGGGCAGCAGAACGGAACAGAACCTGAAAACCGCCTTCGCCGGCGAGAGCGAGGCCCGGAACAAGTATACCTATTTCGCCTCTGTGGCGAAAAAAGAGGGCTATGAGCAGCTGGCGGCCATTTTCCAGAAGACGGCGGACAACGAGAAGGAACACGCCAAGATGTGGTTCAAGGAGCTGGGCGGCATCGGCAACACCGCGGAGAACCTGAAGAGCGCCGCCGAGGGCGAGAACTACGAGTGGACCACCATGTACGCCGAGTTTGCCCAGGTGGCAGAGGAGGAGGGCTTCAAGCAGCTGGCCGCCAAGTTCCGCATGGTGGCCGCCATCGAGAAGACCCATGAGGAGCGTTATCTGGCGTTGCTCCACAATGTGGAGATGCAGCAGGTGTTTGAAAAGGGCGAGCTGACCATGTGGGAGTGCCGCAACTGCGGCCACCTGGTGGTGGGCAAAAAGGCCCCCCAGATCTGCCCCGTCTGCGGACATCCCCAGAGCTATTTTGAAGTCCGCGCGGAGAATTACTAAGCCGTAAAGGAGACTGCATCGCCATGATGAAGCACGTCGTCTGCTTTAAGCTGGCAGACAACCGCCCGGAGAACGTCGAACAGGCGAAGGAGCTGATCCTCTCCATGGAGGGCAAGGTCCCCACCATCCGGGGCCTCTCGGTGGGGGTGGATTTTCTCCACTCTCCCCGCTCCTATGACATCATCCTGGAGGTCCTGCTGGACGGTCCGGAGGTGCTGGATGAGTACCAGAACGACCCCTACCACGCCGGAGTGGTGAAAAAGTACATGGGCGAGGTGTCCTGCGCCAGCGTGGCGGTGGACGTTTTGCTCTGAACCGGAGATAACTGCAAAAGGCTCCCCCGAACTGTTTCATGGTTCAGGGGAGCCTTTCATATATTTCTACAAGCTACTTGACACAAATAGAGAAACGTGATAATATGTTTTTGAAAGCAAGATAACAGGGAGAATAAAAAGACAACAGCCGACCCTGCTCCCCTTGACAGCGGACAAAATCGGCGTATAATAACGC
Organism: Clostridiales bacterium; assembly: GCA_021201185.1. GTDB lineage: Bacteria > Bacillota > Clostridia > Oscillospirales > Oscillospiraceae > Onthomonas. Next base: position 2,143 of record JAJQFJ010000079.1, read on the forward strand.
TTATCGCTGAGAATATGGGATGGAGACATACCGTTTGTGGGTAAAATGGGTACAAATACAATAGGAAGGGATCAACCATGTCTGTGCAGCGGACTTACAATGACGAGATGTTCATCGACACCTTTGAGCACGAATATACATGGCTCAACGGCTTTCTGCGCAATGTACGGCGCTATGGCGGCAAGGAGGCCATGATCGACCCCCTGACCCGGCGCACCTGGACCTATGATGAGCTGAACCGGGAGGCCAACCGGTTCGCCCACGCCCTGGCGTCGGACGGGGTGGGGAAGAACGACGTGGTCATGTGTGTGCTGCTCAACTCCCCGGAGTTTGGGGTGAGCTATGTGGCGCCCCGGAAGGTGGGGGCCATCCTCAACCCGGTGAACTACAACCTGTCCCCGGGGGAGATCGCCCTGCTGCTGGAGCATAATCAGCCCAAGGCGGTGATCTACTCCGCCGAGGTGCGCCGGACGGTGGAAAAGGCGGAGGAGCTGTCCTCCTGGCAGCCTGCCCGTTTCATTATGGCAGACAACCTGAAGGACGAGACGCCGCCTCCCGGCCATGTGGACTACCGGGACAATCTGGACGGACAGCCGGAGACCGACCCGGTGATGGCGGTGCGGCCCCACATCTATGACGAGGTGCTGCGGCTGTGTACCTCCGGCACCACGGCCCTGCCCAAGTGCGTGCCGGTGAACGACATCAACGAGGTGCTCTCCGCCCACGACATCATCATGCACTATCCTCTGAACGCCTACGACGTCTGCCTGAATATGACCCCCTGGTTCCACCGCGGCGGCTGTCATGTGGGGGGCCCCTGCCCGGCCTTCTACGTGGGGGCCACGGTGCTGACCATGCGGGTGTTCATGCCCAAGCAGAGCCTCCAGTGGGCTGAGCGATATCATGTCACCTTCCTGATGGGGGCGCCCTCCTCCCTGGAGATGCTGGCCCGCATCCAGGAGAAGAGCCCGGTGGATCTGAGCCATGTGAAGGGCCTGGTCACCATGGGAGCGCCCTTTGAAAAGGACGCCTGTATCCAGTATCTGAAGATCCTGACCCCCAATATCTTCAACGGCTACGGCACCACCGAGACCCTGTGGAATACCTTCCTGCGGCCCTACGACCTGCCGGACCACGCAGGGACGGCGGGACGGAGTTGCATCAACGACGAGGTGCGGGTGGTGCGCCTGGTGGAGAACGGCCGGGCGGAGCCGGAGGACACGGTGCCCCAGGACGGGAAGACGGTGGGGGAGATCATCCTCTGGTCACCGGCCAAGAGCACCTACAGCTATTACAACAACCCGGAGATGGAGCGGGAGAAGTTCTACCGGGGCTGGATGTACACCGGTGACCTGGGCACCTGGGACAAGGACAGCTTTGTCACCGTCAGCGGCCGGAAGGACGACATGATTATCTCCTCCGGGGAGAATATCTACCCCTCCCAGGTGGAGGAGGTGTTCAGCGGCTGTCCCGGGGTGGAGGACACGGTAGTCACGGCGGTGCCTGACCCTGTCCGGGGCCAGGCGGTGGTGGCCTATGTCAAGGCCTCCGACCCGAAGCTCACCGTCCGGGACCTGGTGGAGTTTGCCGCAGAGAACGACATGCTCTCCGCCTATAAAAAGCCCCGGTACTACCGCATTGTGGACAAGCTGCCCTATACCGCCACGGGAAAGAAGCAGCACAACGTCATGAAGGCCCAGGCGGCGGAGGACCAGAGAGAGGGAAGGCTGAAGAGAAGCTGAGACGATGCCGCACAAAAATACAGACTGCAAACGGTCAGGGAAGCGTGTACACAGCTCCCTGACCGTTGCTTTTGCCGATAAAAAAGAAGTCTCAGAAGGAGCAGGTGAAGAAGGCGGCCAAAATCTACGTCGAACAGCTCCGGGAGGCCTCCGTTCCTGCCTGGTGAAAAATGGGGTTGTTTGACAGACTGAGACGGCCTCTGCCCAAGGGCAAAGACCGTCTCCATAAAAACCAAAGCTTACTATTCCCCGCCTGCCTGCCGGGAGGCATCTTGCCCCCTGTCATCCAGTGTGCGGCAGGCACAGAGCTGTTTCTCTGCCTCAACGCCCGACAGGGCGCTTTTTGCTTTAACGCAGGCGGATGATCTTCGCCGGGCACTTTTCCGCGCACTTGCCGCAGCCGATACACTTGTCATAGTCGATGTGGGCAACGTTGTTGGCCAGGGTGATGGCCCCCTGGTCGCACTGGCGGACGCACAGGCCGCAGCCCAGGCAGCCCACCTCGCACAGCGCCTTCACCGTCTTGCCCTTTTCCGTGCTGCTGCATTGGACGGCGTAGGTGCTCCGGTCGGGCACCAGCTCGATGAGGTGCTGCGGGCAGGCCTTCACACAGCTGCCGCAGGCCACGCACCTGGAGCGGTCCACCACGGCCACGCCGTTTACCACATGGATGGCGTCGAACTGGCAGGCGGCCACGCGACTGCCATAGCCCAGACAGCCCTGCTGACAGGCACGGATGCCCTTGCCGGGCAGGGTGCCCGCCGCCTCACAGGTCTCGATGCCGATATAGTTGCACTTGACCTTCATCACGTCGCAGGTGCCCGCGCACTTGACGAAGGCTACCATCTTTTCACCGCTGTCGGCGCTGACTCCCATGATGGCGGAGATCTTGTCCGCCACAGGCGCGCCGCCCACAGGGCAGGCGTTCACCGGGGCCTCGCCCTTGACGATGGCCGCAGCCACGGCATCACAGCCGGCGAAGCCGCAGCCGCCGCAGTTGTTGCCGGGCAGGCACTCCCGGACGGCGGCCTCCCGCTCGTCTGTCTCCACGTGGAAGGTCTCGCTGACGAACACCAGCATCAGGCCCACCAGCAGACCGATGATCGCGAGAATGAGGATGCTGGACAGGATCATTGTCATTGTTCATCCTCCTCCTCTCAGGCCAGGCCGCTGAAGCCGTAGAACGCAATGGCCATCAGCGCAGCGCTGAGCAATACGATGGGCGCGCCCTGGAACGCCTTGGGAATGTTCTCGTTATACGCCAGGCGCTCCCGAATGCCTGCCAGGACGACGATAGCCAGGGTGTAGCCCACCGCGGTGCCGAATCCGGCCAGGACGCTCTCGATGAAGTTGTAGCCGTCGGTGACATTGTTCAGGGCCACGCCCAGCACAGCGCAGTTGGTGGTGATCAGGGGCAGGTAGATGCCCAGGGCGCTGTGGAGGGCGG
>JAJQFJ010000028.1 GCA_021201185.1 Clostridiales bacterium
AAGATGTAAGGACCTCCCCGAGGGGCAGGGGGGCGAGGACTGACCCTGTCCCGCCCCCCCAAAAACCCGACCCCCGGCGCAGCCAGACGAATCGGATTCGGCTCTGCGTCGGGGGCTTTCTCTGTTTGCTTTTTCGTGGGCTGTGTGATATAATGGCCAGGCAAAAAACTGACTCCGGCGCTGTTGTCGGAGCGGTGGAAAGGAGGTCAATATGGAGCGTATTCAAAAGAAATTCGGGTTCGGCTGTATGCGCCTGCCCATGGATGGGGAGGAGGTCAACCTGGAGGAGTTCTCCCGCATGGTGGACACCTTCCTGGAAAACGGCTTTAACTACTTTGATACCGCCCACGGCTATCTGGACGGCAAAAGCGAGACCGCTCTCCGCACCTGCCTGACCAGCCGATACCCCCGGGAGCGCTACATCCTGACAGACAAGCTCACCGATGAATACTTCAAAAAGCAGGAGGACATCCGGCCCTTCTTCCAAAGCCAGCTGGACGCCTGCGGCGTGGACTATTTCGATTTCTACCTGATGCACGCCCAGAACGCCCGGAACTTCAAGCATTTCAAGGCGTGCAGGGCCTACGAGACGGCCCTGGAGCTGAAGGAGGAGGGAAAGCTCCGCCACTTCGGCATTTCCTTCCACGATTCCGCCGCCGTTCTGGACGGTATCCTCACCGAGTATCCCCAGATCGAGGTGGTCCAGCTCCAGTTCAACTATGTGGACTACGACGACCCCTCGGTGCAGAGCCGGGCCTGCTATGAGGTCTGCCGGAAGCACGGAAAGCCGGTCATCGTCATGGAGCCGTGCAAGGGCGGAAAGCTCACCGACCTGCCGGACCGGGCCCTGGAGGCCCTGGCCGCCCACGGGACGGGCAAGCCCGCCAGCTACGCTATCCGGTTTGCCGCCGGATTTGAGGGGATGCTGGTGGTGCTCTCCGGCATGAGCAATATGGCTCAGATGGAGGAGAACGTGGGCTTTATGAAGGACTTCCAGCCCCTCTCCCCGGAGGAGCGGGAGGCCGTCAATGAGGTCTGCGCCATTCTCAAGGAGATGAACACCATCCCCTGCACCGCATGCCGGTACTGCGTTGCCGGCTGCCCCATGCACATTCCCATCCCCAGCCTGTTTGCCTGTATGAACAACAAGCAGATCTACCGCAACTGGAACGCCGACTTCTACTACGGGGTCTATACCGCCCAGCGGGGCAAGGCCTCCGACTGCGTCAAGTGCGGCAAGTGCGAGGCGGCCTGCCCTCAGCACCTGCCCATCCGTCAGCTGCTGGAGACGGTTGCCCAGGAATTTGAATAACCACCATTCGACCGAGTGAAAGGAGAAACATCATGCAAAACGCAGCTTCTCAGGCCCTGACCAAGCCCCGCCTGTCCGTCAAGGCCCAGACCCTGGCCACCGTGGCCGCCATTGTTGGCGCGGTGGTCGTTCCCCAGATCTTCCACGTCCTGGGCGCCGTCTCCGGAGTGGGCACCTCCCTGGGTGAGACCTTCCTGCCCATGCATCTGCCCATCCTGCTGGTGGGCCTGCTGGCAGGACCCTACGCCGGGGCAATCTCCGGCCTGCTGGGGCCGGTGGTCAGCTTTGCCCTCACCGGGATGCCCGGCGCGGTCATGCTGCCCTTTATGATGATCGAGCTGTTCACCTATGGCCTGGTGGCCGGACTGCTCCGGGAGAACCGGATGCCCACCATCGCCAAGGTGCTTATCGCCCAGGTCTCCGGCCGGGCTGTCCGGGCGGTGGCGATTCTGCTGGCCGTCAACGCCTTCGGCTATGAGGGGGTCAACATCGCCACCATCTGGACCAGCATCTCCGCCGGGATCTTTGGCCTGGTGCTCCAGTGGGCGCTGCTCCCGCTGGTGGTCTACCGTGTGGAGCGCCTGGACAGGAATGAAAACTGACCTGGAAAATGCCTGCCTGACCCTGGAGCAGGGGGGATATACCTGCGTTCTGTGCCGGGAAGGGGAGACCTTTTCCCGGACAGAGCGGGGGGTCTATCCCCTGATGGACTGGCTCCGCCAGGGGACCGACCTCCGGGGCTGCTCCGCAGCGGACCGGGTGGTGGGCCGGGCGGCGGCGTTCCTCTATGTCCTGATGGGAGTGAAGGCGGTCCACGGCTCGCTCATGAGCGAGGGCGGCCGCCAGGTGCTGGAACAGCATGGCATCCGGGCCTCCTGGGACACTCTGGTTGTGAGTATCAGGAACCGGACGAATACCGGCATCTGCCCCATGGAACAGGCGGTACAGACCGCACAGACGCCGGAGGAGGCCTGTCAGGCCATTGACGCGGCTCTCAGGCGGATGCAGACATCCAAATCAACAACCTGAAAAAAATGCCCTTCTGCCAGTGATGACAGAAGGGCAGGCTGTTATGTAGGGATGATTCAAGCGGGGAAGAACAGCGCTTTCAGCTCCAGCCAGGCGTCCTCGTTGGTGGCGTAGTAGTAGGGGCAAAGCTTCCCGGTGACGTCGTAGTGCCGGATGACCCCGTCCTCGTCCAGGCCGTAGGCGTCAGCCAGGTACTGCACCAGCCTGACCAGAGAATCGATGGTCTCCTGGCTGAACTCCCCGGTGGTGTCCAGGTGACAGCACTCGATGGAGATGGTGTCGTGGTTGCGGTCGTTGCTGCAATAGGATTTTTCATTCAGGGGGATGCACTGGATGATCTCCCCGTCGGTGCCGATGACGAAGTGACTGCTTACCGAGTCCTCCCCCGTCTCCGCCAGAGAGGCGAAGTAGTCCCGGTTCTGCTGGGCAGTGGTGCCGGGATTGCCGGTATAGTGGATGACGATGGCGTTGACACCGTCCAGGGCGTCCCCGGGGCGGGAGTACTCGTTGACGGGAATCAGGTCCACCGTTACCCAGTCCAGATCGTCCAGAACGATGGGGACGTTGGCCTCGGCAGCGCTCTCGGCGGTGGCCTCTGCCAGAGCGGAGGTAAGGCTCTCCTGGGCGGCGGCGTCGGCCAAAAGCTGATCGTCAGAGCCGGTATCGCCGGAGGAACCGGTGCTGTCGCTGTCCGCTGCGGTGGCGGGCAACTGGGCGTACTCTGTAAAGAGCCAGATCAGGCCCACCAGAAGCCCTGCGGCGACAGCAATAGCCAGGATACGGACGCCCCGCAACAGAATACTGCCCACAGAGGGGCGCTCCGCCTAGGCCAGATGGGAAGGCTTTTCTCTCTCCAAGGAATCACCGGCTTTCCTGCATGATGCTGACTACCGCAAAAAATAATATCACAGATTTTGCGGAATGGGAAGAGTCTTTGCGGAATTTTGTCGAAATCGGAAGGAAAAACCGGGAGAAAAAGGGGACCGAATGGGAAAATCTTTCCGAAACCCCTATGCAAAATGAGCAAAATGGATTAAAATAGCCTTTAGTACAACGGCTCGGGCCGTGGCCTGCGCCCGGTACTGTGATGAACAGATCAAGGAGGAGCATTTCATGGACAAGCCAAAGTATCAGCGCGTCCTGCTGAAAATCAGTGGAGAGGCCCTTGCCGGAGACGCATCCAGAGGGCTGGATTTCAACATGATCGGACAGGTATGCGATGTGATAAAGGAATGTGTGGACATGGGCGTCCAGGTGGGTGTGGTCGTCGGCGGCGGCAACTTCTGGAGAGGTAAGAAGGACGGCGGCGAGTCCATGGTCCGCGTGCGGGCGGATCATATGGGCATGCTGGCCACCGCCATTAACGCCCTGGCTCTGGCGGATGTGCTGGAGCAGAAGCAGGTGGAGGTCCGGGTCCAGACCGCCATTGAGATGAAGCAGATCGCCGAGCCCTATATCCGCTCCCGGGCCATCCGGCATCTGGAGAAGGGGAGAGTGGTCATCTTCGGCTGCGGCACGGGAAATCCCTTCTTCTCTACGGACACGGCGGCGGTGCTCCGGGCGGCGGAGATCGACGCAGATATCATCCTGCTGGCCAAGAACATCGACGGCGTCTACAATGCCGACCCCCACATCGACCCGGAGGCGGTCAAGTACGACTCCATCTCCTATGACCAGGTGCTGGCCCAGCATCTGGAGGTCATGGATTTCACCGCCACCTCCCTCTCCATGGACAATAAGATCCCTGTGCTGCTCTTTGCCCTGAAGGACCCCCAGAACATCAAGCGGGCGGTCATGGGGGAGAAGATCGGCACCGTCGTCAACTAATAACACCCCAAAACAAAGGAGGAACCAGCATGAGCGAGATCACCAAGACCGCAGAGGAACGCATGAAAAAGACCATCTCCTCTGTCCAGACGGACTTCGCCTCCGTTCGGGCCGGCCGTGCCAACGCCGCCGTCCTGGACCGCATCACGGTGGAGTATTACGGCACGCCCACCCCTCTGAGCCAGGTGGCGACCATTGCCTCCCCTGATCCCCGGCAGCTGACCATTCAGCCCTGGGACAGGACCCTGCTCAAGGCCATTGAGAAGGCCATCAACACCTCCGATCTGGGCATCAACCCCCAGAATGACGGGCGCATCATCCGCCTGACCTTCCCTCAGCTCACGGAGGAGCGCCGGAAGGACCTGACCAAGCAGGTGCGCAAGTATGGCGAGGCGGGCAAGGTGGCTATCCGTAACATCCGTCGGGACACCATGGACAAGGTGAAGAGCCAGAAGAAGAAGGGCGAGCTCACCGAGGACGACGTGAAGGACCTGGAGAAGGATGTCCAGAAGCTCACCGACGACTACTGCAAGAAGATCGACGGCCTGACTGCCGAGAAGGAAAAGGAACTGATGAGCGTGTGATCGCTCCGGCTGAATAACTACGATTGGATTGGTAACGCACTATGCCATTGTTCTGGAAATCGCCCCAGGGGGCGGACACGGTGGATTTTGACGCATTGCCCCGGCACGTCGCCATCATTATGGATGGCAATGGGCGATGGGCAAAGCAGCGGGGGCTGCCCCGCACAGCCGGACACGCCGCCGGAGCGGAGACCTTTCGCACCATTGCCACCTATGCCAAGGAGATCGGGCTGGAATATCTGACGGTCTACGCCTTCTCCACGGAGAACTGGAAGCGCCCTGCCAGCGAGGTGGAGGCCATTATGGGCCTGCTGAAAAAATACCTCCTGGAGGCCATCGACCAGATGGAGCGGGACCGGGTTAAAATGGCCTTCTTCGGAGATTTGACGCCCCTGACCCCGGAGCTGCAGGCGCTGTGCCAGCGCACCCGGGAGATCTCCACCCACTACGAGGGCTGTCAGGTGAACATCTGCCTGAACTACGGCGGCCGGGACGAGATTACCCGGGCGGTCCGGGCCCTGGCGGCGGAATGTGTCCGGGAGGGGAGAGACCCCGACTCCATCACAGAGGAGGATATCTCCAACCGGCTGTACTCCGCCGGAGTGCCCGACCCGGACCTCATCATTCGCCCCAGCGGCGAGATACGCACGTCTAACTTCCTGCTGTGGCAGTCTGCCTACTCCGAATACTATTTTACCGATGTACTATGGCCTGATTTTACCAAGGAAGAGCTTTTGAAAGCCATTTCTGCCTATCAGAAGCGTTCCAGACGATTTGGAGGTGTATGATATGGCAAGCCGAATCCTGGTTGCATGTGTGGGCGTACCGCTGATTTTTGTCATCATGCTGGCCTGTCCGGTGATCTGCCTGGCGGTGGTGTTGAGCATCCTCGCCGCCATCGGGGCCTATGAGCTGCTGGGAGCCACGGGCTATATCAAGTACCGCTCTATGTTGTACACCTCGATGGTGGTGGCCTTCCTGGTGCCCCTCTGGTTCTACTTTGACTGTAACAGCGCCGCCGCCATGGCCGGTCTGCTCATTTTCCTCATTATCCTGTTCTCGGTGGCCTTTAAGACCCATGAGACGGTGACACTGGGGCACATCGGCGCCTGCCTGATGGGGGCGGTGGCCCTGCCCGCCATGCTCTCCGCCCTGCTGCTGCTGACGGATCTGGAGCACTATCGCTACTATGTCCTCCTGCCCTTCGTCTCTGCCTTTTGCAGCGACGGAGCGGCGCTGTTCGTGGGGAGGTTCTTCGGCAAGCGGAAGCTGGCCCCGGTGCTCTCCCCGAAAAAGACGGTGGAGGGGTCCATTGGCGGTATCATTGGCTCGGTGCTGGCCTGTATGATCGACGGCATTGTGGTGCGCGTGGCCACGGGGGTGATGCCCAACCTGTGGGTGTTTGTCCTGTACGGCCTGCTGGGCAGCGTGGTGAGCCAGTTCGGCGACCTGGCCTTCTCCTATATCAAGCGGCAATTTGCCATCAAGGACTATGGGAAGCTGTTTTTGGCCCACGGCGGCGTGCTGGACCGGTTTGACAGCGTCCTCTTCTGCGCCCCGCTGACAGCGGTGATGGTGCAGATTTTGCCCTTTTTCCAGTTCGGTTGATCCAACGTTCACCAAAGATTTACAGATCATTGGTTGACGGAGAAGGATTTTTCTGTCATCGTATTGATGCAATCAAGAGCATAAGGAAGTGGAAACCAATGCCGACAATTTCGCTGCTGGGTTCCACAGGCTCCATCGGGCGGCAGTCTCTGGATGTGATTGCCGCCTGTGGAATGTCTGTAGGGGCTATTACGGCCAACTCCAGTGTGGCCCTGCTGGAGGAGCAGGCGAGAAAATTCTGCCCTCAACTGGCAGTGGCCTACGATGAGGTGGCGGCGAAGGATTTGAAGGTTCGCCTGGCCGACACCTCTGTCCGGGTGGCCTCCGGTATGGAGGGCCTCATCGAGGCGGCCACCCTGCCGGAGGCGGACACCGTCATCACCTCGGTGGTGGGGATGATCGGCCTGCGGCCCACCCTGGCCGCCATCGGGGAGAAAAAGCGCATCGCCCTGGCCAACAAGGAGACGCTGGTCTGCGCCGGTGAGCTGGTCATGCGTTCCGCCCGGGAGAGCGGGGCAGAGATCGTCCCGGTGGACTCGGAGCACTCCGCCCTGTTCCAGTGCCTGGAGTGCAACCGGGACCGGGGCGAGGTGAAGCGGCTCATCCTGACTGCCTCCGGAGGTCCCTTCTTCGGCAAGAGCCGGGCAGAGCTGGAGCACGTCACCCGTGCCGACGCCCTGAAGCACCCCAACTGGTCTATGGGGGCGAAGATCACCACCGACTCCGCCACCCTGATGAACAAGGGCCTGGAGTTTATCGAGGCCATGCGGCTGTACGATATGCCCCCGGAAAAGATCGCCATCACCGTCCACCGGCAGAGCATCATCCACTCCATGGTGGAATACTGTGATAATGCGGTGCTGGCCCAGATGGGGGTGCCGGATATGCGCCTGCCCATCGAGTATGCATTGACCTATCCCCGGCGCTGCGCCGCCGTGGCGGGGGAACTGGACCTGCTCCACTGCCTGCCCCTGACCTTTGCAGAGCCGGACTATGACACCTTCCGCTGCCTTCCCCTGGCGCTGTGGGCCGCCCGTCAGCCGGGGAGCGCCTGCGCTATCCTCAACGGCGCCAACGAGGCGGCGGTGGCCCTGTTCCTTCAGGACCGCATCCGCTTCCTGGAGATCGCCGACCTGGTGGAGTACGCCATGGACAGCGTCCCCGTTGGCCCGGCGGACACTCTGGAGCAGATTTTGGAGGCGGACGCCGCCGCCCGGGACGCTGTGGCGGAGGGCTTCTCCCGGCGGCAGGCCCTGTAACAGCAGCACATACCCCATTTGGAGGAGCCAGCGCATATGTATATCGTCTATGTCATTATCTGTATCATCCTGTTCGGCCTGCTCATTGCCGTACACGAGTTCGGACACTTTATCGTCGCCAAGGCGTGTAATGTAAAGGTGAACGAGTTCTCCATCGGCATGGGCCCTCTCATCTGGAAACGGCAGGGGAAGGAGACCCAGTACAGCCTGCGTCTGCTCCCCATCGGCGGCTTCTGCTCCATGGAGGGAGAGGACGGAGACAGCGATGACGAACGGGCATTCAGCCGGGCGGCGGGCTGGAAGCGATTCCTCATCCTGGTAGCGGGAGCGGCGTTCAACTTCCTCACGGGACTGGTCATCGTTGTCTGTCTCTACGCCTCTGTGACTTCCTATGTTGCCCCGGTGCTCTCCGACTTTGTGGACGGCTTCCCCCTGGAGGGGGAGGACGGCCTGATGGTGGGAGACGAGATCGTGGCCATCAACGGTCGGCAGGTGCTGCTCACCAGCGATATCTCCACCATCCTTACCCTGGAAGACGCCGACACGGTGGACGTCACCGTCCGCCGGGACGGGGAGATCCTCGTTCAGGAGGACCTGGCCCTGGTGCCCCGGGAGTATGTGGTGGACGGAGAGACGGTGACGATGTACGGCCTGTATTTCACCACGCAGGAGGCGGGAGTGGCCGACCGGCTCCAGCTGGCCTGGTATACCACGTTAGACTTTGTCCGCAACGTGTTCTGGAGCCTGGAGATGCTGATGACCGGACAGGCGGGATTCAGCGACCTCTCCGGCCCGGTGGGCATTGTCCAGACCATGAGCGAGGTGGGGGAGGCCTCCGCCTCCATGGCGGCGGCCATGGAGAATATCCTCTACTTCTCTGCCTTTATCGCTGTCAACCTGGCGGTGATGAACCTGCTCCCCCTGCCCGCCCTGGACGGGGGCCGGGTGTTCTTCCTGCTGCTCAACGGACTTTGTACCCTGCTGTTCCGGCGGCAGATCCCCGAGCGGTTCGAGGGAGCGGTCCACTTTGTGGGCCTGGTGCTGCTGCTGATCCTGGCGGGGGCTGTGGCCATCAATGACGTGTATAAAATCATCGCATAAGTCTTAGACGCTTAGACGAGAAGGGGCGAGAGAAAAATGACGAAACAGATCATGGTGGGCAACGTCCCGGTAGGGGGCGGCGCGCCGGTAGCGATCCAGTCCATGTGCTCCACCCACACCGACGACGTAGAGGCGACGGTGGCCCAGATTCATCGGCTGGAGGCCGCAGGCTGCGAGATCGTCCGGGTGGCGGTCCCCGACATGGCGGCGGCTCACGCCATCGGCGCGATCAAGGAGCGTATTTCCATCCCCCTGGTGGTGGATATCCATTTCAACTACCGTCTGGCTCTGGAGTGCATCGCCGCCGGGGCGGACAAGGTGCGCATCAACCCGGGCAACATCGGCGATAAGGACCGGGTAAAGGCGGTGGCGGACGCCTGTCGTCAGAAGGGCATCCCCATCCGCATCGGGGTCAACGGGGGAAGTCTGGAAAAGCCGCTGCTGGCCAAGTACGGCAAGGTCTGCCCGGAGGCCCTGGTGGAGTCCGCCTTTGGACACATCCGCCTGCTCAACGAGTGCGACTTTGACGACATCTGCGTCTCTCTGAAATCCTCCAGTGTCCCCGTCACCATGGCCGCCTACCGGCTGATGAGCGAGCGGAGCGACTATCCTCTCCACCTGGGCGTCACCGAGGCGGGAACGCCCACCATGGGGGTCATCAAGTCCGCCATGGGCATCGGCGGCCTGCTGGCCATGGGCATCGGAGACACCCTCCGGGTGACGCTGACCGCCGACCCCTGCGAGGAGGTGGTGGCCGCCAAGCGCATTTTGCAGGCCGCCGGTCTCCGGCAGGACGGCCCCAACCTGATCTCCTGCCCCACCTGCGGACGCACCCGCATCGACCTTATCCCCCTGGCAAACCAGGTGGAGGAGCGGCTGAAAACGGTGAACAAGCCCATCACCGTGGCGGTCATGGGCTGCGTGGTCAACGGGCCAGGGGAGGCCTCCGCCGCCGATGTGGGCATCGCCGGAGGCGACGGCATGGGCTTCCTCTTCCGTCATGGGGAGATCATCGGCAAGCAGATCCCCGAGGACCGGCTGGTAGACGAGCTGTTCCGGGTGATCGACGAGCTGTAAAACGGTACATACAGAGACAGCGGCTTACTGATTGAGCCGCTGTCTCCTTTTATGCCGTCATGGCCGGGATGCGCCCGGCTTTGCCGCCGCCATCCCCACCGCCAGCAAAACCGGCCCCAGGATCAGCCCCACCGCCCCAAACAGCTTGAACCCGGCGTAGAGGGCCAACAGGGAGAACAGAGGAGAGACGCCGGACTGCCGCCCCAGCAGGCGCGGCTCCAGCACCGACCGGCACAGGGAGACGATGAGCCACAAAACAGCCAGGCCAACCCCCATTTTCACGTCCCCCTGAATCAGGGAGAACCCCGCCCAGGGCAGAAGAAACAGCCCGGTCCCCAGCACCGGCAGGGCATCCGCCAGGGCGATGACCAGAGCCACTAGCCAGGCCCCGGACACCCCCAGGAGCCACAGCCAGGCCGTCAGCACCAGCCAGTTGACACCCATCAGCCGTCCCTGCACCCGGAGCCAGCCTGCAACGCCCTCCTTCCCCCGCCTTGCCAGTCCACGGACGGTGGGGACCCAGCCCCGGGGCAGCAGGCGCACCAGAGCCGATCTGACCCGCTCCCAGTCGGCGGCGGCGTAGAAGGCGGCCAGAAGGGTGACGCCCAGGGCAAAGAGGGCGCCTGGCAGGGCGGCGGCCCAGTCTGCGGCGGTCTCCGCCAGAGCGGAGGTCATCTGCTCCTCCAGGGCGCTGCCCTGTGTCCGGAGCTGACGGATGAGCCAGGTCGAGACATCGCCCAGAAAAAAGGGAAGCCGTGCCGCCAGCGACTCCAGCTCATCCCAGAGGGCGTCTGCTCCGGAGAGCTGTCCCAGGGCGGCGGGGACATCCTGCCACAGACGGACGGCGACCAGGCTGAGCAGACAGAGCAACAGCAGGGCGCTGACGGTGAGCACGATCAGGGCGGCGAGCCAGCGGGGAAGACGCTCCGCCAGACGGGAGACGGGTTTGTTTGACCAGGCGGCCAGCAGCAGCGCCGCCCCAAAGGGCATCAGGATGCTCCGCACCGTGCCGCTTGTCAGCAGGAGCAGCCCCAGCAGCAGGAGCAGTCCGGCTTTGGATAAGTCCCACATGGAATTCATGGCGATTTCCTGCCCTTTCTGTCAAATTGACAAAATGAAAAAACAAGGTTGAAAAGGAATGACCGGTGTGATATGATAGGAAACACGCTGAAATGACCGCAGCAGGCGGACAAATGTTTTTGAAGGGAGCCTCAGAGATGTCCAACACGCCGAAATATTTTATTGTGGAGGCCCAGGCATTGCCGGAGATTTATCTGAAGGTGGCCAGAGCCAAGCAGGCCCTGGAGCTTCGGGAGGCCACCACCGTCAACGAGGCGGCAAAGCTGGCAGGCATCAGCCGGAGCGCATTCTACAAGTACAAGGATGCGGTGCGGCCCTTCAACGATATGCTCAGCGGACACATCGTCACCTTCCAGGTGATGCTTCGGGATGAGCCGGGGGTGCTCTCCGCCATCCTGAATATCTTTGCCGCATCCGGGGCAAATATTCTCACCATCAACCAGTCCATCCCCACAGACGGCGTGGCGGCGGTGACGGTGGGGGCGGAGATCTCCGGCATGAAGGACGACCCGGAGGCGCTGGTGCGGGCGCTTGAGGGACAGAACGGCGTGGTCAAACTGGAAATTCTGGCGGGCTGAGTCAGCCCGATGGCAAAGGAAGAAGGAGTGGAGACATGGTAAACGTAGCGATCCTGGGCTTCGGAACGGTGGGTTCCGGCGTGGCAGAGGTCATTGAGAAAAACGGGCGGCACATCTCGGAGAAGGTGTCCAATCGGATCGCCCTGAAATACATTCTGGACGTGCGGGATTTCCCGGACAGTCCCTTTGCGGACCGGGTGATCCACGACTTCTCCATCATCGAGAACGACCCCACAGTGGGAGTCGTGGTTGAGACCATCGGCGGGGCCACCATCGCCCGGGAGTTCACCCGGCGGGCGCTGATGGCGGGCAAGAGTGTGGTCACCTCCAACAAGGAGCTGGTGGCCACCCACGGCTATGAGATGATGCAGCTGGCCAAGGAGAAGAACGTCTCCTATCTGTTCGAGGCCAGCGTAGGCGGAGGCATCCCCATTTTGAAGCCTATCCGCACCTGCCTGGCGGCCAACGAGCTGACCCAGATCACCGGTATCCTCAACGGCACCACCAACTATATCCTCACCCGGATGATTCGGGCGGGGCTGTCCTTTGAGGACGCCCTGAAGGAGGCCCAGGCCAACGGCTATGCCGAGCGCAATCCCGCCGCCGACATCGAGGGCCAGGACGCCTGCCGGAAGATCTGTATCTTGGCCTCCCTGTCCTTTGGTCGCCAGATCTCTCCGGACCAGGTGCCCACCGAGGGCATCACCTCCATCACCCTGGCAGACGTGGACTATGCCCGGAGCGCTGGGATGAAGATCAAGCTCCTGGGCCGGGCCATCCGCCGGGAGAGCGACGACCGGGTGTGTGCTTATGTGGCCCCCCATCTGGTGTCTGACGAGTCCCCTCTGGCCAATGTGGAGGGGGTGTTCAACGCCATTTCCGTGGTGGGGGACGCCATCGGCGACGTGATGTTCTACGGCCAGGGCGCAGGCAAGATGCCCACCGCCTCTGCCGTGGTTGGCGACGTGATGGACGCCGCCAAGCATATGTGCTACCTCAAGAGTAACTGCTGGGAGCAGGGCGGCCCCGACGTGGTCTACTCCGTGGAGGAGGTATCCAGCCGCTGGTATGCCCGGGTGGCAGGGACCGAGCCGGTGGCTCAGGCCCGCCGCCTGACGGCCCAGCAGCCGGAGGAGGAGAGCGCCTGGCTGACAGAGGCCTCCATGACTCCGGGCGAGGTGAAGGCGCTGCTCTCCGGCCGGGAGGTCAGGGCCCTCTACCGGGTGCTGGACTGGAAGCACGTCCGGCGGCTGTCGGACATAAAATGACAAAAAGAGTTTGATTTGAAGATTGGGAGGGACCCATCTCTATGGGACTGATCGTTCAGAAATTCGGCGGCACCTCTGTCGCCAACGCCGAGCGCATCCGCAATGTGGCTCGTATCATCACAGACACCTATCAGGCGGGCAACGACGTGGTGGCTGTCCTGTCCGCCCAGGGAGACACCACCGACGACCTGCTGGAGAAGGCGGCGGAAATCAACCCCCGCGCCTCCAAGCGGGAGATGGATATGCTCCTGTCCACCGGAGAACAGGTCTCCATCTCCCTGTGCGCCATGGCTATTGAGGCATTGGGTTTCCCGGTGATCTCCCTCACCGGCTGGCAGGTGGGGATGAAAACCAACCGGAACTACGGGGACGCCCGCATCACCCGCATCGACAAGGACCGCCTGGACGCCGAGCTGGGCCAGCGGAAGATCGTTCTGGTGGCGGGCTTCCAGGGTATCAACCGGTTCGACGACGTGACCACTCTGGGCCGGGGAGGCTCCGATACCTCCGCCGTGGCCCTGGCCGCCGTACTCCATGCTGACCTCTGCCAGATCTACACCGATGTGGACGGCGTCTACACCGCCGACCCCCGTCTGGTGAGCGACGCCAAGAAGCTGGACGAGATCACCTACGACGAGATGCTGGAGCTGGCGACCCTGGGGGCCCAGGTGCTCCACAACCGTTCGGTGGAAATGGCGAAGAAGTACAAAGTGAACCTGGAGGTGCTCTCCAGTTTTTCCGGAAATCCCGGTACCAAAGTCAAGGAGGTCGTCAAAACCATGGAAAAGTCTCACATCAGCGGTGTGGCTAAGGATAAAAATATCGCCAGTCTGGCCCTGGTGGGCCTGAGCAACCAGCCCGGCGTGGCCTTCCAGATCTTCTCTCTGCTGGCCCGGGAAAAAATTAACGTGGATATCATCCTCCAGTCCATTGGCCGGGAGGACACCAAGGACATCAGCTTCACCGTGGCCCGGTCCGACCTGGAGCGCGCCCGGGAGATCCTGGAGCGTCACGCCCCCGCCCTGGGCTTCGACCGCATCGAGGTCAACGACCACTGCGCCAAGGTCTCCATCGTGGGCGCAGGCATGATCAACAGCCCCGGCGTGGCCGCCACCATGTTCGAGGCGCTGTACGATGCGGGCATCAACATCAACATGATCTCCACCAGCGAGATCAAGGTCTCCGTCCTGGTGGAGGAGCGGGACGCAGACTATGCCGTCCAGGTCATTCACAACCAGTTCTTCCAGGAATTTGAGCGCCGCCGCTGAGCGGATACCCCATACAGCAAAAATCGGCCGGGCCTTTGTTGGCCCGGCCGTTTGTCTGTCTTTGTCAGCTAATGCTGTTGCTGTCGATGATGCCGTACTCCAGCTTGACGGTGAGGATGCGCAGCACGCTCTCGTCGATGCGGCTTTCGGAGACCGTACCGTCCGCCACAGCGTTCTCCAGGGCGGAAACGGCGGTGGACAGGTCCTCCGGCATGAGCAGGAGGTCTACCCCCGCCTGCACCGCCAGGACGGCGGCCTCGCCGGAGCCGTACTGGTCGGTGATAGCCTCCATGGAGAGGGAGTCGGTGACCACCAGCCCGTCAAAGCCCAGCTCGCCCCGGAGGATGTCCGTGACCATATAGGACGACAGGGAGGCGGGGACACTGTCTCCGGTGATGTTGGGGGTGGAGATGTGCCCCACCATGACCAGCTCCGCCCCTGCGTCGATCCCCGCCTGGAAGGGAAGAAACTCTGTCTCCCGCAGCTCGTCCAGAGTTTTGGCAGTCTCCGCCAGACCGTAGTGGGAGTCGGTGGCGGTGTCCCCGTGGCCGGGGAAGTGCTTCAGGCAGCAGAGGATACCTCCGTCCCGGAAGCCCTGGACTGCCGAGGCCACCAGCTCTGCCGCCTCCTCCGCATCGCTGCTGAAGGCGCGGCTGCCGATGACCGGATTGTCCGGGTTGGTGTTTACGTCGGCTACCGGGGCAAAATCCAGGTTGAAGCCGAACTGAGTGATCTCACTGCCGATGGTCAGCCCCACGTTGTAGGCGGCGCTGACGCCCTGGGCGCCGACGGTGGCCATATTGGGGAAGGAGGTGGTCCCCATGGCGGGATTGCGCCCGATTCGGGCCACCGTCCCGCCCTCCTCATCCACGGCGATGAACAGCCCCAGCTGGCTGAAGCTCTGGGCGTTTTCGATCATAGAGGTGCACTGATCCGGGGTGAGGATGTTTCCGGCGAAGTAGACCAGCCCGCCCACGGGGTAATCCCGGAGCGCGGCCTGGGTGGTGGCCCCGCCCACGGTGGCGGTGCCGGAGATGCCCGTCAGTTCCTCCGGGGTGACGATGAACAGCTGACAGACCTTCTCATGGAGGGTCATGTTTTCCAGCAGCACCTGGGCGGCCTCGTCTGTGGTCAGGGACGGGGAGACGTTGCCCGTCTCCGTTTCGCTCTCTGACTCGCCCGGCGCAGCCGGCTCCGACGGGTCCTCCTGCGTAACGGTTTCTGTCTCCTCCGCCTCGGACTGGGAGCCGTCCTCTGGGGACGACGGCGCTTCGTCTGCGCCGGGGGCTTCGGCTTCTGTCTGCGTCTGAATGTCATCGGCGTCGTTGCCGGCGTCCTCCGTTTCCGGGGCGGACTGCGCGGCCTGCTCCGCCGCCGCCTGGGCTGCGCGGTCGGCAGCGTCCTTGGCGTCCTGGCGCTTTGTGTCCCCTGTAGAGACTGCGTTGACGATGGCGGCGGAGGATGTATTTCCCTGGGTGTAGTCCCAGAATTTGACTGCGACCAGGGCCAGTCCTCCCATCACCACCAAAAAAATCAGCAGATAGGGGAGAAAACTGGGGCGATGTTTTTTCCGGTTTCGGTTCGACATAGGGCAGCACCTTCCTCTGAGAATATAGTAAAGCGTTTTCAGGACAGATGCAACAGGGGAGAACCTGAATTCTTCTGAATTTGATGGGAGATACCATTCACCCGGTACGATATGGAAAAGGTATCCGGCAACGCACTACCGTGCATCGCCGGATACCACATCTGCAAATAAGCCCCGCCGTGGCCGTGTGACCCAGTTCAAACCTGCACAGAATGGCAGGTGGGACGCTTCCGCCTGGCTTTGCTGCTTCCAACTTCCGGCGCAAACGGCGCAGGGAGGCCTGCAAACCACCAGTCGAGAGGTGCATCCCGTATTTGAATTGTGGGTTTAAATATGGGGCATCACGCACCGGGCAGGGCGCTGGTGACGATAAAACCGCCTCAGTCCTCGTCCTCGGAGGAATCCTCATCCTCCTCGTCCTCGAACATGGACTCCATAAACAGCTGATAGACGGCGTTGAGCTCATCCTCATCCTCGATGGTGACCAGCTCCTCCTCCTCACCGTTGTCGGAGACGACCCGGAGGATGATCATGCCATAATCATCGTTGTCCTCGGCGGTCTCCGCCTCGTCCTCGGGGATGGTGGGGAAGAAGGACATATAGACGGAGCCGTTGTACTCTACAGTATCCAGATACTCCAGCTCAATCTCGTTCCCGTCCTCGTCCGTCAGGGTAATAAAGGTGCTCTCGAACTCATCGCCCATGCGCACTCACCAGCCTTTCTGTTTCATGCTCCTATTGTACCCTGTCGCCGGGAAAAAAGCAAGAGGCGGAGCTGCTCAATTTTTGGGTTCTGTCCAAAAACGGCATTTTGACGGTATTCTGTCGAAGAATGACGGATGCTACAGAGATAAAACTGTGCATAATATATAAAAACGCATCAGGAGCCAAGATCCTCCAGCAGAGCCGTCAGCGCCTGCTCATCCTCCACGGAAATGCCTGCTTCCAGCGCCTGGCGATCCTGCCGGGGGAGCAGGGCGGTGGAGACGCCGGTGTGGACGACGATCTCGCCGTCCCGGAGGATGCAGACCTCCCCATCCACCGACTGGAGCATCCAGGGGGTGGGAGACGCCTCCCCGTCCAGGGGCAGGGAGACGGCCGCCTCCTGCCAGACAGGGGCCTGTGCAGCCAGGAGCGATTGCCGCTGCCAGGTCAGCAGCAGCGCGGAATACAGAGCCAGCCCCGCCAGGAGCAGGGCGGCAGAGAGCGTATGGAGCCTTTTTTTCATGAGTAAAACACCTCCCGGTTTTCAGCATCCCCGGAAAAGGCTGAAAATATTCTGAAAACATCTAAATTTTTCATGAATGTGCAGGTTTCTATTGCATTGAACGGGGAAATTTGGCATAATAGGAAAAGGAAAGCCCAGGACGGCCCCGAATTTGCATTTATTTGGCGTCTGTGATATACTATCAGGAATGAGTTTGTTCCGGCAGAGCGGCCGGTACTTCCCGGAGGAACGAGATATGGCAAATGAACGATCCGGCATGGTCGGCCGTGTATTCAGTGGAATATTGAAATGGGTGCTGATGGTGCTGGGGACGCTTCTGCTCATCGTGGCGGCCACCGCTGCGATCCTGGCGGTCTATGCGGCCAGCTATGTCCAGGAGGTAGTGGTTCCGGAGGCGGAGGAGGCCAACGCCGCCCTGTCTCTGGTGCGCTCAGACACCGACCTGACCTCTGCCATCTACTACTACGATGAGAGCACCGGCACCTACCAGACAGAGCAGACCCTGTATCAGTCGGAAAACCGGGTGTGGGTGACCTATGAGGACATCCCCCAGAATCTGATCAACGCAACAGTGGCCATTGAGGATAAACGCTTCTGGGAGCACAACGGCGTGGACTGGTCCCGTACGGCGGCGGCGGCGCTCTATATGCTCACCGGCCAGCGTCAGGAGGGCGGCTCCACCATCACCCAGCAGCTGATCAAAAACCTGACCAACAACACTGAGACCACGGTAAAGCGGAAGGTGCTGGAGATCTTCGAGGCGCTGGAATTCGACAGCACCCACACCAAGGAGGAGACGCTGGAGTGGTACCTGAACAAGATCTACCTGGGCTCCTATAACGGCACCAACTGCTATGGCATCTACACGGCGGCCCAGACCTACTTTGGCAAGGACCTGGACGAGCTGAGCCTGGCGGAGTGCGCCGCCCTGATCTCCATCACCAACAACCCCTCTGCCTACAACCCCTCCACCCACCCGGAGAACAACCTGAGACGCCGCTGTCTGGTGCTGGACCAGATGTGTGAGCAGGGTTATATCACTGAGGAGGAGCGGGATGCGGCAAAGGCGGAGGAGCTGGTGCTGGCCTCCAAGGACAATACCGAGGAAGAGGAGGAGACGACCACCCTCTCCAGCGACTACTACTCCTGGTACACCGAGACGGTGATCTCCGCCGTTATCTCCGATCTGATGGAGACCTATGAGCTGGACAGCGAGACGGCCAGTCAGCTCATCTACTCCGGCGGACTGAAAATCTACAGCTGTCTTGACCCGGAGGTCCAGGCGGCGGTGGACGAGGTCTATACGGACAGCGCCACCCTGAGCGGCCACAAGTCGGACGGAGGACAGAACCTCTGGTCTGCGATCACCGTTATCGACAACGACACCGGCGCGGTGGTGGCGGTTTCCAACGCCTCGGGCGAGAAAACGGGGAACCGGGTGTGGAATGTGGGCACACAGACCCTCCGGCCCCCAGGCTCTTCCATCAAGCCCCTGTCGGTCTACGCCCCCGCGCTGGAGATGGGGCTGGTCACGCCGGATTCCCTGCTGGAGGACAGCCAGATTCGCCTCAGTGACGGAACCCTGTATCCCACCAGCAACTCCGGGAAAAAGCCCACAGGCAACCTGGTGACGGTGGAATACGGCCTACAGGAGTCGCTGAACACCATCGCGGTCCAGCTGCTCCAGCGGGTCAGCATCCAGTACTCCTTCAACTTCCTCCAGGAGCGCTTCGGCATCACCAGCCTGGTGGAGGAGCGGATCACCACCTCCGGCAAGTACAAGTCCGATCTGGATTTCGGCCCCCTGGCCCTGGGCGGCCTGACTGACGGCGTCTCCGTCTACGAGATGACCGCCGCCTACGCCGTCTTTGCCCGGGACGGCATCTATGTGGAGCCATATGTCTATACCATCGTCACCAACAGCGAGGGGGAGGTCATCCTCAGCCAGGACGGCTACAGCATCACCTATGACGCCAACGGCAGCCCCATCATCACCGGCTACGCCGAGGGCGAGGCGGTGCTGAAGGAGACCACCGTCCAGGATATGGACGCCATGCTCCAGAACGTGGTGGAAAAAGGCACCGGCGAGGACGCCCAGATCGAGGGCGTCACAGTGGCGGGCAAGACCGGCACCACGAATGACGACTTTGACCGCTGGTTTGTGGGCTATACGGACAAATACACTGCCGCCGTCTGGAGCGGTTATGAGTACGCAGAGAGCATCAACTATGAGGAGCACCGCAATCCCTCTGTGGATATGTGGCGGGAGGTCATGGAGCTTATCAACTAAACAATGCTTTATCCGGGGCTTTTCGGCACGTGGCCGGGAGGCCCCGGTTTTTTGTCAAAGACATACCGTTGCCCGAGGCTTCGGACTGTGGTAAAATGGAGAAAATGAAGGAAGGAGCACGCAAATATGCAAATCAGTCAGGCGGCGGGACTCATCGAGGCGGCCCCCTCTCTCAGCGGCAGGCGGGCTCCATCACCATTCTCAAGCGCATTGTTCTGACCCTCCAGCAGGCGGGGGTCTTTCCCATCGTCGTCCTCACCGGGGCGGAGGAGGAGCTGGTGCGCTACCAGCTCTCGGATTACGGCGTCATCTTTCTCCACAGCGAGGCAAAGGAGCCCATGGACGCCGTCCGCACCGGGTTGACCTATCTGGCGGACAAGTGCGGCCGGGTGGCCTATACCCCGGTGACTGCTCCCATGTTCGTTCCGGAGACTCTGCTCCGCCTCCGGGAGACTCCCGGAGACATCGTCACCCCGGTCTATCAGGGCAGGGGAGGCCATCCGGTGCTGCTCTCCGCCGCCGTTATTCCGGAGATTTGCGCCTGGCGGGGGGAAGGCGGCCTTCGGGGGGCGCTCCGGACTATGGAGGAGCGTCGGGTCCGGGTGAACGTTGACGACGAGGGAATTTTGACCAGCGCCCACGACCAGGGCCAGCTGGACGCCCAGCTCTCCCGGCACAACCGGGCCATCCTCCATCCCTATATTCAAATCCGCTTCGAGCGGGAGGACCCCTTTTTCAACGACCGGCTCAAGCTGCTGCTGTTTCTCCTGTCAGACACGGAAAATCTCCGCCATGCCTGCGACCAGATGGCCCTGTCGGTGAGCAAGGCGTGGAACATGATCAACCACCTGGAGGAGGAGCTGGGCTATCCGGTGGTAGAGCGCCGCCGGGGAGGAAAAAACGGCGGGCGGACGGTGCTCACCAACCAGGGGAGAGACTTCCTCCTGGCGGCCCAGCGGTATGAGGAGGCGGTGATCCGGTTTGCCCAGCAGCGGTTCCGTTCGGATTTCCTGGAGCGGGGCATGATTTGAGCGTTTTGCAGCCCACAGACCGAGTGACTTTCGGAAAGCATTTGCCAATGGGGCCAGTTCAGGTATAATAATGGTATCATCATAGCGTCTTTTTAAAAAGGAGGGCGGCGTCTGTGTCCAAGCTGGCGGGTCTGGTGATGGCGGCGGGGCTGTCCTCCCGGATGGGGGCGTTCAAGCCGCTGCTTCCGTTAGGGAAAGATACTGTCATTGAGCGGACCGTGGACAGCCTGCTCACCGGAGGAGCGGATTCGGTGACGGTGGTCACCGGGTACCGGGGAGACGAGGTGGAAGCCGTTCTCTCCCGCCGGTTCGGCGGAAGGGTGGGCTTTGCCCACAACGGAGACTACGCCTCCACCGATATGCTCCAATCTGTCCGGCTGGGCTGCGGAGCACTGCCACCCTGCGACGCCTTTTTCCTCCTGCCAGGGGATATGCCTGCGGTGGGGGAAGACACGTTCCGACTGCTGGTGCGGGCCTGGGGAGAGACGCCGGACAGGGTCATCTTTCCCACCCTGAACGGACGGCGAAAGCATCCGCCCCTTATCCCGGCGGCCTTTCTCCCGGAGATCGTGTCCTTTCACGGAGAGGGCGGCCTTCGGGCGCTCTGGGGACAGATGGACGGACGGCTGCGCACCGTCCCGGCAGACGACCCGGGGACCGGCCTAGACCTGGACACCCCGGAGGACTATCAGACCTGCCTGGCGCTGCTGAAGGAGAGACGCGGGACAACATCATCTGACACCCATTTGAAACAACAAGACTGGAGGGAACCCCGATGAAGGAAATCAGCTGCCCGGTGGTCAAAAAGGACCACTGGGATAAGGGATCCGGCCGCTCCCTGTACGTGGGGGACTATGACGGTGAGGGCGTCCTCACCGGAAAGCTGCTCCACGCAAAGGTGGCCCACGCCAAAATCGTGGAGGTTATTCTGCCGGAGCTGCCCCAGGGCTACCTGTATGTGGACCGGAACGACGTGCCGGGGGACAACAATGTCAACATTGTCAAGGACGATACCCCGGTCTATGCCCGGGAGACGGTGGAGTACATCGGCGAGCCTATCGGCATGGTGGTGGGCCCCGACCCCAAAGAGGTGGAGAGGCTGCTTTCGGAGATTCAGGTGACCTACGAGGAGCTGGAGCCGGTACTGGACCTGCGAAAGGCCAGCGAGGTCTTTTTCCACTATGAGTACGGCAAGGGGGACCTGAAGGCCGCCTTTGCCCAGGCTGACAAAATCTATGAGGAAGAGTTTGAGACGGGCTATCAGGACAGGCCTATCTGGAGACCCAGGGCATGATGGCTGTGCCGGAGGCGGACGGACGGATGTTCATCCACGGCTCCATGCAGTGCATCTACTACGTCAAGGGGGCGGTCATGCGGGCCCTGGGCTGCGGACCGGACGGGGTCCACATTTTGCAGGACCCCACCGGCGGCGGCTTCGGCGGCAAGGAGGCGTTCCCCTCCATCCTGGCCTGTCAGGTGGCGGTGGCCGCCCACAAGGCCCAGGCCCCGGTCCGCTGCGTCTTTGACCGGCGGGAGGATTTGGAATACACCTCCAAGCGCCACCCCTCCCTGTGTGGCTACAAGGTGGCCGTCAAGGACGGCAGGGTCATTGCCATGGACATCGACGTGAAGTTCAACGGCGGGGCGTATACCACCCTGTCCGCGGTCGTGCTCCAGCGGGGACTGATCTGCGCCGACGGGGTGTACAACATTGAAAACCTCCACGTCGTCGGCGAGGCCCTCAAGACCAACACCACCCCCACCGGGGCCTACCGGGGCTTTGGCGCGCCCCAGACCTTCTTTGCCGTGGAGCTGATGATGGACCACATCGCCCGGGACCTGGGGGTGGACTCCCTGGAGTTCAAGGAGGCCCACATGGTAAAGCAGGGGGACGCCACCTCCACCTCCGGAATGTACCATTTCCCGGTGCCCCTTCCCGCCATGCTCGACGAGGTGGACCGGGCCTGCGATTTCCGCAGGAAGCATAAGGAGTATGCAAAGCCCCAGACCGGGCGCTATCGCCGGGGTATCGGCATGGCGGTCTACTTCCACGGGGCCGGCTTCACCGGGGCCGGAGAGCGGGACACCATCAAGGCGGTCTGTAAGCTCCACAAGTACCCGGACGGCACGGTGGAGATTTTGGCCTCCAACGGCGAGATCGGCCAGGGTGTGCGGACCACCTTCCCCAAGATCGTGGCCCGGGAGCTGAATTTGCCCCTGGAGAAGGTCTACTATGACCAGCCGGACACCGCCCGGGTGCCGGACTCCGGTCCGACGGTGGCCTCCCGCTCCCTGATGATCGTGGGCGAGCTGCTCCGCCGGGCCGCCATCCAGCTCCGGGACAAATGGGTGGACGGCGAGGACCAGGTGGTGGAGGAGCACTATAAGGAGCCCAACTTCATGATCCCCTTCTCCCTGGAGGACTTCCACGGAGACGCCTATCCCACCTATGCCTGGGGCGTCCACGCCATCGAGGTGGAGGTGGACACCTTCACCGGCAGGAGCCAGGTGCTGGGGGCCACCGGTTCCTTCGATGTGGGCACGCCCATCGACTACAACGTGGTCATGGGCCAGATGGAGGGCGGCTTCCTCCAGGGTATCGGCTACGCCTCCATGGAGCACATGAATTACGACGACAAGGGCCGTATCCGGAATAACTCCTTCTCCGACTACCTCATCCCCACCACCAGAGACGTGCCCAATCTGAACTGTATCCTCCATGTGGAGGAGTACCCGGACGGCCCATACGGGGCCAAGGGCGCCGGGGAGCTGCCCCTGGTGGGCGGCCCCGGGGCCTATGTGGAGGCACTGGAGCAGGCGCTGGGCGGCGTGAAGCTGCACCACGCCCCCTTCACCATCGAGGACACCATGAACGTGATTTTGAAGGAGGGCCTGTGAGATGAACGGTATCTGTTTTACGCTAAACGGCGCTCCTGTGACCTATGAGGGCAGCGCAGCGGACCGTCTGCTGGAGGTGCTGCGGGATACCTACCGGACTACCAGCGTCAAGTGCGGCTGCAAGGAAGGGGAGTGCGGGGCCTGCTCCGTGCTCCTGGACGGGGTGCTGGTGAACTCCTGCTGTGTCGCCATGGGAGCCGTAGAGGGCCGGAGCGTGGTCACACTGGAGGGCTACCGGGAGACGGAGCGGTTCGCCGTGCTCAGCCGGGCCTACGGAGAGCTGTCCGCCGTCCAGTGCGGCTTCTGCACTCCCGGCATGATACTGGCCAGCGAGGCGCTGCTGTCCCGGAATCCCCACCCCAGCGAGGAGGAGATCCGGGAGGGGCTCTCCGGCAACCTGTGCCGCTGCACCGGATATAACGCCATCATCAAGGCCGTCTCGCTGGCCGCAGAGGAGGGGAATGGACTATGGTAAACGGATATACGGCCCACTCTCTGGCGGAGGCGCTGGAGATCAGGGCGGCCCATTCGGTGATCCCCTACGCCGGGGGCACCGACCTGATGGTGGAAAATCGCCCGAATCCCACCTACCTGTTCCTGGCCCGGGTACCGGAGCTGTGCGGCATCTGTGAGGATGAGACTTACATCCGCATTGGCGCAGCAGTCACCTATACCCAGGCTCTGGAGTCCCCTCTGGTGCCGCCGCTGATGAAGGCGGCGGTGGCTCAGATCGCCGCCCCCGCCATCCGCAATGCGGGCACCTTCGGGGGCAACCTGGGCAACGGCTCCGCCAAGGCGGACTCGGTGCTCATCGAGTTTGTCACCGACGCAAAGCTGCGTATCGCCTCCGTCCGGGGGGAGCGGCTGGTCAACGTGGCCGACTTCTATCAGGGCCGGAAGCAGCTGGACCTGGCCTCCGATGAGCTGATTGTAGAGATTTTGCTGCCGAAGCCCACCCCAGGAGAGCGCTGGCACTATGAGAAGGTGGGGGGCCGGAACGCCCTGGCCATCTCCCGGGTGTCCTTCGCCGGGGTGTACGAGGAGCGGGACGGCCGCATTGTCCACCTGGCGGCGGGCTTTGGAGCGGTGGCTGCCACCGTTCTCCGGTATCCCGACCTGGAGGCCATGCTGGTGGGAAAAACCGTGGAGGAGGCAAAGAGCCTGAAACCGGATTTCCTGACCGCTTATGAGGGGCGGATGCAGCTGACCCGGGGCCGGGTCTCCGCCGAGTACCGCAAGGCGGTCTGCCTCCGGCTGCTGGGGGCCTTTTTGGAGGAGATGGGGATTTGATGTCCCTCCTCCCGTGAGCGCGCAAACAGAAGGGCAGGTGCACCATGTTTACAGTGAACGTCAACGGCAGGGATTATCAGTCTCCTGTGGATAAGAAGCTATTGAGGTTCCTCCGGGACGACCTCCATCTTACCGCCGCCAAGGACGGGTGCAGCGAGGGGGTCTGCGGCACCTGCACCGTGCTGGTGGACGGGGTCAAGACCAAGGCCTGCGTCCCCCTCCTGAGCCGACTGGCGGGAAAAAAGGTGCTGACGGTGGAGGGCATCGACCCGGAGGAGATGAAGGTCTATGAGCACTGCTTCGCCGAGGCCGGGGCAGTGCAGTGCGGCTTCTGCATCCCGGGCATGGTCATCTCCGCCAAGAGCCTGCTGGACGGGAACCTGAACCCCACCCGGGCGGACGTGAAAAAGGCCATCCGGGGCAACCTGTGCCGCTGTACCGGCTACCAGAAGATCGAGGACGCCATCCTCATGGCGGCGGAGTTCTTCCGGGAGCGCAAGCCCATCCCGCCTGCCCCCAAGACCCTCCACATGAACGAGCGGGCCAGACGCATCGACGCCAAAGAGAAGGTAAACGGCACCGGCATCTATACCGACGACATCGAGCTGGAGGGGATGCTCTACGCCAAGGGGGTCTACTCCAAATATCCCCGTGCCAGGATCGACCGAATCGACATCAGCAAGGCTCAGGCCCACCCGGACTGCGTGAAGGTGCTGACAAAGGAGGACGTACCCCACAACATCATCGGCCACATCAAGCAGGATTGGGACGTGATGATGGGGGTGGGAGACATTACCAAATATGTGGGCAACGTCATCGCCGTGGTGGCCACCGACAAAAAGGAAAAGCTGGAGGAGATCGCCTCCCTGGTGGAGGTGGATTACACCGAGCTGGAGCCGGAGACCAATCCCTTCGACGCCCTCCGGGGGGACGCACCCCTGATCCACCCGGACGGCAATGTCATGGGCAAGGCCCACCTGTCCCGGGGAGACGCCGACGCCGCCATCCGCAAGTCCAAATATGTGGTCACCCGAAAGTATAAGACCTCCTGGCAGGAGCACGGCTTTATGGAGCCGGAGTGCTGCGTGGCCATGCCGGAGGGGGAGGACGGACTGCTCCTTTACACCACCAGCCAGTCCATCTACGACGTGCAGCGGGAGTGCTCCACCATGCTCCAGCTGCCTCCGGAGAAGGTACACGTCCGGGCGGCGTTGGTGGGGGGAGGCTTCGGCGGCAAGGAGGACATGACCGTCCAGCCCTACGCCGCCCTGATGGCCTGGGTGACGAAGCGGCCGGTGAAGGTGAAGTACAGCCGCCAGGAGTCCCTGGACTATCACGTCAAGCGGCACCCCATGGAGATGGAGTTCACCACCGCCTGCGACGAAAACGGCCGGCTCACCGCCATGAAGGGCATCATCATCGCCGACACCGGGGCCTATGCCTCTCTGGGCGGGCCGGTGCTCCAGCGGGCCTGCACCCATGCGGCGGGGCCGTACAATTATCAGAATCTGGACATCCTGGGCATGTCGGTCTATACCAACAATGTGGTCTCCGGGGCCTTCCGGGGCTTTGGCGCCAGTCAGAGCTGCTTTGCCACCGAGATGAACATCAATCTTCTGGCGGAGATGTCCGGCATCGACCCCTGGGAGTTCCGCCGCCGGAACGCCATCCAGCCGGGGGACCGGCTCCCCAACGGCCAGGTGGCTGAGCCGGACACCAATATGGTGGCCTGTCTGGAGGCGGTGAAGGATATTTACTACTCCAACCCCTATGCGGGCATTGCCATTGGCTTTAAGAACTCCGGCACCGGTATGGGAAAGAAGGACATCGGCCGGGTGCTCCTGTCGGTGGAGGAGGGGAAGATACACATCCGCACCTCCGCCTCCTGCATGGGTCAGGGCATTGGGCAGATGACGTTGACGGAGATCTGTCACGTCACCGACCTGGACCCCGCCCTGTTCGTCTTTGAGACGGCGGACACCGTCCGCACCCCGGACTCCGGCACCTCCACCGCCTCCCGGCAGACGGTGGTCACCGGCGAGGCCGCCCGGCGGGCGGGGGAGCAGCTCAGGGCCGCTTTGGAGCAGTACGGCTCCCTGGAGGCCCTGGAGGGGAAGGAGTTTTTGGGAGAGTATTCCGCCAAGACCGACCCCCTGGGGGCCATCAAGGACAACCCGGTGAGCCACGTCTCCTACTCCTACGGAGCACAGGTCATTATTTTAAACGAGCAGGGGAGAATCACCAGGGCGGTCTCCGCTTTTGACGTGGGTACTCCTGTGAATATCCAGTCGGTGGAGGGCCAGATCGAGGGCGGCATGGTCATGGGCATCGGCTATGGCGTCACCGAGAAATTCGAGTGCATCGACGGCTACCCAAAAAGCAAGCTGGGCACCATCGGTATTATGCGGGCCACCGACGCCCCGGAGCTGGAGGTCATCCTCTGCCAGCCTAAGGAGGAGGATAAGCTGCCCTACTCCCTGGGGGCGAAGGGCTGCGGGGAGCTGTGCATGATCCCCACCGCCCCCGCCTGCGCCCACGCCTACTACCGCTACGACGGCAAATTCCGGCAGTCCCTCCCTCTGGAGGACACCCCCTACCGGAAGGCAAAAAAGAAATAGGACCAGGACAGAACAGAACAGGAGCCTCATCCCCGGAGCGGGGGTGAGGCTCCTGTTGAATTGTGGGCAAGGCGCCGGTATTTTGCGTGACGGCTGGGTTGGGGCTGCTTCCAATAGAGAGCAGCAGAATCATTGGGCGCTCCCGTTCTCATATTCGTCAGAGAGCCTTTTTAGAAATACCGCTCTCTCGGCATCCTCATAACCTCGAAAAATGATTTCATCTATATCTTCGTGGTTGAACAGGTATTGATGAACACCCTCCCCAAGATGTCCCTCCGGGTAAAGCTCGCCTAAATAATCGTAGTTCTTCTTCTTGCGGCCCTTGCCGTCGCTTTGCATAATACCTATGATCATCAATTTCTTTTCTCCGTTTTTCAGAAGAACGACAGAGCCGATCGGCAATAGATCCTGTATTTTCATAGTTATGATTCACCTCGTATTGTGAAGCAGTAGTGCTCAAATTCTTTCTCCAGGGACTTTCGTCTGGATGCACGATTTCGATTGATTCTCCCCCCGCCTTTACCCTGGGAACAGTGGAGGAATAACCTATATGTGTCGTTCTATACCATGCACGAATCATCCCACATCCTGAATCAAAACCTTCATCCGCCCGCCGCAGACCATGCCATCGTCTGCGGCGACGTCGTTGGTCATGTCGATGGTGACGCACCGGGAGATACCGGTGCCGATGACGCTTCGGGCCTGCTCCATGACGGTGTGTTCCCCGGAGCCGCCGCCCACCGTCCCGGCAGAGCGCAGGGAGCGGTCCACCGCCATCATCGCCCCGGACTTCACCGGGGAGGAGCCGTTCGTCTCATAGACCAGCATCAGGGCCTTGGGGGCAGGGTCCAGGGCCAGAAATTCCAGCAGGGGCAGGTCCACGTCCTCCGAGGTGAGCACTGCCGATTTAGAGCGGAAGCTCGTCCCCTCCCGGCGGCACTGGATCAGCTCCGCCACGATGGAGATGGCGATCTCCTTCACCGTCAGGGCGTGGATGTCCAGGCCGATGGGGGTGTGGACCCGGTCCAGCAGGGCCCGGTCATATCCCTCCGCCTCAAGCAGATCGAACTGGGCAGCCACCCGCTTCCGGGAGCCGATCATCCCCAGGTAACGGGGAAACGTCCCCTCCAGCACCGTCCGCAGACAGTCCGCGGCATGGGCGTGTCCCCGGGGAATGATGGCCACATAGTCCTCTCCGGTGACTGCCAGGCGGCGGAGGGCGGCGGGAAAATCGTCGCAGAGGACGGCGTCCGCCTGGGGAAACCGCCCCTCGCTGGCGAAATCGGGCCGGTCATCCACTACAGTGACGGAAAAGCCCAGATCGGCGGCGTACTGACAAAGGGGCAGGGCGATGTGACCGCCTCCCAGAACGATGAGCCGCTCCCGTGGCCGAAAGCTGCGGATGACAGGGCCGTCCTCCGTCTCAAAGGTGAGAGCGGCGGTCTCGCCGGAGCGGACGGCGGCCAGGAGGGCGTTCCAATCGACAGGCATAAAATCAGCTCCCTTTCTGTTTCCAGTCCAATATATCACAGAGAAATGGGATTTGCAATGGCGGGAGGGTAGACTTCTCCCCCTTTTGCACAAGAATCCGGGACGTTTTTCCCTCTAATTTGGGAATTGACAATCTGTCGGAAGAGCATATAATGATACCGACACCTGTCAAGACACCTGAATATTCACAGAGAGAAGGAAACCATATGAAAGAAGCGTTGAAACGGGCCTGGGAGGCCGTCAAGGTCTTCCTGCACCGGAAGAACATCGAGATATCCGCCAAGCGCTACGGCATCGACGCCATGTCCGCCATGGCACAGGGACTGTTTGCGTCCCTGCTCATCGGCACCATTATCAAGACCCTGGGCCAGCAGCTGGGCATCGCCTTCCTGGAGGAGATGGGTGGCTATGCCACCGCCATGTCCGGCCCCGCCATGGCTGTAGCCATCGGCTTTGCTCTGGGCGCGCCTCCCCTGGTGCTGTTCTCCCTCATCGCCGTTGGCAACGCCGCCAACACCCTGGGCGGCGCAGGCGGCCCTCTGGCGGTGTTCGTCATCGCCATTATCGCCACGGAATTTGGCAAGGCAGTCTCCAAGGAGACGAAGGTGGACATCCTGGTGACCCCCGCCGTGACCATTGTCGTGGGTGTGTGCCTCTCCTCCTGGTGGGCCCCTGCTATCGGCAGCGCCGCCAGCGCGGTGGGGACCGTCATCATGTGGGCCACGGAGCAGCAGCCCTTCTTTATGGGCATCCTGGTCTCGGTGCTGGTGGGCGTGGCCCTGACCCTGCCCATTTCCTCCGCCGCCATCTGCTCTGCCATCGGCCTGACCGGGCTGGCGGGCGGCGCCGCCGTGGCCGGCTGCTGCGCCCAGATGGTGGGCTTTGCGGTCATGAGCTTTCAGGAGAACCGCTGGGGCGGGCTGGTGAGCCAGGGCCTGGGCACCTCCATGCTCCAGATGAGCAACATCCTGAAAAATCCCCGCATCTGGATTCCCCCCACTCTGGCCGCCGCCATCACCGGCCCCATCGCCACCTGCATCTTCCAGCTGGAGATGAACGGCCCCGCCGTCTCCTCCGGTATGGGCACCTGCGGCCTGGTGGGTCAGATCGGCGTCTACTCCGGCTGGGTCAGCGACATCGCCGCCGGGACAAAGACGGCCATCACCGCCATGGACTGGGTGGGTCTGATCCTGGTCTGCTTTGTCCTGCCCGCCGTGATCAGCTGGGCCCTGGGCTTGCTGTTCCGGAAAAAGGGCTGGATCAAAGAGGGAGATCTGAAGCTGGACTGACCCTTCGGAGAAAGCATCCCCCGCAGAACAAGCAGGCGCGGCTGGCAGCTATATTGGGCTGGCCGCGCCTGCTTGTTCTGTAGGGGGGATTTTTCTGCGGAATCGGACATATGACCGCCTCCCCGTTCTGGGAGATGAGCAGTTTTTGAGAGAAGTGTTTTCCCCCGGCAATCCGGTGAATGCCTCCGCACCCCCGCAGCACGCCGCATTGCGGATTGGCGATCTTCACTGGGCTGTACCAGTCCCCGACGCCTGTCTGCATATCATACCCTCTTGCACTTCCACTAGGGACATATTATAATAATGCCAACACAAGTACGCAGGAGAGGGGAGATACCGCCATGTACACCATCGCCGTCTGCGACGACGAGCCAGCCTCTGTCCAATATATCTCAGACACCGTCCAAAAGCGGTTCCAGGCGCAGCGTATCCCCGTCAACGTGGACGGCTATTGTCACGCAGAGGATCTGCTGAACCGCCTGGAGAGCGGCACCTGCTACGACGTGCTGCTGCTGGATATCGATATGCCCGGCATGGACGGCATCGAGCTGTGCCGTCGGTTCCACACCTCCGACCGTGGGGTGCTGGTGGTGTTTGTGTCCAACAAGGAGGAGATGGTGTTCCAGACCTTCGAGGTGCAGCCCTTCCGGTTCGTGCGTAAGCGCCGGTTTCAGAAGGAGATCGACGGCCTGGTGTGCGCTCTCGTCCAGGAGCTGGAGCGACGCAGCGACAAGTGGCTCCGCTTTGCCAATGACTTGGACGGCACCGTCTATTCCGTCAATATCCGCAAGCTGGTCTATGTGGAGGCCAGGGGCAAATCCTGCCGTCTCCGCTCTGCTGAAATGACAGAGGAGGTCAGGGTGCAATTTCAGACGCTCTGCCGCCAGCTGGAGGAGGACGCCTTTATCCAGGTGCACCGGAGCTATCTGGTGAATCCCTACTCAGCGTGTCAAAAATCCTTTTTGCCACGCTGAGTACGATTTTTGAACTTTG